>JABCZC010000028.1 GCA_013289875.1 Acidobacteriota bacterium | reverse complement strand
AAATCTTTCTCCCCAACGTTCCACAGGCCCAGTATCACTTTACGAGGCACGATTACGGCTTTGAGGCGCGGTCGCATTTCGATCCGCTCAAGCCCACATCGCTCCTATACAAGAAGACCGCCGACGATCGCGCAGGACAGTGCGACGCCGCCGGTGGTGAGTTCCTTCCTCACCTTTTTGGATGGATGGTCCACGTCTATCCCTATGAGACCGACCCGAAGAAAGTCTGGTCCACCGATGACGACGACCAGGGGCACGACAACATGGACCACTCCGCCATGCCCGGAATGAAGATGAACTAGAAGAACGGATCGCATCTGTCAGCCGGTTGTTATACTTCAGAGCCAATGAGAGACGAGCGTGGCCTTCTGGATGTAGTTCTCGGTGATGGTCGATTCTTGATTGCGCTCACCGGCATTTCCTTATTACTCAGCGGAGGATTCGCAGTTCTCCAGTCAGTCTCAGGACAGCTACTTCCACAGGACAGTCATGCAATCGGGATGGATTCATTTGCATTGATGCAAGCCGGCAATCGCCGCCTCCTGGGGTTCATGTTTCACGACAGGGTGGCGTATGGCGGCTCTCTTTTAGCCATCGGCGCCGGATATCTTTGGCTGGCCGCATTCCCGATGCAGGTTCGATCAGCTTGGGCGTGGTGGGCGCTCGTCTCCTCCGGGGTGATAGGTTTTCTGGCCTTCCTCACCTACCTCGGGCGCGGCTATCTCGACACGTGGCATGGCGTCGCAACGCTCTTTCTTCTGCCCGTTTTCGCTGCCGGACTGTGGCGCTCCCGCCCGGCTAATCTCTCGCTTCGCTCTGTTTGGATGAACAAACCCGAAGAGTGTGGCCCATTTGCCAGATGGGGAAGGTTTCTATTGGGAGCCTGTGCGGCGGGCATTATCATGGCTGGAACAACCATCGCGATTTTTGGGATGACCAGGGTTTTCGTGCCATCGGATCTGCGATTTATTGGGCTGGACGTTCCCACTCTCGATCATATTTCTCCGTCGCTGATCCCCCTCATTTCGCATGATCGCGCTGGTTTTGGCGGCGGACTTTGTTCAATCGGCTGTCTGCTCCTGTTTATGGCGCGATGTGCAGAGCTGAACCAGAATCTGGTGGAGATTGTCGCAGTCATGGGCTGCGCCGGGTTCGGTGGTGCAATCGGCGTTCACTTTGCGGTGGGCTACCTTGACTTCTTCCATCTCTTGCCTGCCTTCGCAGGTTTTACCATTTTCATCGTGGCAGAAGGATTGCTTTGGGCAGGATGGCGGAAGTGCTCGCCAGCCACCCAGAGCCAAGGCTGGTAAAGCTGTCAGCCTCTTAAACCTCGCACGCTTCCGCAGCAATCTTTCTCAGCTCCGGCAGCACCGCGCCCAGCGGCGCCGCCTCCGCCTTCTTCCGTCCCAGCGCAAAATACAGATCGCGATAGTGCTTGAACAGCCGCTCATAGACCGCCGTCGCTTTCGGCTCGGGCTCATAGGTCGCATACTTCAGGCACATCGCATCCTGAGCAGCTTCGATCGACCGAAACGTTCCCGCAGCCAGCAGCGCGAAGATTCCCGATCCCAGACTCGTAGGAATCCCGGCCGGCACCAGCACCGGCTTACCCAGCACGTTCGCGTACACTTGGTTCAGCACCTTATTGTTCTGCGGAATCCCGCCCGCATTGATCACCCGCTCCACCGGCACGCCATACTCCGCCATCCGCTCCAGGATGATGCGCGTGTGAAACGCCGTCCCCTCGATCGCCGCGAACAACTCATCCTGCGCCGTGTGGATAAGGTTCCACCCCAGCGTTACACCGCCCAACTCTGAATTCACCAGCACCGTACGGTCGCCGTTGTCCCAGCTCAGGCGCAGCAACCCCGTCTGTCCTGCGCGATACTGTTCCAGCCCCTTCGACAGCTCTGAAACTTTGGTCCCCGCCCGCCGCGCAATCGCCTCGAAGATGTCTCCGGTCGCCGACAGCCCCGCCTCCACCCCCGTGTATTGCGGATGCACGCTGCCTGGCACCACCCCGCACACTCCCGGCACCAGCGTGGTCTTCTTCTCCATCGCGATGATGCACGTGGATGTCCCGACCACGTTGACCACATCGCCCTCCCGACAGCCCGCACCAATCGCATCCCAGTGCGCGTCGAACGCGCCCACCGGAATCGGAATCCCCGCCTTCGATCCCATCGCATCCGCCCACTGCGGCGCCAGATATCCGGCAATCTTGTCCGAGGTCTGATACTCACCCGCCAGCTTCTCGCGAACCCCATCGAACAGCGGGTCCAGCTTCGACAAAAATTCCTGCGGAGGCAGCCCGCCCCACTTCGGATTCCACAGCCACTTGTGTCCCATCGCGCAAACGCTGCGCTTTACCTTCTTCGCATCGGTGATTCCCGCCAGCGTTGCCGCAACCATGTCACAATGCTCAAACGCAGTTACAAATTGCCTGCGCTTTTCCGGATTGTGCCGCAGCCAGTGCAGCAGCTTGGCAAAGCCCCACTCGTGCGAATACACACCGCCGCACCATTCGATCGCTTCGAGCTTCTCCTCGTGCGCCAATTCGGTGATCTGCTGCGCTTCCGCCTTCGCGCGGTGATCGCACCACAGGTAGTAATCGTCCAGCGGCTCAAGATTAGCGCCCACCGGAATCACGCTCGACCCTGTCGTATCGAGCGCAATCGCTTCGACCCCATTTCCCTCGATTCCGGCATCGGCGATCGCTTTGCGCGTCGCTTTCACCAGGGCATCCATCTGGTCCTGGTGCGACTGGGTCGCATAGTCCGGGTCTTCGTGCTTGCGCTTCAGTGGATACTCAGCGCTCGCCGTGCTCAAGCGCCCGCGCTCGCTGTCCAGCAGCGTAACGCGCACGCTAAGAGTTCCAAAATCGACGCCTGCAACAATTGCCACGCTGCGTCTCCTTGCGATGGAAAACGTTTTACCACTTCACCAAATAAAACAAACAGGGTGTCATCCTGAACGAAGTTTGGCGCAGTTTTCGCCAAACGGAGTCGAAGGACCTGCTTTTCTTTCTTTTCTTGAGCCAATTCAGCGGGTCGCACGCCTCAGTCATTACGCATTAACTGCCCGCCTTTTAGCTGCCCGCTTCTTAGCCACCCGGACCTTAGCCGCCTCTTAGCTGTTGTTATGCTGATGCATCTCCCAACCTAGATACCGCGTCGCCGCCTCGTAAACCGGACTCGCGACCGTCGAAAAATTCGCAGCGACGTGATGCTCAAATCCGCGCTCGCAGATGAATCGCAGCAGCTTCTGCATCTCGGGAATCCTCACCACGCCCGCGCCGCCAAAGGTCTCCAGGGGATCGTTCGTGAACTCGCCTTCGCCCACATAGCCGCGAATCCCGCCGGAGTAATCGTCCGTCGAAAAGCGCAGATAGCTCATCGCCCCGGCCTTCACGCGCCCCACACATGTTCCAAAGGTGTTCTCCTTGCCGACCGTACCCGCGATGATCGCCTGAAAGTCCATGACTACATCGGCAAAAAAATGCTTCGGCAGGTTCGAGCAGTGGAAGCACACTGCCTTGTCCGGATCATCGCCGTAGTTGTTGTTCCAGTCGAGCAGCGCGCTCGGCGTCTCCGAAGCCAGGGCCAGTCCGTACATGCTCAGCACGCCGACCACATCCGTCTCGCAGGCGCTCGAGAAGAGATTCTCGCTCATCATGCTCATGATCGTGCACGGCACCACGCCGAAATACTCTTCGAGCGAGGTCCAGCATTGGATCGCGCTGATCGTGCAGTAGGTCTCTTTCATCCAGCCGTCGATCACTGCGCCGAGTTTTGACATCTTCAGCAGTGCCTCTTCCGGAATGCCGCTCGTGGGCACGTAGGACTTGATCGCGGCGAGCTTTGCCTGAGTCGCGTCGTCGGTATCCTTCAGCCGCGCAATCCGCCCCAGAACCTCCGACAGATCCAGCGTTTCTACCGAAATGCCCGCCCGTTCGAGCTGCTTTTCGCTGTAACGGACAGTGTTGAACGCCGCCGGCCGCGCGCCAATCGCGCCGATGCGCAGATTCTTGAAGCCATTCACCACGCGGCAAACCGCCGAGAACCATGCCAGGTCTTTCTTGAATGCCTCCGAGCTGGGTGACACCGTATGCAATGCCGTCAGCGAATAGGCAATCCCATACTGCATCAGGTTGTTGCACGCCGACATCTTTCCGCAGAAGCTGTCCCGCCGGTGCGAAATCTTCATCGTCTCCGTGCGGTCCGGCGTAGCCTGCACCAGCACCGGAACCTTCAGCCCCGACAACCGGATCGCATCGACAATTGTCCGCTCCTCGCCGAAGTTAGGCAGAGTGATAATAATGCCGTCGATCTCCTCGCCATGCTTCTTGAAAAGCTCCGCGCAATGCCGCGCATCGTCCGGAGTCTGCACGGCTCCATGCTGCGTCTGCTCCGGGGAAAGCACGACCGCTTTGTATCCGTTGGCATCAAGGACCTTAATAATCTCCTCGCGGCCCTCTTTCGCCAGATGATGCGGAAAAAATCCTCGGCTGCCGACAATCACTCCATATGTAAGCTGCTTCTTCATCTCTCTTTTGCCTCTTTTGAACTAACTTGACTTTGATGTCATCCTGAGCGGAGCACGCATCGCGTGCGAAGTCGAAGGATCTGCTTTTCTCCGCTCTTGCTGCTACGTCATCCTTACCGCGCCGAAGTTCGAATCCCTAATCCTTAACCCCGGCTTTTCTTCGGCCAGAACTTCACCGTGTACCCCAGCCCCGCAACGCCCATCATCGCGCCCCACCAGATCGGCGCATGCAGATTATTCAGTACCGGAGGGTTCACCAGGGGATGGCTCAGTTCCCACAGCCCCTCCAGGCAAATAATCACGCCATAGATCAGGAACAGCACGCCGCCAAAAAACCAGATTGAAATCTCTTCGCGCATCGCCCTCTCCGCTTACCAGAAAATAATATTCAGAATCACAAACAGCACCGCGATGATGCCAGCCCATACAATCGGCTTCTGATACCAGTGGTCGTCATGCTCTACCGGCAGCGGAACCACGCCGTATACCAGGCCCTCCAGCTCCGATAGAGGCTTCGGCTTCGTTGCATAACTCACCGTCACGGTTACAATTACGCAAACCAGCCACGACCACAGTGCTCGATACATGTCCTCCGCCAGCGTCTTCGCGTCGGCCGAGAGAGCAACATAGCGCAGCGCCGAGGGATCCAGGTGCACCCATAGAAAGAGCCCGATCGCCGTACACGTGCCTGCCAGCAATCCCCAGAAGCCTCCGGCTTTTGTGGTTCGCTTCCACAGCATGCCCAGGATCACCGTCCCGAACAGAGGCGCGATAAAGAAGCTGAACAGCCCCTGCACGTAATCCATGATGCTCGCCGCGTGCTGCACCAGATACGCCGTGCCCACCGAGATCAGCACGCCGATAAACGTGCACCACCGGCCCATTGCCACATAATGCTGATCGGTAGCCTTCTTGTTCAGGAACGCGCCATAGATGTCATATGTCCACACCGTCGAGAACGCGCTCACATTGCCCGCCATGCCCGACATGAATCCCGCAATCAGCGCTGTCACGCCCAACCCCAGCAGCCCCGGCCCGCAGTAGCGCACCAGCATCAGCGGCAGCACTTCGTTGTAGCTGTGCTGTCCGGTTGCCACAGCCTGCGATTCACCCACCAGGTGATAGGGAAGCACCGCCAGCGCAAGCAGCCCCGGCAGGATCACGATGAACGGTACCGCCATCTTGAAAGCTGCGCCGATAATCGGAGCCATTCTCGCCGACCGTAGATTGTTCGCCGACAGTACGCGCTGCACCACCAGGAAGTCGGTGGTCCAATAGCCGCAGCTGATCACCAGCGCCAGACCAAACACCAGCCCTGTCCAGTGAATCCCCATGGGATTCTGGCTGAAATGCCCGGTTGTGCTCCACATGTGCACATATTCAGAACCCAGCCGCGCGCCGATCTGAGCCTTCAGGTTGGTCCACCCGCCCGCATCGATCAGTCCGAGTACGGGCACCAGCAGTGCGCCCAGCCAGATCAACAGAAATTGCAGCACCTCGTTGTAGATCGCCGACCGCAGACCGCCCAGCCCGACATATAGAGCCACCGTGATCGAAGACACCCAGATGCTGAAGTTCAGATTCCACCCCAGCACCACCTTCATCACCAGCGCCATCGAATACATATTGATGCCGCTCATCAGCACCGTCATGAAGGCAAAACTCACCGCCGACAGCGCCCGCGCCCCATCGCCGTATCTAAGATGTAGATATCCCGGAACCGAGTTGACCTTCGAGATGTAATAAAACGGCATCATGATGATGCCCAGGAACAGCATCGCCGGAATCGCCCCGATCCAGTACCAGTGCGTTGCCAGAATGCCGTACTGATATGCCGAACCCGCCCAGCCCATCAGCTCCAACGATCCAAGGTTGGCCGAAACGAAGCTCAAGCCGGCAATCCAGGCCGTCATCTCACGCCCGGCCATAAAGAACTCTTCGCTCGTATTTGCGGAACCCTTCAGGTAAAAGCCGATGAAGATGACCATGCCGAAGTAGATCGCGATCACAGCGATATCGACTGCATTGAGGTGAGCGAGCGAATGAGCCGGCGTCGCAAGATAAGTGGAAAGCGCCACAGAAGGTTGAAGCTGCATTTATTTATGTCCCTTGGCTGCTAAAAAATTCCCAGTCCCTGCGTTTCTCGTGCTGTCCCACGTTGGATGCTCGGACGGTGGTTTCTAATCACTGTTTCTCTGTTCCCTGATCCCTGCTCCGCTGCGCCCAGCACGAATGACTAACGGCTAATCCCTAATCAAATCTCTAATCCCTAATCCCTGCTCTTCTGCCCATACGTCGCCTTCGCCCCGTGCTTGCGGAAATAGTGCCGGTCCAGCAGCGCCTGCGACACGCCTTCGCCGCTCGCATTTAAGGTCGCCGTGTAATAGCCCATCCGTGCTACTGCCTCTAGCACCACCGCATTGTGCGCTGCGTCCATTGCTGTCTTGCCCCACGCAAACGGCGCGTGTCCTCGCACCAGCACCCCCGGCACAGCAGCCGGATCCAGATCCCTGAAGCGCCGCACGATCGCGTGCCCGGTATTCAAAACGTAATCGCCGCCAATCTCGTCATCCGTCAGTTCTTCCGTAACCGGAACCGGCCCGTAAAAATAGTCCGCGTGCGTGGTCCCGTACACCGGAATCTCCCGGCCCGCCTGCGCCCATGCCGTCGCGTATTCCGAGTGTGTATGCACCACGCCGCCAATCGAAGGAAATTCGCGGTATAGCAGCAGATGCGTCCCAAGGTCCGACGAAGGCCGCAATTCGCCCTCCACAATCCTGCCCTCAAGATCGGTGATCACCAGGTCCCCGGGCTTCATCTTTTCGTATGGCACTCCGCTCGGCTTGATCGCCGCAAGTCCCGTTTCCCGGTCGATGCCGCTGGCATTCCCGAATGTGTAAAGGACAAGACCGCGCCGCACGAGTTCCAGGTTTGCCTCGAGAACTTCCGCCCTGAGAGCGTCAAGCATCGGTTCGGTAACCCCCAGCTACTCCGGAATAAGCATACTGCCATGCCGCTAAAGCGTTTTACTAGTGTTAATCCGTCTTTCGTTTGGCAAACGTTTACTGGAACTTTGAACTTATGCGCTTTACACTTGCCAAGTCAAGAGAAAGGCTCCCGGATGCCGGCAAAGAAACGTCCACGTCAGGTTAAGAGCGAAAAGCGCAGGCTCGATATACGCGATGTAGCCAAACATGCCCGCGTTTCTATCGCCACCGTATCCCGCACCATCAATCGCATTCCCACCGTCGATAAGCTACTCGCCGAGCGGGTCTGGAAGGCCATCGGCGAGCTCAACTATTTCCCCAACACCCAGGCTCGCGCCCTGGTCTCTGGACGCACCCGCCTCCTCGGTCTGCTCATTTCCGAGATCACCAACCCGTTTTTCCCCGAGCTCATCGAGGGCTTCGAAGAAATCGCCGTCGCCCACGGATACGAGATCCTGATCGGCTCAACCAACTACGACCTTGCCCGCATGACCAGTTGTATCCGCCGCATGCTCGAGCGCCACGTGGAGGGAGTCGCCGTCATGACCTTCGGTATCGAGCAGCCGCTGCTTGAGGAACTCAGCTCACGCGATATTCCCATGGTTTTTGTCGATTCAGGCCCCCCCGGTCCTTTCGTGCGCGCTCTTATCGTGGATTACCGCAAGGGCATCCGCGAGGGCGTGCAGCATCTCGCCGCCCTCGGCCACCGCCGCATCAGCTTTGTCAGCGGACCCCTTCGTCAGGGATCGGCCCAGGCCCGTAAGACCGCCTTTATCGAATCGATGGAGGAAATCGGCGTTCGCCCCGCCGCTGCTTGGCTGATCGAGGGCGATCACACCCTCGAGGGGGGCATGCACGCGATGGAGCGGTTATTGTCGCTGCATGAGCTACCGACCGCCGTAATGTGCTCGAACGACATGACCGCGATCGGTGCCCTTCGCGTGCTGGCTCGCGCCGGTCTCCGTGTGCCGGAAGATATGTCGGTCATCGGGTTCGACGACATCCATCTCGCCCAGTTTGTCTATCCGCCGCTCACCACCGTGAGCATGTCGCGCAAGGATCTGGCTAGGGGAGCCTTCGAGTCTCTGCGCTCCATCGCCGAAAATGTGGCGCCGCCCCAGCAGCGCCATTGGACAATACCCACTAAGCTCATCGTGCGTCAATCTACGAGCTACCCACCCGGATCCACGCTCAGCTCGCGCACCCCGACGTCGAAACCCGCCCGGACGCCGCGAGCCAGGGCCACAAAGACTGCGCGCCCAAAGCCGTGACGAAACCCCCAAAAGCCCTCATCAAAGGCGGAGCGCGCGCAGGCCGGAGCCCCTACGCACCCGGTGTGTTGGGGCGGGGAGCTGGTAGCATGCGCAGTCGAATGACCTGTTTTTCCCTGACGTTCAGGATCTCGGTGCCCGTTTTAGCTTCCCAAGGTGGGATTGCTTGACCGCCTTTTCGCTACCCGCCGCTTTAGGCTTACTTCTGCTTCTTTCCCGGAGGCACCGCCGGAGCATGTGGACGCGCCCTGCCAGTGGCGATTTCCAGGAACGCATGCGCCGCCCTGGTCAGAGTCTTGTCCTTGCGGTAAACCACGGCCAGCTCGCGGTTCAGGCGCACGCCGTCGAGTTTGATGATTTCCAATGCCCCCATCTTCTCGTCGCCCAGCACATTGGTGCGCGGCAAGAAGCCCATGCCCAGTCCGGCGACCACCAGCCGCTTCAGCAGCTCGCTCGATTCCACCTCCATCGCCACCCGTGGCTGTAACTCGTAGGTGCGGAAGAGGTCTTCGATCAGTTCGCGTTGTCGCCCCTGCTTGGGCAGCAACAGCGAATGCTGCAAGATCTCCGGAAGCTTCACCGACTCGCGCGCCGCCAGAGAATGATTCTTCGGCGCCACCAGCACCACTTCGTCGCGATGGATAATGTCGACCAGCAGTCGTGGATCCTTAAGCGGCAACGACACGACGCCGAAATCCACCTCGCGGCTCAGCACCGACTCGATCGATCTGGCCCGGTCCGCTCTCACAATGCTCAAGCCCACGCGCGAATACTGCCGCTTGAACTGCGCGAAGACCGTCGGCAGCACATACAGGCTGGTTGCCTCGTTCGCGCTCACCGAAATTTCGCCGCGTGGAGACCGGTGCAATTCACCAATGGCTACGGTGATGTGGTTGTGACACTCCAGGCAATGCTCGGCAAAGGGCTCAAAGACCTTGCCGGCCGCCGTGAACGTAACCTTTCCGCCATCGCGATCGAACAGCCGCGCGCCCACCTCGTTCTCCAGCGTGCGAATCTGTGCTGAAATCGCTGGCTGTGTCACCATCAGCTTTTCGGCTGCACGCGAAAAGCTGCGCAAACGGCAGACCTCCAGAAAGGTTCGTAGCTGCTCAAAATCCATGCTTGCTAATACCTGTCCCGCAGAAAGTGGATTGCCCCGCGCTCATCGAGACCGCAAAAACTCTATTGGCTATACGCGCAAAGGTAATTGCAAGCATAAAGAACTTTTCTACGGAATGTAAGCATTATCATTTCTTTCATCAGTTTTTCTGAGCGACTCACCTTGACGATGATTCCGATCGGGCCGAGAGTACCAGCACTCATTGACCTCTTGTTTTGTATGCTCTTCGGTACTGTCGCCAATAAGGAGGATTCATGGCAGCACGCCGGTTCTTTCTCTCTCGACTCGCCACATTGCCGTTCTTCGCAATGACAGGCGTTGGCATCGCCGAGGCGGAAACACGCAAGCCACTCAGGATAATGATGAAGAGTGCCTGGGGATCGGATGATCCAACCAAGGCGGCCTTTCCATTCCTGCATGGACTTGCTCTTGCCGAAGCGGGGCATGAGGTCCAGATATTTCTTCTAGGCGAAGCGGTGGGCCTGATGCGAAAGTCCGAGGCAGAAGCGGTTGTTCCGGTTGGATGGCCTCCACTCGCGGGAACGATGGAGAAAGTTGCTGCGCGCTACATTCAAATCTATGCCTGCGGTGCTTGTTCCCGGGCGAGATCAGTAGGCGAATCTGATTTGAGTCAATGGGGAGCGAAGTTCGGTAATCCCACCATCTTCGTCTCGCTGGTGGAATGGGCCGATAGAATTATCACCGAATAGGTCTGCTGACAGCCGGACCAGGAAATCAAAAACTCGAAACCAGCCTCAGGCCTGCAATTCCACATCCACCACCGAGTTGAAGTACTCCAGGCTCAGCCGCAGCCCCGTCTCCAGATCGATCTTCGGCTCCCATCCGAAAAGCCTCTTCGCCTTCGAAATGTCCGGCTGGCGCTGCGACGGATCATCCTGCGGCAGCGGATGGTAAACGATCTTGCTCGACGAGCCCGTCACCTTCAGCACCGTCTTCGCGCAATCCAGAATCGTCCACTCATTCGGATTTCCGACGTTCACCGGCAGATGCTCGTCTGTGCGCGAAAGCCCCAGGATGCCCGCGACCTCATCCGACACATAGCAGAAGCTCCGCGTCTGTTCGCCTTCGCCATAGACCGTCAGGTCTTCGCCCTTCAGCGCCTGCACCATGAAGTTCGAAATCACCCGACCGTCGTTCTTCTGCAGCCGAGGCCCATACGTGTTGAAGATCCTCACCAGCCTCGTATCCACACCGTAATAGCGGTGATAGGCCATGGTGAGTGCCTCTGAGAAGCGCTTGGCTTCGTCGTACACCGACCGCGGCCCGATCGGGTTCACATGCCCCCAGTAATCTTCCGTCTGTGGATGCACATCCGGATCACCGTAGCATTCCGACGTCGACGCATGCAGAAACTTCGCGCCATACTTCTTTGCGATATTGAGCGCGTTGGTCGTGCCCACCGAACCCACTTCGAGCGTCTCCACGCCCAGCCGCGCATAATCCACCGGACTCGCCGGCGACGCAAAATTGAAGACGTAATCCACCGCTCCCACATCGAACGGCGTGCAGATATCGTGCTCACGGAACTCAAACCGCGGCTCATTTGCCAGATGCTTCAGGTTGTTAAGCGAGCCTGTCGACAGATTGTCGACGCCGACAACGGCATTGCCTTCAGCCAGCAGAGCATCGCCCAGATGCGAACCTAAGAAGCCTGCAGCTCCAGTAATGAGTATCCGCATAGTTTAATATTCAGCTCTATCCTGTCGAGTCAGAAGGTATCCGATACTGGGACCGCAGCAGCTTCAAGGGCTTGGATTTACGCGCACTCGGAAGCCACAGGATGAGAAGGGAATACTTCAAACCCCTCGCTTCGATACTAAGGAAGTAGTTGTAAAAACGCAACGAAAGTAGCATGACGCCGAGGACGCAATGACCCTGTCTGCATTTTGGACCATCCTCAACTGGATCTGGATTGCCTCCGAGGTGCTTATTCTCGTCATCACGCGCACCCGGCGCAGCAGCGGTAACGTCCACGACCGCGGCTCTCTGCTCATTCTCTGGCCGGTCATCGTCATCTCCATCACCATCGGCACCTGGATCGGCGAATCGCATCCGCCCACCATCTTCGGTGGAGCGCACTGGATCAGACCACTCAGCCTTGCCCTCCTCATCGCTGGCCTCGCCATTCGCTGGACAGCCATCGTCACGCTCGGCAGGTCTTTCAGCGCCAACGTCGCCATCCACGCCAACCAGACCCTCCACAAGACCGGCCTCTTCCGTTTCGTTCGTCACCCCTCTTACTCAGGAATGGTGATCCTCTTCGTCGCGGTCGGCCTGAACACTCGCAACTGGATCGGCCTTGCCATCATTCTCATCCCCACCACGATCGCGCTGCTCTACCGCATCCATGTTGAAGAGGCTGCGCTCACCCGCGCCTTCGGCCAGGAATACCTCGACTACAGCGGATGCACCAAACGCCTCATCCCGGGCATCTATTGACCACGGATCCGATCTTCGAAGGACACATACATGGCAATAATTGAAAACATCCTCTTTCCCGTCGATTTCTCGCCCTCCTGTATTGCCATGGCTGCTTACGTGAAAAGATCCGCAGCCATGATGGCCGCCAAAGTATCGCTGCTTCATGTTGTCGATACCGCCCGCTTCAACAGCTTCGAGCTTTACTCCAGGCCAATGTCCGAGATTTCAGAGGAGCACCTGAGCATTGGCCGGGAGAAACTCGATTCGTTCCTCGCAGCCGAATTTCCCCCTGATCGGTGCCCGCGGATTCTCGCCTCAGGCGACGCAGCGACACAGATCGCGCAGGTTGCGCGAGACATCCGGGCCGATCTCATCATCATGCCCACGCACTCCGGGTTTTTCCGGCAAATGCTGCTGGGCTCTACAACCGCCAAGGTGCTCAACGACGCGGACTGCCCGGTGTTGAGCAGCACTCATGCTCAGACCATTGCCCCGCGCCCTTTGGAGCACCGGGAGTGGCTGTGCGCGATTGGCCTCAGTTCCAATTCGGAAAGAGTGCTTCGTTATGCCAGCCAGGGAGCAGCCGAGGTGCGCAGCAAGCTCTCCATTATCCACGCGGTGCAGGCCGGAGACCCCGACCTGCCGATTCAGCTCGATCTTGAAGTTCAGGAGGAATCCGCCGAAATGCGGCGCGCCAGGCAGCGCATCGCCGATCTGCAACGAGCCGCCGGTTCGGAAGCCCCTGTTCGCATTGCCGTCGGTTCAGTGAAAGATGCTTTGCTTGAGGCCGCCCGGCAATCCGATGCCGACGTGCTCATGATCGGAAGAAGCCCGCGGCCGGGCGCTCGTGGCCGTATGCGCGACCTGACGTATGCCGTGGTTCGCGACTCTCCCTTTCCCGTGCTCAGCATCTGACCCCGCCGCCATTTGCCCCTCCGCCCGCGAATCGTTGACAATGGGCACGCGCAAGTCTAAGACCCGAGGACCATCCTGTGAGTCGATACGCAAACATCCTTGAAACCGTCGGCAACACCCCCGTCGTCCGCATCAACAAGCTGGCGCCGCCTCACGTCAACCTCTACGTCAAGATCGAGGCATTCAACCCGCTCGGCTCCGTCAAAGACCGCCTCGCTCTCGGGGTCATCGAGTCCGCGGAGCGCACCGGCCAGCTCAAGCCCGGCCAGACAGTCATTGAGGCCACCAGCGGCAACACCGGCATCGGTCTCGCTATGGTGTGCGCGCAAAAGGGATACCCCCTCGTCGTCACCATGGCCGAAACCTTCAGCGTCGAGCGCCGCAAGCTGATGCGCTTTCTCGGCGCGAAAGTCGTGCTCACTCCCGCCGCCGGCCGAGGCATCGGCATGGTCGCCAAGGCCAACGAGTTGGCCGAGGCGCACGGCTGGTTTCTTACCCGCCAGTTTGAAAACGAAGCCAACGCCGACATGCACTCCCGCACCACCGCCCGCGAGATCATCGAGGACTTCAAGGGCGAGCGCCTCGACTACTGGGTCACCGGCTTCGGCACCGGTGGAACGTTAAAGGGAGTCTCCCGCGTGCTCGCGAAGGAGCGGCCTGAAACGAAAATCATTGTCGGCGAGCCCGACGACGCGGCCATGCTCTCGAGCGGCATCGCGCAGCCGCGCAATCCCGACGGATCCGGCTCCGCCAGCCATCCCGTCTGGCACCCGCATCCGCAGCAGGGCTGGAGCCCCGATTTCATTCCCAAGCTCGCCGGCGACGCCGTCGACATGAAGGTTATCAGCCAGGTCCACCGCATCACCAACGCTGATGCCATGCACTGGAGCAGGGAACTCGCCCGCAAGGAGGGCATCTTCGTCGGCATCACCTCCGGAGCCACCTTCACCGCGGCCCTGCGCGTTGCCGCCGAAGCCCCCGAAGGATCGACCATCCTTTGCATGCTGCCCGACACTGGCGAGCGCTATCTCAGCACCCCGCTCTTCGCCGACATCTCCATCGACATGACCGAGGAGGAGCTGGCGATCTCCCGCTCAACCCCCAGCGGCCAGCTGCAACCCGCGCAATGACTTGCTAGGGAAGCAGCGTGTCAGCGACGCACTCGCCGGGCTTGTAGATATTAGCCGTAGCGCCCGAAGCCAGCCATCATTGCTGCCAGCGACGATGCCAGCTTGGGATTGGTCAACCATCCACGAACCCCGCTACGCTATAGTCAGTCACGCGGAGGAACCATGAAGAAGCTTCTCGTTCTCTTTGCACTGAGCGCCACAGTGCTTCATGCCCAGGCTGCCCCGCAAGCTCCGCCGCAAAACCCCGAGTACGAAGGACTCTGGGAGGGCTACGACGGCGAGTGGGGCCATGTTTCCCGGCAATTGATTGCCCTCGCCGAGGCTATCCCTGCCGACAAGTACTCGTGGCGTCCTGGACCAGGCGTGAGGTCGGTGAGCGAGGTCCTTATGCACATCGCACAGGCCAACTTCGAACTACTCAGCGTAACCGGTCCAAAGATGCCTCCGGACATGGATAAGGATGACCTGGAAAAGACAGTCACATCAAAACCCGCAGTGATCGCAGCTCTAGAGCGATCGCTCGATGCGGTGAAGACAGCACGGGCTCAGTTAAAGCCTGGCGACCTCGAACGCAAAGTAACGTTCGTAGGCAAAACCGTCACGGTCGATGGCATGTACCTGCGAATTATCGTGCACGACAACGAACACATGGGGCAGTTAGTGGCATATGCGCGCATAAATGGGATTGTCCCACCTTGGTCAAGACAACCAGGGCCAGCCTCCAACAAATGATCGCACCGCAAAGAATTCAGTCATTGTAGGTTTACTTCTTGGTGTGAGCTGAAGAGGGCGTCCGCGGTGAGTCATTTGATAGCCGGAATAGTGGCTAGGCTGCTTGGTGGCACTGCGCGAAGTGCCAGCTTCTCGCGCAGGAAGTTATAGCGATCGACTCGAGCCTGGGCATTTAGCGAATGGTCTGAATCGTAAAACTTGACCTGCTTGGGCCCCGAACTCATGGCGAAATAGTCTTTCGCATCGGCCAGCGGAACCCACTCTTCGTCGTGTAAGCCGTATTGGAACAAAGCCGGCGCCGGACCCAGTTGCGAGGCGTAGGTGGCGGGATCAGCCCACGAATTTGCTTGCAAAACTTGCTCGATCTTAGCCATGTCTGCACCTTTGCGAGCGGCGACCATACGAGGGGAATCAGACAGCAGCACATATTGCCGGGTCGATTGCGGGCCGCTCATAAAGACAAAGGCCGCGAAACGTTTGTCCACTGCATCGAGAATGGCGCCAGTACCAGCGTCCCAACTGTGCCCCACGTAAGCAACGCGCTTCGGATCAATATCCGGGCGCGCGAGGAGCAGGTCTGCACCTCGTTGCAGATCGACAACCTGCTGGGTGATGAGAACCGAGTTTGGAGTCGGCTTAGAGCCCGGACGAGCCTGCGGTGCATCGATCAAAAGAGAGATCGCCCCGGCCGGTGCGAGCGCGACCGCTTCCTGCAGAAACTCACTGCGATTTGCGGTTGAGGAATTCGGCATCAGCCAGTGCCCCCAGACGATAGCGGCAAATTTGCCCTTCCCTTCAGGCACTACAAGGTACGCAGGCACAACGCCTCCGTGTGGGTCGGCATAGGTGATGTCGTGGATCGCCACGCCATCCCGGTTCTGCACGGAGATTTCTTTTACATCCAGCGAAGCACCTGCGTCATGCGCGAAGTGTTGGGCGTTCTCCGGGTTGGAGATTTGCGCCATTACGCTTGGCGCCGTCAGGCTAAGCGCAGCCAGGAGCATCGAGCCGCCGAAGGCCACGACCGCGCACCGGAGCTGAATAAAAAACTTGGGAAGGTCAAAGAAAAGTGAAGCCGTGCGAAGCCTTGTACTCACCGGGGTGAGCTCTCCTTCCAGAATATTCTGACGAGTCTGCCGGGCCTGAACTCGGTTTATGTTCTGACGAGCCCATACCGATGGAAGACTCCGTAGCCCTCAGGATTGAACAGCGGCCTGGCGCCGGAAGCTACTGGTTGGAGCACCGGACGGTTCGACTTCAGCATGTCATGGAATGAGGTTTCGAAAGAAGCGGGAAGGAGTCATTCTCGGTTTACCCGTCCGTCTCGGTTGACGCCAAATCGCCAACGCGCTCTTTGAGAGCCGGAGCCACATGTCCGTTCAAGTCGGCAACTCGGTCATGTGCATTTCGATTGGCCGGCCGTATCGTCTGGAACTCGCCGCTGACGTGGTTGAACACTGTCTTAGTCCCATCTTTTCGAGGCTCGATGGCCGCTACCACCCCAAACCAGGATCAATGCAACGAGGTGGGCAATAAACCAGAGGTCAAATCCAAGGTTCACGTAGATGTAGATCAGCATTAACACTCGTGGCACGAGCGCCCACAGTATCAGAGCAGCCAGATTCGGCAAATGAGCACTGGGCACCTGGTGCACAAAGAATGCATACAACAACGTGAGTCGCGGGAGAAAGAGCGAAAAGAACAAGAGCCAGAGTGGGATAGAGTGCATCGCAATAGATCCCCCGAGTTATTCGATTAAGAATACTGCGCTTCGACGAGGTAAAGGCTGCTCAGTAGGGCGCAAAACGCGATTCTACACTCCCTTCCAGTCTCACCAGAGTCAGCACCTCCCCTTCCACTTGAAATTTGAAGTCCACCGGGCTGCTATTTGGCATTTCAATCTCGAGTGACGAGTTCCTTATTGTGAAGTGCCCGTGCTGACTCAGAAAGGGAAGCAAGAAGAGGCCTTTCCCTTCAGGGTAAAAGAACCAATGCATCTCGAGCTTACGGCCGCTCATCTCTCTCGTTCCGATCCATTCGCCGATGATTGGATTCCCCGCGTCGCTGCGGTCTCCGCTGCGCGTAAGTTCTTCGTTCGAACCGCCCTCGATAAACTGGACCTTGTTCTCGCCCAGCCACACTATGGTCTTTTTCTGCACAGGGCCGCCAGCCGTTCCAGGAGGAAGTACAAGCTCATCGTTTTCGATTCGCCACGGCATCTCGACAACAGCGCCGGGGCTGTAATCAAAAGTGCCGTTAGCGTGAAACTCATACATTGCGCCAATCCCGCCTTTCGAAGTTTCCACAGATCGCCAGCGGCCAACGCTCTGATCCGACGCAGACTCGGCAGCCGACGCGCAAAGTAGAAAGAACAGAATTGACGGAAGCACAATCGAGATGCGGCTCGCGGGGGGCTTCATAGAGCGAAAATCTACATCACGGGAGGATTCTTTGCTATCGCTCGTATTCTCGCATCTCCCATCCCGATTGTGTCAGTCTAATGTTGTGCCTCTCGCCCAATCCCTCGTCGACGCGCTCGCTCGCGAAGCCGGCTTTACCCTCGCCGGAGTCGCCGTCATCCCCGCGCGCGACGCCTCCGAGAGCAAGGAAGAGCGCACCCGCTTCGAGCAGTGGATTGACTTCGGCAACGCCGGTGAAATGGAATACCTCAAGCGCCGCAATGAAAACGGAGAGCTCATTCGCTCCTCCGTGCGCACCGCTTTCCCGTGGGCGCAATCTGTAATTGTATGTGTTGCAAATTACAATGCCGATCAGCCCCGCTCGATCGATCCCGCTCCCGAAGGCTCAGGCTGGCTCGCCCGCTACGCCTGGTCCGGTCTCCGCCCCGGCTCTGAATCAGAACCCGCCGCACCTATGCGCCCGACGGATTATCACAAAGTTCTGCTCAAGCGCCTCGAAGCCCTCGACGCTGCGCTGCGTCAGGCAATCGGCTCCTTCGAGTCGCGCTGCTATGTCGATACCGGTCCGCTCGTGGAGCGCGTCTATGCGCGCTATGCCGGCCTCGGCTGGACGGGCAAAAACACTTGCATTCTTAACCAGCAGCTCGGTTCCTGGTTTTTCTTGGGAGTCATCCTCACTTCGCTTGAACTCCCCGCCGCCGAACTGCCTGCCTTTGCTCCAGACCGCTGCGGAACGTGCACCCGCTGCATCGACGCCTGTCCCACCCAGGCCCTCACGCCGTACCAGATGGACGCGACCCGCTGCATCTCCTACCTGACCATAGAGAAAAGAGGCGCCATCCCCGAAGACCTCCGCGACGGCATCGGCCGCCAGATCTTCGGCTGCGACATCTGCCAGGATGTTTGCCCTTGGAATAACAAGGCCCCCGTCGCCTCCGATCCCGAGCTCTCTCCGCGCCCCGAGCTCGTCAACCCCGCCCTCGACTGGCTGGCCGCGATGGACGACCGCGAATTCGGCGCATGGTTCTTCGGTTCGCCCGTCAAGCGCGCCAGATTTGACGGTTTCCGCCGCAATCTTGCCATCGCCATGGGCAACAGCGGCCTCGCCCGCTTCCGCCCCACCCTCGAAGCCTGGTCTCGCTCTGCCGATCCAGCCCTTGCCGAAGCCTCTGCCTGGGCTCTCCGCAAACAGTCCGCTACAGACACGAGCGGCCTTGCTGCCGTAGGCAGAAGGCCGTAAAGAGAGAACCTTCCCGGTCAATATTGTCGGCGCGTGATCGCGCTCGTGCCGGGTGTCGTTTTAGGCAGCTCGAATTACGTTCGCCGCATTCAGGCCCTTGGGACCCTGCTGGCATTCGAACTCCACTGCTTCGCCTTCATTCAGCGTTTTATATCCGCTGTCCTGAATCGCGGAAAAATGTACGAACACATCCTCGCCCGTCGAACGCTGGATGAACCCATACCCCTTGGCGCCGTTGAACCACTTCACTACCCCGTTTTCTTTCACATCCACTCCTTTGGTGAGGTGACTGTTGTTCGGTTTCAGTCGTGGCCTGAAGACACCAAGAGCCGCCTGTACCGCGCCACAGCGTGGCGTTCAGGCAGCTCGCTATCCCCAGGACATTTCTGAAAACATTGCAACCAATACATCAACAAAAATCGGCCTTCCGTAATAGCGTTTCCCGAAAAAGGAAAATCGTCTTCAAGTTATGGCAGGAAAAGCCCTGCAACGCAAGAAAAAATTGCACGCAGTAAAATCTCTTATCTGCCTGATTACGAAAGGCCACTGTCCCCTGGTACCCACCTTTCCGTGGGTCGGATGAACGACACCCCTCAACTGGCGACCGCACCCGCCGTCGCGCACCCGCCGTCGCGCACCCGCCGTCCCGCACCCGCCTCCCTGATATACTCGGCGAAACTGAGGATTGCGCGGATTTCCCGCGTGCGGGCCAAATTCAATCGGTTAAAGACGCTGGAAAGACGCATGTTTCTGAAATTCTGCGGGTGCATTCTGCTTTTGGCAGCCGCGCAAATTGGCCATGCTCAATCCGTGCGGGTCTGCAACGTCGAACTGAGACCCG
Organism: Acidobacteriota bacterium; assembly: GCA_013289875.1. Taxonomy (GTDB): domain Bacteria; phylum Acidobacteriota; class Terriglobia; order Terriglobales; family Acidobacteriaceae; genus Silvibacterium. The sequence goes on along the minus strand of JABCZC010000028.1, from coordinate 40,531 downwards.
CCATACAGCCCTACTACCGCCAGGCACTGCGTTCCTTCAAGAAGCCCGCCTGCTCCGTCACGTCCACGGGCCGCGCTGACGGCTACCTCGGCGCCATTCTCCGCTTCGAAGGCCGTCAGCCCATCATCGAATGTGACACCGAGGCCAGTTGCGCGAACGAGCACATCATCGCCCATGAGGTGCTTCACCTCTGGCTCTACACCCGCGGCTTTGAGCCGCACCAGCGATACAATTTCCCCTTGTGTCCGGGCATGCCTCCGACCAAAGAGACCTGGACCGAAATCTCCAACCTCGTCGACTACTTTCAGCACCGGGTTATCATTCCCATCGAAACCAAGGTTGGATTCGACACCACAGACGAGATGCAGGCCGCCATCGAAGCCACCCAGCAAAACGCCTCCATTGCCCGCCAGCAACAGCGTCCGGCGTTATACCCCCTCGACGGAGCGCAATTCCTCCTGAACCTGCGCCTTCGCGCGCCCAGCCTGGTCCCGCAATATGAGTCCTGGTTGCGCAGCCAGCATTTCGATGAAGTCATCTCTCTTGCCGACACCGTTGAGGAGATCGCCGACCGCATCCGCCCTGTTACCAGCCAGACCGCCCAGACCGCTCTCGACGAAATCTTCCAGCGTGCCTGCTCCGGAAAGATCGACTACTCCCGGCAGCTCTAAGCTTCGCTTCCTGACACCGGTTTCGATCCCTTCGTCACAGAATGCTTGCCGCCCCTGCGTGCGCCGTCTACTGTGGGCCGCATGCCACGATCGACCCAGTTCCCTTTTGCCGGAATTGCCCTGCTCCTCGTCTCCGCCGCACACACGGTCCGCGCGCAAGATCACAACCCGGACGCAGCTGTCCCGCCAACGCAGAGCTTCGCGCTGGCCGATACAAAGGATCTGACCGTGCCGCCCGGAGTGAAGGCTGAAGCCGTTGAGTATCGAGGCCGCAAAGCCGTCCGTCTCACCACAGAGGCAGTGGACGCGGCGGCACTTGCGCTGATCAACGGAACGCAGTTTCGCGACGGTACGATCGAGCTGGACATTGCCACCAAGGTCAACGCGCCGCCCGGCGTAAGAAGGCCCGGCTTCGCGGGAGTCGCCTTCCGTGTGGGTGCCGATCCCGTGCACTACGAGCTCTTCTATCTTCGGCCGGGCAACTCTAGTGCGGAAGACCAGGCCATGCGCAACCATGCAGTGCAATATGTTTCCTCGCCCGACTTCGGCTGGGAGAAGCTGCGAAGAGAGTGGCCATTCATCTACGAATCCTGGGCAGATCTGCAATTGGATGAGTGGACAAAAGTGAAGATCGACGTGCATGGCCGCCAGGCCCGGTTGTATGTGAACGGCTCTGAAAAACCGAGCCTCATCGTAGATGGATTGAAAGGCGAAGGCCTGCAGGGCGCCGTTGCCCTCTGGGGATACGCCGGCGAGGAAGCCTACTTTTCCAACCTCCGCATCACCAACGCCAAGCCGGAGCCGCTCGAGAATGGCGCGGACGCCGCCGGCACATGGGAGGTTACCTGCGCCACCGATGCCGGAGGCTTTGGAGGCACCCTTAAGCTCGTTCGCCAGGACAGCACCCTCGTCGGCATCTGGTCGGGCGCCTTTGGCCCCGATCAGCCTGTGAACGGCGAGTGGCGCGACGGATATGTCGAGCTGACCTTCAGTGGAACCTGGCCCTCTCAACCCGGAGCCGTCACCGCAACCTTCGACGGGTGGGTCGATGGAGACTCCGCAAAGGGACGAATGAAAGTGAAAGGCCGCGCAATGGGCCGCTGGACCGCTGTTCGGAAGAAATAACTCCTGTTTTAAATTTCTCGACTCGCCGAGTTGATTCTGAAAGACGCCGAGTGTTCAGCCCTACTCAGACTCAGGGACGCTGTTGGGATACGCAACGAGCCTGGCAACGACAGAATGAGGCTCGGAGTCGAACATCACCGTATCGCCCACACGAATGTCACCCTGAACTGCGGGAAACTGGTCAGGAGAATCTGCGATGCACAAGCCGCTGGAAAGAGCAGAATAGGTCGATTTGTAGGGTGTCACCGAGTTGAGTGGAATCGCCCGCATAGCCCCAACTCGGGAGAAGGATACGTCGTTTCCTCGGATGCTTTGGATGGTACCAAAGAGAAGGATGATCCCTGCGGCTTTTTTCACCGCTTCCGCCGCCGCACTGGCTGCAAGCCTGCGGGCAGCTAATGAAATCACCGTTGCTCCGCCCTCTTCAATGACAGCGGCACCTCCGGCGCCTGCTCCGGCTTCCGGTGCCGCGATCACGAGAACGGCGAGCCCAGCCGCGCCGACAACCAACATCGCCCCAATCTTCAGCAGGTCTTCCGGATGATTGGTCGCAAATGGCCCTAATCTGGACAGGAATCGAAACTGGCCGATGGGATTCCTGCGATCGAATGCCGGAGGCACGGCCGAGTCGGCGACCTTCTGCACAATGTCGACTGTCGGCCTTCTGTTGAAGGCGTCGTCAAAATATTTGGCCACGATTACCAGGTGCTCCGGCTCGTAGGGATCATAACGACCAATTATCTTTGGCAGATCCCCGGGCGCGGGAAGTAACTTGTTATACGCTTCATCTTTGTCGGTGACGACTACCCTGGCGGCGGCTTGTGCTTCCTCTTCCTGCTTTCGGTATTTCTTCCAAACCCTGTAAACGATAATGCCGCGGCAGTTGCGGTCTAAATCGTAATTCGTTGCAAAGGTGTCCAGCTTGTATTGTCCTTGCAGACCCGGCATGGTCAGGCAGAACGGCGGCTTCCACTTTGCATTCTCAATGACCCACGGCTCTTCCGTTTCCAACCGTTTGCTGCCGATGGGCGTTTCCGCCCGTTTCCTGTCATTGAACTCGTCCACAACGTCGTCCGCCATACGATAAAGACTCGTATGTTGATTGACAGTTTTCTGTCTGTCCCAAAGGAACGTGTCGACCGGCTTTATTTCGTAAAAAGCCCGATCGTCGAAATCGACGATGTCCGGCTTGCGTGGACCGCCCTTTGGTCCCCTCAGTTCTTCGAGTAGATGGTCGCCAAATTCCTTGTTATGGGCACCCTGTGGCAGCCGAATCTCCCGCGGGATCCGGCGCTCCATAAATCCTTCTTCGAATTGTGAACCGACCAGGACTGCATGGTTTCCATGTTGGTCTTTGTATGCGTCTTCGATCGCGCGATTTGCCGACATCCAGATATGCCTCGGCTTCGTGCTGGTGGGTCTCCAGGACGGAGGTGCGGGACACTCTGCCATATGTTCCTCCACGCCGGTACAGTCGCAGGCTCAACGGTAGAAGACCCCTCCCGCATGGACTCGGACTCATACATCAAGTGGACCGCTTTATCGAAAAAGTCAAGCTATTTGGAAGGCATGTGTCCGGGAAAGACTCGAAGTCCGCGGATTCCCATAGCGATGAATACTGGTCCGCTCACTTACGCGCCCAGATCGCCGAACGGCCTGACATCCAGCAATATCTCGCCAAAGAGGAGGAAGGAAATATTTTGTAAGGCGCGGAGTCCAGTGCGGCAAAGGACGCGGGTGCCCACCTTCGCGAAGCTAAGGTGGGAATCCACGTGGGTTTGCTAACTGTTTTTTAACTGACCGGGATTTTGGGTATCCGCTTTACAGCGACCCGGACTTTAGCTGCTCTATGCTACGTCCCAGGTCAGGTCCTTCGCTTCGCGACCTTCAGCCAGGCGATATTCGAACGAAGCCTTCTGCTGCGCGTCTTTAGGCAGGAATCGGATCAGCTCTGGGAGGAAGGTCTGAATGATATCCGCGTGATCGGCAGCGCGAATGACAAATACGTCAAAGCAGAGCTTGAAGTCGGCGGGCCGCGCGCAGGCTTCCTGCATCTGGTTCAGCTTATCGAGCAGGTCCGCGAGCATGGCGCTGCTTGATACCTCGCGCGCAAGCCTTTCGCGCAAAGGCGCGAAAACGGCGGTGCACGTCGTACTAACAGGTCGGTTATGGGTAGTGGTATGCATATAATTCGCCCTCGTTTCCGGATTTCTAATATGGGCTTACTTGGCCTGGGCTTGTTTATTTGACTGCCGCGGCGGCAAATCGGTTCTGTATATTTCCGTCTTGGTGGGAGGACTCCAAATAGTTACTCCCGAAACACGAGAAGTAGCGTGGAATCAATCAGATCCATCGAATCATCTTGCTCTTAACTATTATCGTTTGTCCGCCGCGGGTCATGCCTTATTTTATCGTGAAAATCACTCTCTGGGAGAAAAAAAAGCGAAAATATGGTGCGAGCCTGATCAAAGGGGCGAATGTCCCAAGCTTCGGGAGCGCCGATACCAGAAACGATATCCGCTGTACAGCTGCGCGCCCTCTCAGCTACTTGGGGGTGGTCGAGTAGAGGCCGGTAATCCTTGCGCTTGCGAGGATATGGCCTGAACTTCCAGCCCCGACAAGCGAGCGATAGAGCGTGAGAGCCGTAGGCGGGAAATTCGCCGACGAGGGCAGCTTGAGTTCGGTGTCGAGAGCGTAGACCGTAAAAACGTAATGGTGGACATTCGGGGGGTAATCGGCGGGAGGACATGGTCCACCGTAGTTAAGGTCGGCGTTCGTGCCGGCAGAACCGTAGGTGTTAATGACCTGTTCTCCGTAGGTGCTTCCGGTAACGCCTGCATTCTCGGGCAGCTCGGTAGTCTCGGCGGAGATGTTATACATGCCCCAGTGCGTGACACCCGCCGTGACATCGAAGGTTGTGACGGCAAAGCTGCGTGTACCGCGCGGGGCGTTCGACCATGACAGCTCTGGAGACTCGTCTCCACCGGGGCTTCCATCAAGGGAGCAGATGTTGGTTCCGTTGTACTGATAGTTGTAAATCGTACTGATCGGCAGCGTCTCGTTGTTCTTGAATGTACTGCTGCTCAGCGAGAATTTGTTGCCTGACCAATCCTGAGCGCGCGTAAAACTCGCGAGGGACAGAAATCCAAATGCTGTGATCGCGATCATGCTGTGCTTTTTCATAGGTGCTCCTCTGACTGCTCGATGAATGCGGCCGGAGTTGGCGGATTTGACTTCGCCGCAGAGGAGGTTCAGAAGATCCGGAATCGCGATGCCTGAGTGGTATCCGCCATAGCCTCGATCGGATCTCAGAAATTACTTGCGCTTTTGTTTTTGGGAACCGGGGCCAGTTCAGTCGAATCCGGAGCAGGGAGCAGAAGGTAAGAAGTTATGGGGAGTTGGCTGAACGATGCGAGTCTACGCCCAGGCTGCCGGATGATGTCAAGAGAGTCGCAGCCCGGCCTTTAGCTGTCTCGCCTTGGCTTCGGCCGGCGCGATGACTTTCTCGTTCAACTGTGCGAGCAGAAGAGGTTCGGATTCGTATTTGTAGGGTTCGAGTACCCAGTGGTATCTCGTCTTAAGGTCGCGAAACATCGCGTATTCGTGCTGTCCTTCCAAAACGATTGTCTGAACCGGCACGAGGGTGTTCGGAACGATCATCGCGAGCTCATGGGGAACGGAAGCAGGATCGGTCAGATCGGCGATGATGAAGCGAGCCATGTTGGCCAGAGTGGTAATTGTTCCTGTGAGGTCTTTGCTGTCGGGCTTTTGGAAATCGAAGAGGATCGGCAAGTAGTCGCGTTTGCGAAGCTCTTCTCGAATGGCATCCAGTACGGGTTTTCGATCGGGAGTAAAACGGCCAAGAATCAACACCACCTTGGAGGTGATGGTGTCGATGACGTTCCGTATTCTTTCGTTGTTCAGGAGCAGGTAAACGAATTGAGCAACCTCTAGATTGTCCACTTGGATCGCGGACTGATTGTGTGGTGTGATCACCAAATTCGATTGAATTGCTTCTTCCAATCGAGTATCCCAGGCCGAAATTCCATAGACCGAACAGCCTGTCAGGTTGGCTCCTTCAAAGTTCGTGCCAATCAAACTCGCGTAAGTCAGGTCCGCCCCACTGAGGTCTGCGCCGCTCAGGTCCGTCTTGTATAGGCGAGCCTCGAGGAGAACCGCCTTTCGGAGGTTCGCCCCACTTAGGTTCGCCTTGTATAGGTTCGCTCTGAACAGGCTTGCGTGGCTGAGATTCGCTCCACTAAGGTCCGCTGTGTGTAGCTTCGTCCCGCTGATGTTTGCCGCAATGAGGCTCGTCTTGCTGAGGTTTGTCCCAAGGAGATCTGCACCGCCGAGGTTCGCCTCGCTGAGGTTCGCCCGGCTGAGGTTTATCAGGGCGACGTCCACCCTATGGAGGTCTGCTTGGCGAAAATCAAGTTCAACATCCGGATTTTCTTTTCTCCAGTTATTCCAAGCCTCGACGCCTTCCTTCAGCTTCGCGACATGTTCGGGGTTCGCCATCGTCCATCACAATATCCCAATCGTTGGCAGCGCCGGTACAAAGAACCGCGACCCGCTTTACCAGCTATTCGGACCTTAGCTACCCGGTTCTTAGCTACTCGCCCTTTAGCTGCTCTTCCCGCTGCTCTTCCAGATCCGCCTCACGCGCCAGCCGCAGCGTGTGACGCGTGGCGGACATCTGCGCGCCGGCGAGCATGATGAGACCGGTAAGAAACGCCCAGATCATGAGGCTCACTGATACGGAGAACGGTCCGTAGGCGGATTCGAGATCGAGCCAGGGCAGCACGAAGATGTAGATCCGCTTGGCCAGCTCCCAGAGCAGGCCGGTGACCACCGCTGTCGGCAGCACGGCGGCGACGGGCAACCTGCGGTTAGGGAGAATCCAGTAGATGAGGAAGAAGATGCCGACGCTGAAGAGGGCGGCTGAGAGCTGCAGGATGGCGTGCGCCAGGAAGCCGAAGACGAAGTTCTGCGTTTTGCCGAAGAAGACGAGGGTCAGCAAGCGGGTCTGCGCGGCGGTGAAGGCGATGGACAAGAGAGCGAGTAGCCCGACGGAGAAGGCCAGGCCGAGCGAGACGACGGCGTTCATGAGGTAGGAGCGGTTCTTCGTCACTCCCCAGACGCGGTTGAGGGCGACTTCGAGAGGCAGGAAGACTCCGCTGGTGGAGATGAGCAGGGTGATGACGGAGATGATCTGCACCTTGCCGCGCGCGTGCGCGAGCAGGCCCATGTTTTTCACGACGAAGTCCTGATGCGCGGGAAGGAAGTAGCGCAGCATGTCGCCGAGCACGTTCTCCATGGCCGGAGAGTGAAAGACATATCGCTCAATCGTCATGGTCATGACGATGAAGGGGAAGAGCGACAGAATGGCGTTCGCCGCCACGCTGAAGGCGTACATGTGCACTTCGCTCTGGCACAGGTAGCGAACCAGCCCGACGACCTGCGGCCACAAGCCCGCGTTCGCCGGCAGCCGCGCAGGAGGATCGGGAATCGTGTCAGGTGTGGCGCTGGGCTTGATGGTAATCATGCGGGGGAGTGCCTGAGTTCGATGCTAGCAGCTAAGAATCGCTACCCGCTTCTCCGCTGCTCTTTCAGCTAAACTCAACGGATAGATGGGACATCTGCGTAATTTTGAGATCGGAGTATTCCGGCGTCTGCGCCGTGACCCGCCCCGGGGCAAAAGCCACCGTCTCGCATTCTGGCTGCTGGTCGTTTACCTGGCTCTCGCCCTGGGACGCCTCTTGCCCGGCGGTGCAGGCACGGTTTTTTCGACCTTGAGCGGCCTCACGTTCTTCTTCCTGATCCTGTTCTGCATTCCGTTGCTCTGGCGCTGGGTTTTCGGCCGCCTTCTCTGGAAGGTGCGCAACCGGCTGATCGTCACGTATCTGCTGATGGGGCTTACGCCGGTCGTGCTGTTTGTCTCGCTGGCCTTGATCCTGTTGTATGCATTCTCGGGCCAGTTCGCCATCTTCGCAGCGAGCGCGGAGATCAAAGCCGAGCTGGCCCACATCGCGTCTACCAATCGCGCCTTCGATCTGCACATAGCCCACGCCGTGGATCTGGACCCGAAGACGCGCAATGTGACTTTGCCCGAAGCAGAGAACACGTCGGTGGACCATGAACACGTCGCTATGCAGGTCGCGGCCTTCCTGGATGGGAAGCAGCTGGCGCTGACGCCGGAGACGCTGAAGTCCACCACCATCACCAGCGCGCCGTCGTGGGCAGCGGCGCACTTCAGCAGCGTGGTGGTCGACAATGGCAAGCTTTATCTCCGCGCCGTCGACACGCACACCCGCGATGGACGCACCATCACCACCATCACCAGCCTGCCGCTCGGTGAGGAGAATGTCGCACAGATTGCGCGCGGGCTGGGTACGGTGACCATCGTTCCCGACGTCGACATTGAAGATGACGAGACGATGGTCGGCGAAAATGGCGGGGTCACAAAGTATAGCTTCGGGAAGCCTTCCGGCGGTCCAGTAAAGATCGACGGACACGAACTCAGCGCCGAGGAGGCACGGAAGCGAGCGGTCCGGGGAGGCACGCTACCCCCAGCGCAACACTTCTACGATGTGCCCGTCACCTTCCTTGCGCCACTCGAAACGGTGGATTGGGCGACCGGCAAGGCGCACACCACGTTCACGCACGTCACCTCGCGGCCGTCGCTGCTCTACCAGCGGCTTTTCATTACTTCGTTGCAGATTGCTGCCGTGGTGCAGGAGGTGCTGATTGGTATTGCCGTCCTCTTCGGCGTCCTGGAACTGATTGCCTTCATCATGGCGGTGCGGCTCAACCGCACCATCACCAAATCCATCCGCGACCTCTACGAGGCCACCACAGCCATCGACAAGGGTGATCTCACGCACCGCATCGACGTGACACGCCACGACCAGCTGGCCGCACTTAGCCGCTCGTTCAACAGCATGGCTGCGTCGCTTGAACGCCTGCTGGAAGAGCAGCGCGAGAAGGAACGCCTGCAGAACGAGCTGGAGATCGCACAGGAGGTACAGGCGAATCTGTTTCCGCTGGCCAACGTCTCGCTGCCCATGCTGGAGCTGCACGGAGCCTGCTATCCGGCGCGCACGGTCAGCGGGGATTATTACGATTTCCTGGTCTTCGGCAACACCGGCCTGGGTCTCGCGTTGGGAGACATCAGCGGCAAGGGGATCTCGGCGGCGCTGCTGATGGCTACGCTGCACTCCGCGGTGCGCGCCTACCGCTTTGCCGGTCTGGAGCTGGTCAGCGCCGGCAACCGTGCACTGGCCAGTTCGCTCGATCCCCGCGTAGGCGAGGCGGAACTGGAATGCGGAGAGCTCTTCGAGCAGCCGGGCAAGATTCTCGCCCTGCTCAACCGGCACCTCTTTCGCAGCACGCAACCGGAGAAGTACGCCACGCTCTTTCTGGCGCACTACGAGAGCGCGCGCAACCAGCTTGTTTATTCGACGGGCGGGCACCTGCCGCCGCTGCTGCTGCGCGCCGACGACAGCATGACGCGGCTGGATTGCGGCGGAACGGTGGTCGGCTTGATCGACAACATGAGCTACGAGCAGGGAACCGAGCAGCTCTATCCCGGCGACATTCTTATCGCCTATAGTGACGGCGTCACTGAGCCGGAAAACGAGTTCGGAGAATTCGGCGAGGAGCGCATGGTGGAAGTTGTCCGCCGCCACCGGCATCTACCGCTCGATGCGATTTCCGAACAGGTGATGCAGTCGCTGCGTACGTGGATCGGCGGCCAGGAGCAGCCGGATGACATCACGCTGGTGCTCGCGCGGCAGCGGTAAAGGTGCATCAGGCCGAGTTCAACAGCATGCAGGTAATGTCATCGTGCTGCGGAGCATTTCCGACAAAGCGGTCGAGGTCAACCATGATGGTGTTCAGTAGCATGGGTGGGGTCAGCATCGCGCCAGAGTGCAACATGGTAAGAAAGCGCTGTTCTCCGTACTCCTGCTGAAAGCTGTTCTCCGCCTCGACGACGCCATCGGTAAAAGCCGCCAGCCAATCACCCTTTTGAAGGATCACTTCTCCCGATTCATAGAGCGCGTCTTCCATGATGCCAAGCGGCAACCCGCCAATTCCCAGCCGTTCGATGACGCCCGACTGCCGGCGCAGTATGGGATGGTTGTGTCCCGCGTTGACGTAGGTCAATCGACGCGACGCGGGGTCAAATTCGGCAATGAATGCAGTGGTGAACCGGCGGCCATTCTGGCTGTTGCTGCAGGCGTAGCGATTCATCCGGCTGACTAATTCCGTAAGCTTACCGTGCGTGCTGCTGAGAGTCTTCAGGCTCGCCTGAAACGTGGCCATGAGCATGGCTGCGGGAATGCTCTTGCCGGCAACGTCGGCGATGGCAATCAGAAAGGTGTTGCCCGCTGAGCCCTCACCTGGACGCGAGAAAACGTCATAGTAGTCTCCTGCGACGGTGTTGGCCGCTCGTGTAGTGAATGCGATTTCGAGCCCGGGCACCGGCGGAGGATTGGCCGGAAGCAGCCATGCCTGGATCTCTTTCGCAATCTGAAGGTCGCGTTTCATTACAACGCGATCGCCCACTTCAAGGATGAGCAGGACGAGCAACAGGAGCCCGCCATAGAAATGGAAATCGAGAGCGAATACCTTCACCGTTCCCGATTTCGTAGCCCATGTCCACTCGCCGCCGGGAACAAAGACCAGCACCAAAGCGATGAGTAACAAGACCCTTCGGGCCGGCGTGAGCTTTTCCAGAATCGCCCAGAAGAACTGCGTGGCCACGCTTCCGAAATGGCGCCAGTGGTCCACGCCTGCAACCCGCGTGGAGTCGACCTCTTTGGAGTACAGGCGATAGCCGGTCTGGGCATCCGTTCGAAACTGAGACCACAGTTCGCTGATCAGCATGCCCTCGGTCACGCGCAGCCAGAACTGATTCGCGCGCTCTCTAAGATCATGCTGGCTCATTTCTCACGCTCCCAATCTTCTTCGAGAAGAATCTCAAGCCATTCTAATGTTCGCTGGGTAAACCATGACATTGGCCGCCATGCGCGCGGAGTCTGCATGTCGCTGTCCACTCTCGAACACCCGCTCCGGATTCCGGACAGCGGAAGCTCCGCGAGTTCTTCTCCAATGAAGCAGTTACGCCGCAGTGGCGCGGCCCGCCAATTGCACCTAAGTCTTAGCCACAATCAGGAGTCGCCATGCAACCGTTGCTCCAGGACCTTCGCTACGCTTTTCGCCAGTTTCGCAACGCACCTGGTTTCACCCTTGTCGCCGTGCTCACACTGGCTCTCGGTATCGGAGCCAATACCGCGATCTACAGCGTCATCCACGGAGCGCTTCGCTTGCCGTATCCCGACGCAGAGCGCCTGATCGCGATCAAGAGCGTGTATCCGCAAGGATCGTACGCGGCGGTTTCCTATCCTGATTTTGAGGAATGGCAGGGGCGCGTCAAGTCATTTTCGCATTTTGCCGCGCGCTTTAACGGACAGATGACGTGGCTGGGCAAGGGCGAGCCGGGGACGGTAAACGTAGGCTACGCAAGCCGCGACTACTTCTCGCTGTTCAGCATGCAGCCGGTCGCCGGGCGCAATTTTTTCCCCGCCGAGCATGAAAAGGGCGCAGCTCCCGTCTGCCTGCTCAGCCAACTCTTCTGGCAGCAGCAATTCAGCCGCAGCTTGTCGGCGATCGGCAGCCCGCTCAATCTCGACGGACGCACCTGCACGGTTGTGGGAGTTGTCCCCGTCCAGCGCCCCGCTGGCGCCCCCCAGCCTCCGCAAGTTTGGATTCCGCTCGAACAACGGCCGCCCTACATCGAACGCGGCACCAACTACCTCTTTAACATCGCCATGCTGCGGCCGGGAGTAACGGCTGCAGCAGCACAGACGGAGATGGCCGGCATTCAGGCGCAGATCGACAAGCAGTTTCCCGACAATAAGCATGGAATCGAGCTGGTTCCGCTTCAGCAGTTCGTCTTCGGCGATCTGCGTTCGGTCATGCTTGTCCTGCTGGCCGCAGTCGGCTTTATTCTGCTCATCGCCTGCGTGAATCTGGCGAATATGCTGCTTGCCCGCGCCGCGGATCGCGCACGCGAGTTCGCCCTGCGGAAGGCGCTGGGCGCTTCGCCCCGCCGCATGATGCAGCAGGCATTGACGGAGAGCCTGCTGCTCTCGATCACGGGAGGGTGTCTCGGCGTGCTTATCGCCGAAGGGCTCCTGCATGTCCCCGTCGATGCGTGGCCCAAGGGATTTGTGCCTCCGTCGGATGTGCATCTCGATGGCATGGTGCTGGCCTTCACAGCTCTGCTGGCGATTGCGACGGGCGTGCTTTTCGGCATCATGCCGGCGCTACGCATTCTGCGCAATGATGAGAAGCAGGCGCTGCAACAGGGCCGCTCGATGACGGAATCGCGCGAGCACAGCCGTACTCGTTCGGTGCTGGTGATTGCCGAGATCGCGCTTTCCATGCTGCTGGTCGCAGGCTCGATCAACATGGCGCTGTATTTCACGCGGTTGCTCAATGTCGATCCGGGAGTCAATCCGCAAAACGTTCTTTCGATCGGCATCGCGCCCTCCCCGGCGCAATATTCCAAACCCGAAGACAGACGACGCTTCTATAACGCGCTGCTTGAAAAACTTTCCGCATTACCTGGCGTAGTCAAGGCTGGAGCGAGCACGGATGTTCCCTTCAATGGGACAAATTCCAACGGCGATTTCAGCTATGAAGGCCAACCGAACGGGACTGCCGATCACAATCCATTCGCCGATTTTCATTACGTGACACCCGGCTACTTTGCCGCTGTCCAGACGCCGATCGTGCAGGGACGCGACTTTACCTTTCATGACCAGCCCGGCTCTGCTGGCGTGGCTATCATCAATCGCTCACTGGCAGAAAAGCCCTGGCCGGGACAAAGCCCCATCGGCAAGCATCTCCACTGCTGCTCGAGAGAAAACGGGGGCGATCATGTGATCGTCGGCGTGGCCGCCGATGTACGCTTTGCGGGTCAGGCGGCACCTGCAGCGTTCGAGATTTACAGCAGCGCGGAGCAGAACCCGCCGCAAGCCCTTGCTTTTCTATCACGCACAAGGGGCAATCCTCTAGCACTCGCTGAGCAAGCGCGCCACGCGGTTGCTTCCGTCGATCCCGGCCAGGCTGTCTCCAATGTGGCCAGCCTGCAGAGCCTCGCCGACGATGCTCTCGCGGGGCAACGCACCTCCACAACGGTAACCGCGATTCTCGGCTGCCTGGCGCTGCTTCTCGCCAGCATCGGGGTCTACGGCGTTATGGCTTACTCGGTCAGCCGTCGCGAGCGAGAGTTCGGAATCCGCATGGCGCTGGGAGCGAATCGGGGGAACATTCTCACGCTGCTTTTCTCCGGGGTCTTTCGACTGGTGCTGGCGGGGATAGTTGTGGGCGCCGTCTTAGCCTTCTTCATGCGCGCCTGGGTCGAGTCGGTCATTGGCGCCAGCGGAGTGAATCCGCTGGCCCTGGTAGCCGCCGCCGTGCTGCTTTCTCTAGTAGCCGCACTGGCCACGTATATCCCCGGCCGTCGCGCCACACGCGTTGAGCCTATGCAGGCGCTAAGGACAGACTGACGCCGACAGGCACTGCGCCAGTTGAGTTCAGCATCCGGATACAACCTGCCGCCGAAGAAGCGATTCACATCTGTCGTGCTCCAAGCGCAGACTGGTCCTCAATCTAAAGGAATGGGCCAATTCGGACCGCGGGTCGCAGTCGAAGTACCGGACGCTCAACTATGATCATGTGAAATTCAGAAAATAGTGGCGACTTTCCGGTTGGGGAAGGCGCCCAGGAGAGACGATGGCAACCAGCAAGAATGACAAAATGAACCGCGAAAAGCTCATTAACGCATTGAACGAAGATCTTTCGCGCGAGTATCAGGCAATCATTTCCTATGTGAATTATTCCCAGGTGCTAAAAGGCGCCGCTTACATGAATATCGCCGATGAGCTCGCTGTTCACGCCACCGAAGAGCTCTCTCATGCGTTGCAGGTCGCCAATCACATCGACTATCTCGGTGGCATGCCTTCAGTTACTCCAAAGCCGGTCAAGACCTCAGAGAAGGCTGAAGACATGCTTCGATTCGATCTCGAGAACGAGAAAGAAACTATCCGGCAGTACCGTCGACGCATAAAGCAGTCCGACGAACTCAATGAGTTTGCCATCACGGAAAGCCTGCGCAACATCATCATGCAGGAACAGGACCATCTCATTGCGCTCGCCACTGCGCTTGGAATCGACCCGCCGAATCCCGGGATTGCAGACTAAGGAAGACGTGTTGGCAGTCAGGAAGATTCGCCGCCCTGTTGCAGGCGCGGCGACTCGTGTTGGATTTGTTGGAGTGAGTTCTACGCTGGCTCAGCCGGTTTTTCGCCGCCCGGTTTGTCGCCGTCGAGGATATGCAGTTCCTTGCCCGGCTTGAAGCGGACAGCTTTGCCGGGTGCAATCGTCACCTCGGCTCCGGTGCGCGGGTTGCGGCCGATGCCGGTCTTGCGGGGCCGCACATTAAAGACGCCGAAGCCACGCAGCTCGATGCGGTCACCGTTGGCCAGGGCCTTCTTCAGGCTCTCAAAAACTGTGTCGACCGCAGCCTCGGCCTTCACGCGCGGTAAACCGGTTCGTTCGATTACGTGATGGATGATGTCTTGTTTAATCAATGCCTTCACTCCGAAACATTTGTGATGTTCTGGTTACTTCCGGTTCTGGTGTGATGCTAGAAAGGTTTTGGAGCATTGTCAACGCGGCAGGCGTCTCGTAAGATGCAAGTTTTGAACCAACTTAAACAATGCTGGGCGGCCTGAGGGCTGCGGCGGGGAGTTTTCTTGTCGATTAAGAGTGACCGGTGGATTCGCGAACAGGCCGTGAACCACGGAATGATCCAACCTTTCAGTGAAAAACAGGTGCGCGAAGGCGTAATTTCCTACGGTTTGTCGTCGTATGGATACGACCTGCGCGTATCGAACGAATTCAAGATTTTCACCAATGTGAACAGCGCGATTATCGATCCCAAGAAGTTCGATGAACGGTCGTTTGTGTCGGTCGAAGCAGACTCGGTGATCGTGCCGCCCAACTCCTTTGCGCTGGCGCGGTCAATCGAATACTTCAAGATTCCCCGCGATGTACTGACCATCTGCGTCGGCAAATCCACTTACGCACGCTGCGGCATTATCGTGAACGTGACCCCCTTCGAACCGGAATGGGAGGGCTTCGTGACCCTTGAGATCTCGAATACCACTCCCCTGCCGGCGCGCATCTATGCGAATGAAGGGCTCTGCCAGATTCTCTTCTTCCAGTCCGACGAGCCCTGCGAAATCAGCTACGCGGACCGTCGCGGAAAGTATCAGAAGCAGCAGGGAATCGTATTACCGAAGCTTTAGAGCCTGTTGGAAACAGGCTCCAGGTCCGTCTGCAAAGCTGTAAGCTTGACTTGAGAGCTCTCATGCCTACTCCAAGCACTGGCCAGCGGCGGCTGCGCATCGGACTGATGGACTTCGAGCCGCTCCGCGTGGCCGGATTCGAAAGTGTGTTCGATGGTGTGCCGAACATCGAAGTCGTCCCGACGAACCTTGCCGGCGCGCTGGCCAATCACGAATTCGAAATGGTGATGCTTGGCCTGCACAACCCCATCGAATCGTTCGAGCTTCTGGCACGGTTGAAGGCCTCTCGTCCGAAATTGAAGCTCGTTGTGATGGGTTCCGAGAGCGATGACGAAACGATTATCAGCGCCATCGGCGCCGGCGCCAAAGGCTATCTGGAGGAAACGGCCACGCCGGAACAGGTGATGCAGTGCATCGAAGTGGTCCAGAGCGGTTCCATCTGGGCTCCCCGGCGAGTCTTGTCGGCCTTTGTCGATCGCATGCTGCACGCCTCGGAGAAACCGGTGCTTCGGCACCACTTTAACTTCACCGAACGCGAACGGGCTGTGCTGAAGCTTCTGGTGGAGGCCCGGTCAAACCGGGAGATCGCCGTAGAGCTTGGCATCGAAGAAAGGACCGTGAAGTCCTATGTCGCACGCCTCATGCGGAAGGTCGGCGTTGAAAACCGCATTGCGCTGTCCATTCATGCGGCCAGCCGTGTCCTGGTCCCGGAAGAGAAGGAATAGAGCAGCTCTGCAGTGGGCGGCTAAAGTCCGGGCGGCTAAAATCCGGTTCGGTCCGGCCCTTAGCAGGCCGCTTTGGTTGCCATATGCTTACTTTAGGTCACTGCACCTCGGTTACCTTGCAGGTTACTTTGGAAGAGTCTACAACGTTACTAGCAACAACGCAGATCTGGGGAACGGGGCTGTCGGGACAGGAAACTGAGCCGCAGCCCCCATTTTTTGCCTTGTGTAATTCTCTATTCCTCGCAGTGTAATCCATCCGGTCTCAACCTTCGCGGCTGACCCTGCATCTATCTTGCAAGTATTCCGGCCCCTCAGAAGAGAAGAAGTGCTGCCGCCGTTCGGCGACAGTGCACGACGATATGCGCATGTGCCGCTTTTTTACGGGGCGCACGATCGGCCGGCGCAAATGGATCGTCATAATAGAAGCAAGTGTTCACAGGAGAAAACGAAAGACTATGAAGAAACTTTTCACCCTTCTTTGCGTTGCGGGAATGGCGGCATCGGCGTTTGCAGCATCGGACAAGGCGACTCTCGATCATCGGCTGGAGGCCTCCAGGCTCATCATCAATGAGATTATGGCGACGCCCGACCAGGGAATTCCCAACGGCATCATGAAGCAGGCGACCTGCGTCGCGGTTGTGCCGGGCTTGAAAAAGGGTGCTTTCATCTTCGGTGGTCAATACGGCCAGGGAGTGGTCACCTGCCGCACTGGCCACGGCTGGAGCGCTCCGGCTTTCATTCGCATGGCAGGTGGCTCATTCGGACTGCAGATCGGCGGGCAGGAGACGGACCTGGTGCTTGTGGCAGTCAACGAGCGTGGCATGCAGGATCTGCTCAAGAGCCAGTTCAAGATTGGAGCCGATGCCTCGGCCGCGGCGGGACCAGTCGGGCGCAATACGCAGGCATCCACCAACCTGACGCTGAAGTCCGAACTGCTGACTTATTCGCGCGCCCGAGGCTTGTTTGCGGGCATTGATCTCGACGGCACGGTGGTGAGCCAGAACGCCGACGACACCAACGAATACTTCAGCGCGCCTCATTCCTTTGAGGACATTCTGCAGGGGAATGTTCTTCCGCCCGATTCATCGAAGCCGTTTCTGCGCACGGTTGCGAAGTATTTTCGCGAATCGCAGCAGTAGTTGGCTCTTAAGACACAAGCGGCCCAGCCTGATAGCTGGGCCGTTTTCTCGCCGCGGCTATTTCGGGTTCGACCAGCCGCCGGCCCCTTGGATGAGTTTCGAAGCTTCGTCAGGACCCCAGGTTCCAGGATCGTAGGCGTACGGCGCGGGGAGGTTCGCGAGCGCTGGGTCAAGAATGCGCCACGATTCCTCGACGTAGTCCTCGCGTGCAAACCAGGTCTGGTTGCCTTCCATCGCGTCCCCGAGCAGCTCTTCGTAAGGCAGCAGAGTCGCTGCGCTGCCATCTTGCTTGGCGATGAGCTCCGTCTCGACTCCGCGCAGACGCTCGCCGGTGTCCTTGATGGACACTCCGATGGCGGTCTGCGAGTCGGGGCTAAGGCGGAAGCGCACGTAGTTCTGCGGTGGTACATCTTCGGAGAAGACGGGCGGCGTCTGACGGAATTTTGCGACCACCTCGGTCGTGCTCAGCGGCAGCAGCTTGCCAGTGCGGATATAGAAAGGAATATCGCGCCAGCGCCACGAATTAATGTGGAGACGCAGGGCGGCGAAGGTTTCAACCTTCGACCCTGGTTTCACGCCGGGCTCGTCGTGATATCCCTTGAACTGGCCGAGCACGACGTCTTTGGGGTCGAGAGTCTGCGTGCTCTTGAGCACCTTGACGCGTTCGTCCCGCAGCGACTCGACGGTCGGAGACGGCGGCGGCTCCATTGCGATGTTGCTCAGGATCTGCATGAGGTGGTTCTGAACCACATCACGCATCGCGCCGACGCCGTCGTAAAAGGCTCCACGGCCCTGAATGCCGAATTTCTCCGCCATGGTGATCTGCACGCATTCGATGTACTGGCGATTCCAGACCGGCTCCAGGAAGAAATTGGCGAAGCGGAAAAAGATCATGTTCTGGACGGTGTTCTTGCCGAGATAGTGGTCGATGCGGAAGATGTCGTCTTCATCGAAGACGCTGTGAATTTCAACGTTGAGCGCCCGCGCGGATTCGACATTGTGACCGAAGGGCTTCTCGACGACCACGCGCGCTCCCTGGGCGGACCCGGAGCTCTTAAGCTTTTCGCACACTGCACCAAAAAGAAATGGTGGGATGGCAAGGTAATGCAGCGGATTTTTCGCGCCGCCCAGCTCCTTGCGGACCTGGGCGAAGGTCGATGCGTCGGCGTAATCGCCATCGACGTAGCGGAGACGGCCGAGCAGGTCGGCCAGACCTTCCGGGTCGATGCCACCGTGCTTTTCGACGCTGTCTTTGGCACGCGCCTTGAGCTGATCGAGATTCCAGCCGGCCTTGGCGACTCCGATGACTGGGCCGGTCAGTTTGCCGCGCTTAGCCAGCCGCTGCAGGGAGGGAAAGATCTGTTTGTAAGCCAGGTCTCCCGTGGCTCCGAAGAATACCAGGGCGTCTGATTTCGGCTGATCCATTTAACAACCTTTCTGTGCGGATTGTATCCGCTCATTCGATGACGGACGAGGGCTGCGGGTGACGGCATTTTTTCAGCCTGGCACGACCGGCAATGTTAACAGGGATTGTTGGGCAGGAAGTAAAATGCGCCCATGATTTCGACGGGGCGAAAAGTGTTATGCGCGGCGGCGCTCGGTTTTCTTTGTGGAGGCGCGATGGCGCAGATGACGCAACCGGATCAGAAAGCATTCGAGCAAATCGGCGGACAGGTCTACAAGGAGCAACAGGCTCCCGGCTTTGCGTTTCTGGTGTGGTCGCACGGGAGCGTTGTTTTCGCGAAGGGGTACGGCTACGCAGATCTGGCGTCGAAGACGCCCGTTACTGCTGACACGCGCTTCGCTATCGGCTCGATCACCAAGCAGCTCATGGCTGCCGCAGTGCTGCTGCTTGCCGAGCAGGGCAAGCTTTCGCTCGATGACAAGCTGGCCAAATATCTTCCTCAGATGCCGAATGCGGAGCGAATCACCCTGCGCATGCTGCTGAATCAGGATTCGGGCCTGCACAACTATCCGAATACGACCGAGCATGATTGGCCGACGAAGGGCGCGATTCCTCCGGAGAAGATCATCGCCATCCTGAAAACGGACAAGCCTGATTTTGCCCCCGGCGAGAAGTGGGCATACAGCAATTCGAACTATGCCGTACTCGCGTATATCGTCGCGCGGGTCTCGGGGATGACGTACGCGGATTTTCTCAAGAAGAATATTTTTGCTCCGTTGGCGATGGCGTCGTCGGGAAGCGGATTTACGGCGCAGGCGGGAGCGGCAACTCCGTACGAGGGAGGTGCGGAAAACTTCCGTGTCGCGGAGCCGCAGATCAGCCTGGATCTTTTCTACGGAGCGGGCAGCGCAGTGTCGACTGCGCAGGATATGGCGCGCTGGGACGCTGCCCTGATGAACGGCAAGCTGCTCAACGCATATTCGATGCACGCGATGTGGACCGCGGGAACGTTGACGAACGGCACGAAGGTTCCCTACGCGATGGGCTTTGTGCCGGCGGAGGTCGGCGGTCATCGCGAGGTGTGGCACAACGGTTTGTCGCCCAAGGCCGGCGGCTACTGCTACAACGCGATCTTTCCGGATGACAAGCTGGCTGTTGTTGTGCTGTCGAACGCTCCTCAGGGGTCGTTCCGCGGCCAGCCAGAGAAGATCGTCCAGCAGGTGCTGGCGCTGTACGATGCGAAGATTCCCGAACCGGCTGCGACCGCGGCGGTGAAAGACGATCCGGCGGTCCATGCACTGGCGCGGAAGATGTTCGAGCAGATTATGGCCGGCAAGCTCGACCCGTCGGTGATGACCACGCAGATGGCGGCGGCACTGACTCCCGAGTTGATCGCGCAAGTGAGCGCGCAGTGGAAGGAGATGGGCGCGCTGGAGGATTTGACTCTACTGCATGCGGAGCCGGTGGGCATCGGCACGCAGTATGAGTACACGGGGAAGTTCGCGAATGGCACGCATCAGATCGTGATCTTCATAACGGCGGACGGCAAGGTGGGTGGCTATCGCGTCGTGCCCTGAGGGCGCGGCCGCCATTTACACTAATCGTTGCCCTCTGCGATGCGAGAAAATCTGGAATTTGCAGTTGTATGGACGCTGGTAAAGCTGCTGGGCGTTTTGCCGCGTCGCTGGGCGCGCGCGCTGGGCGCGAGTGTAGGCGCGGCAGCCTACAGGCTGCTGGGCCGGCTGCGCAAGGTCGGGCTCACCAATCTCGAACTCGCATTTCCTGAGAAGACGGATGCCGAGCGTGAGCGGATTTTGCGCTCTCTCTATCGCAACCTGGGCTGGCTGCTGGCGGAATTCTGCCAGATGCAGCGCTACAAGCCGGAAAAGACGCAAGGGTTTCTGCGCTACGAGGGGCTGGAGCATTATCTTGCCGCGCGCGATCGGGGCAAGGGCGTGCTGATCGTAACCGGCCACCTGGGCGCGTGGGAGCTTTCGAGCTACTTCCACTCGCTGATGGGGCATCCCATGAGCATGGTGATTCGCCGGCTCGACAATGCGCGGGTCGACCGGCTGGTCAACGGGATTCGCTGCCTGTATGGCAATCGCGTGCTGCACAAGGACGACTTCGCGCGCGGGTTGCTGGGCGCGATGCGCCAGGGCGAAACGGTCGGCATCCTAATGGATACAAATATGACGCCGCCGCAAGGGGCCTTCGTGCCGTTCTTCGGGCACCTGGCCTGCACGGCGTCGGGCATGGCGCGCGTTGCCCTGAAGACGGGCGCAACGGTGCTGCCGGGATTCATGGTATGGGAAGAAAGCGAGCAGAAATACGTTCTGCGTTTCGGAGAAGCGATTGAGGTGATTGCGACCGGTGATGACGAACGGGACGTGCTCGAGAACACGGCGCGATTCACGGCGGTGATCGAGAACTGGGTGAGGAAGTATCCGGAGCAGTGGCTGTGGGTGCACCGGCGATGGAAGACCAGGCCGGAGGGTGAAGCACCGGTCTATCGCTAACGCGAAGAGCTATATTCGAGGAGCATGATGCGGCTGATTCAATTGGCGGAGTTGTTGCACGCGGAGCTGCGCGGGGGAGCGCACGAGCTGGAAGTATCCAGCGTGGGCAGCGCGAAGGGCGCAACTGCGGAGACAGTGGTGTTTGCCGAAGACGCAGCCGCGCTAACCGAGGCGATGAAGTCCGACGCCGCGGCAGTAATCGTCGCCGAGCAGATGGGAAAAGACGCGGACTTCGTCAAGCCGGTGCTGCTGGTGAAGCATCCGAAGCTGGCCTTTGCACGCGCGGCGCAATTGCTCAGGCCACCGGATGCGCACACAGGCATTCATCCCACGGCGGTAATTGCTGACTCGGCCCTGATGGGGCGGCACGTCTCGGTGGGACCGTATGCGGTGATCGAGGCCGACGCGAGAGTCGGCGACGGCTCGGTGATCGGCGCCGGCGCGTTTATCGCTCAAGGTGTGATCATCGGCAGCGAATGCCGGATTTATCCTCGCGTGGTGCTCTATTCCTGCGTCGAGTTGGGCGACCGCGTCATCGTTCACGCCGGCGCTGTACTCGGCTCCGACGGCTTCGGGTATGTGCGCGATGAAGGTACCGGTGAGTACACACAATTTCCGCAGCAGGGGCGTCTCGTTATCGAAGACGGCGTTGAGATTGGCGCGAATACGACCGTGGATCGCGGCGCGCTCGATGAGACACGCATTGCGCGCGGCGTGAAGATCGATAACCTCGTGCACATCGGACACAACGTGGAAGTGGGCAAAGACGTGGTGATCGCCGCGCAGACCGGCATCTCGGGATCGAGTGTGATTGGTGATAACGCGATTGTCGGCGGCCAGGTCGGCATCGGCGATCACGCGACCGTCGGTGAGCAGGTAATACTCGGGTCAGGCTCAGGGGTTCTGACGCACAAGAAGGTCAAGGGTCCGGGCGTGGTCTTTTGGGGAAGGCCGGCCAGGCCACTCAAGCAATATCTGAAGGAATTGGCGGTGTTGGCTCGGCTCGCGCGCAAGCAGGAAGAGCCTGTGCAGGAAAAGCCCGCACAGAAAAAGCCGGTACAGAAAAAGTCGCGACAAAAGAAAGGCTAGCCCCATGGCCGTCGTGGTGGTCGGTGGACACTCGCGCAACATTGGAAAGACCTCGGTGGTCGCGAGCCTGATTGCGCGTCTGCCCGAGTTCCACTGGACAGCATTCAAGATCACGCAGTATGGCCACGGTTTCTGCACTGCGGACGGTGCGCCGTGCGATTGCCAGACGGACGATCACACCATCGCCATCAGCGCGGAGCGCGATCCGAATACAGGAACCGACAGCGCGCGCTTTCTCGCCGCGGGAGCTGTTCGGTCTCTGTGGGTGCGAACGCGCCAGGGCATACTCGCCGAGGCGATGCCGCGCATTCGCAAGGAGATTGCGGCTGCCGAGAATGCCATTCTCGAATCGAACAGCGTTATGCAATTTCTGCGCCCCGACCTCTATCTCACGGTGCTCGATCAGGGCACGGCGGACTTCAAGGATTCGGCGCGGCTCTATCTGGATCGCGCTGATGCGGTCCTGCTGCGGGAGTCGGGCCTGAAGCTTGAGCCACGCTGGACGGGCGTCGCGGGGAAGCTGATCGAGGACAAGCCGCGGTTCGTGATTGGCCCGCCCGACTACATGAGCGATGCGGTGGTGGAGTTCGTGCGTAAGGCGCTGGTTTCGTCACAAGAATTGATTCGATAGTTCTGCAGCCGGTGTGATACAAGGGTTCGTTCCCCCGGATATTGAATACTCTCGGGAGAAATCGAATGAACAGGAAATCACAAAGAGCCTTCTCCGGGCTCTTCGCATCAACGATCTGTTGCCTGGCGGGTGTGAGTGCTTCCGCTCAAGCGCCGGCGCCTCCGCCGGTAAAGATGGGATTGTGGGAGTCGTCCTCCACAATGACGATGGGGGGCTTTCAGATTCCTCCGGATGTTGTCGCCAAAATGCAGGCCATGGGAAGGCCCGTGCCGGGCGCACCGCATACAACGGTGACGCAGAGCTGCATGACGGCCGACGAGTGGACGAAAACTTGGGCAAATCTGAACAAGCGCGGGGATATGGAGTGCAAGGTTTCAGATCTGAGCCAGGATTCGCAAAAGCTGTCCTTCGACTCGAGCTGCACCTCGCAGCGGGGTGGCGCATTTACAGGCCACTTTGAGATGTTCTTCGACGATGACGAACACACCCACGGCTCCATGCACATGAAGGGCGAAGGGGGATCCGGCGGTCAGCCGATGGTGATGGATATGAAGATGACCTCGCATTTCGTCAGCGCCGATTGCGGCGAGGTAAAGCCCGGCGAAGCCAAGGTGATCAAGACGGAGTAGCTAAGCCATAGGGCGCGATTCCAGCGACTGGCGATGCGGGATGATTCAGTCCTAAGTTCCTTTATGCACAGCACCCCGGGAGCCAAGCTCGTCGACCATACATGACCGAAACGCGCTGAGCACAAACTGCAACAGTATCCAGGCCGACTCGGACTGGTCCTCCCCCGATGTCTTAAGACTTTGGACCTTCCATTCGCTCACGCATGTCTCCAGTTCCTTGATGGAATAAGTGCCCTCGTCTCCGCGCATGTCGATTTTCAGTGACTCCAAACGAAGGCGACGCAGGAGATCGATGGGGCGCGATTCACTGCCGAATAATAACTCGTCTGCGGGGCGTCTGAATGCGATCGACCGAAGCTTGAGGAATCCGAGAACTTCCTGCACCAGGAAGTACCGTCGCTTCGATTCCTGGGTCAGTACCCACCCACGCTCGAAGTACCAGTTCTTCAGCTGCAATGAAAGTTCCAAGTCGTCCACTTGAGTTATCGAGCCGAACAGGTTAAGTGAGCTGGTGAGCTTCCAGATCCGGCCATAGGCCTCGCCTCGGCTTTTGAGAAGATCGGCTTCCAGTCTTTCAACTCTGGCAAGCGCGACTTTGACATGTTCGATTTCGCGCGCAAGCACATGCGTAATCATCGATTGTGCGATCCAGGCGATGGCCGCGACGACTACCGTTGTTCCGCCAATTACCTTGATAAAGTCAGACCAGGTCATGGGCCGCTCTCCGCACGTACTCGCCTGATTGGCCATCAGCGGTCGGGGACGTTGTGTCTCCAGCGGTGGCTACCTGGGCGTATTCAAGGGTGCGAATGGCTCTTTGCTCATGGAGCCATCACGCCTTTTGACCAGCAGCTCCACTTTGCCTTCCGCCTCTTCGAGTTGCTTCTTGCATTCGGCAGAGAGGCGCATACCTTCTTCAAAGATTTTGATGGAATCTTCGAGAGGCAGATCGCCGCGTTCGAGTTGAGCGACGATGGTTTCGAGCTTCTTCAGCGATACCTCAAAGGTTTCCAACCGCTGCTCCTTCAATCTTTGCCTCGCTCACAGGCGGCGCTGTTTCCCGCGGGGGCAGTACGTCGGCGATGACGTCGGCGGCCAGCGCATAGCGGCCAAAGGGCGCACTCACCTGCACCCCCTGCACCATGGAGCGCACAGCCGTAAGCATCTCCTGGGCAATACGGACACCCTCGGCGCGCGCCAGTTCGGGCGTTGACGCCTTCTGCATACGCAGCAGGATGCTGTCCGGCACACTCACGCGCAGATCGTTCTTCATGAACTCGGCATTGCGCAAACTGGTTAATGGCCAGATGCCGGCCACGACCGGGATGCGGAAGCCTTCAATGCGCTTGAGAAACGTCTCTAAAATGCGCAGGTCGAAGACCGGCTGAGTGATGGTGTACTCGGCGCCGGCCTCCACTTTGTAGGCGAAACGGCGGATTTCGTTATCGATGTCGGGCACGCCGGGATTGGCGGCACAGGCGATGGTGAATCCGGTAGACGCGCCGATGGGATTGCCGCCGATGTCAAGGCCGTGATTCAGCCGGTTCACGATGTTGACCAGGCCGATGGCGTCCACGTCGAAGACGGCCGTGGCGTCAGGATAATTGCCGAGCTTGGGCGGATCGCCGGTAAGACAGAGAATGTTCTTGAGTCCGATCGACGACGCGCCCAGTAGGTCGCTTTGAATGCTGAGCACATTGCGATCGCGGCAGGTGTAGTGCAGGATCGTCTCGATTCCTGTCTTCTGCTGAATCTGAATGCACAGGCTCTGCGCGCTCATGCGGGCGGAGGCACGTGGCGAGTCGGGCACGTTAATCGCATGGATGCCGCGCGAGACCATGAGTGCGGCGCCGTCCAATTCCTTGGAGGCGTCGATGCCGCGCGGAGGCACGATCTCGACCATGGTGACGAACTCGCCCTCGTGAATCAGGCGGCCGATGTGCGAGCGCTCCTCGATGGGCGGCGGCGGAGTCTCGGTCACGATGGGCTCGCGGGAGGTGACGGTATGGGCGACCTTCTGCGCTTCGGCGGCGCGCAGCGCGGACTTCATGGCGCGAATATGGTTGGGCGTAGTGCCGCAACAGCCTCCGATGAACTGGGCTCCGGTCTTGAGGAACTTGCGTGCGAAGCTGGCCATGTATTCCGGCGAGCACAGATATATGTTGCGTCCATCGACGGCGCGAGGCATTCCGGCGTTGGGCATAGCGGCCAGCGGCAGACTGGTGGCGGCTGCCAGACGTTCGAGGGCGGTAAGAATGGTAGCGGGTCCTGCACTGCAGTTGACGCCGATCGCGTCTGCGCCCCATGCAGTGAGCCGAGAGGCGGCGACTTCCGGAGAAGAGCCGTCGAGGCAATTCGCTTCCTCGTCCACGGTGATCATGGCAAGGATAGGAAGGTGGGGAGCGACCTCACGCGCGGCCGCAATAGCCTGCTCGGCTTCATTCAACGCGACGATGGTTTCGATGACCAGCAGATCGACGCCCACTCCGGGACCACCGGCGGCGAGTCCGCGAATCTGTTCGGCGAAGGCAGCGCGCGCCTCGTCGAGGCTGGTCTTTCCCAGCGGTTCCAGATGTATGCCGAGCGGGCCAATTGAGCCCGCGACCCACGCCTTTCCGGCCTGCTTGTCGTTCAGTTGCTCGGCCGCTTGCCGTGCCAGGCGCGCGCCTGCCTGGTTGATTGCGAAGACCTGGTCCTGAAAACCATAGCGCAGCAGCCGGAAGGAATTCGCGCCGAAGGTGTTGGTCTCGATCAGCTCAGCGCCGGCCTGCAGATATTCTTCATGCACCGAACGAACGAGGTCAGGCTGCGAAATATTCAACTCGTCGTAGCAGCGGTTGATGAATACCCCTCGGGCGTACAGAGTAGTACCCATCGCGCCATCGCAAAGAATGGTGCGGCCTGCAAATATCTCCTGCATGCGGTTAGTCATAGAGTGTGCGCCTTTCTCCCATGGTAAGCCAGGCACCCCCGCGATTGCCAGTTAACAGTGATGCTTTGCTATACTTGGGATTCCCACGCGTGACGAGGTTTTGAGTTTTGAAGAGAAGAAGTTCACTGGTTTTTTGGCTTGTTCCAACCCTTTTTCTGGCTGTCTCCACCCTGCTCAGTTCGTGCGGCAAGAACTATTATTTCGCGGGCCGTGTTCTGCCTCCGAGCGGCATCCTGAATCGCGTCCTGATTGCCGAGCAGAACCCAAGCCCCGCAGTTACGGGTGCGCTGCCTTTTGTCGATGCGTACTACGACATTCGCCACAAATACAACAATGTAGCGGTCACGTATTCCATCAGCGGCTTCTCGGGCAAGCTGCCGGCCACCATTCAGAACCTGCCCGAAGAGCAGGAGGGTGCCGTGTATTCCGTGGGCGACGGCAGTTTTGCGCTCGTCAACTACGCCTCGGAAAGTGCAGGGACACCAATTGCAATTTCCGCTGGCCTGGCCGCGAGCGTTTTCATCGACCGTCCCAGAAAGTATGTTTACGCGGCCAATGACCAGACGCACATCCTCACCGTGGCAGATCTTACCGCGAACGTGAGCTATGCGCTGAATCTGCCCAATGTCTTTCGCGTCTCGGTAAATCCAGGCGGCACCATCGCATTGGCTTTTGTGCAGAACTCGACTCAGCCAGCGGGTACGTCGTCCTGCGTGGTTGCGAACCCTGGCAACAACCCCAACCAGAACCCGAGCGGCGTTCCTCCTGCTCCGTGCATCGCTCCCAGCGGACAGTTCTCCGTGTACAGCGTTGTTCATCTGAATGCCAATCAACAGACGGCCGCGATCAACAATCCAAACTATCTGGGAGCGCAGGACTGCGAGCCCCAGAATCTGCCCCAGTATTGCATTTTCCCCGTAAGCACCGGACCCTCGGCGACCTTCGATCATCCGATCAAGGCGGTTTTCTCGCCTGATGGATCGAATGTATATGTCCTCAACTGTGGGCCTGAGTGCGGTGGAACGACGGCCAGCCTGAGCATCATCCCGGTCACGCCATCTGTACTGAATCCGGTTTCCACGGGCGCCAGCGGCGTTGCGCTGGTTGCCACGAGCAACATAGCCATCCCGGGCGGCGCGACGAACGCAATTTTCAACGGCAATACGATGTATGTGGCCGGACAGTGCCTGGCTGGGCAGAATCTACAGTGCGCTTCTGCCGCGCCTCCGGGCGACGGCCTTTTTGTGGGTCAGCTCACAGTATTGAACACGCAAACCGGAGGGATCACCGGCCAATATCCCATCAGCGATGGAACGCATAACAAGATGGTGTTCGCCGATGACAGCACGCTGTGGGTGGGTTCCACTCAATGCCAGGCCGGAGAGCATTACAAGCTGAACCAGGCGGGCTCAGGCACGCAGTACGGATGTCTGACCATGTTCAATACCTCAAACAACTCGTCGCTCCTCGATGCGTACAAGGGCGACGCCACAGGAATTGCTGCGGTTACCGGCTTGAGCAAGGTGTATACGGCCGAGGGTGGACAGGTTTATATCTACAACACCATGAATGGAACAGAGCGCGACAACTCCAACGTGACGGTGACCGGTACCGCCGTCGATGTGGCCTACATGGACGCGACCAGCGATGGCGACAACACGGACTATTGACCGCGAGTTGCAGGCGAATCGAGAGCACGGCTTCCAGCAGGCCGTGCTTTTTGCTTGAAGTTGCGGAGGATCATGTGACGAGCCATTCCAAAGCCGACGTGCCGATAGCGGAGGTGATCGCCATTGCCGCGCACCGCGACGACGTGGAACAGACCTGCGGCGGCACGCTGCTTAGAATGCGCTCGCTCGGGGTGCGCACCGCCATCCTCGATTTGACGCGCGGCGAGGCGGGAACCCGCGGAACGGTGGAAGAGCGCGCGGCCGAAGCTCAGGAGGCGGCGAAGATATTAGGCGTCGCGTGGCGCGACGCGCTCGATATTCCTGACGGCCGCGTCGAGAACACTTACGAAAATCGAGTCAAGATCGTCGAGGTCCTGAGGCGGGTAAGGCCGCGCGTGGTAATCCTTCCCTATGGAGTTGGCCGCCATCCGGACCATTACACGACGGCTACGCTGGGCTATGAGGCGTGCTTCTTGAGCGGCCTGGCAAAAGTCGAAACAGACGCCGCACCGCATCGTCCTTACAAGATTGTTTATGCCAGCCTGTATGCGGACGTTCGCCCGAGTTTCGTCGTAGACATCACGAGCTTTATCGAAGAGCGCCACCGGGCGCTGATGGCTTACGGTTCGCAATACAAGAACCAGCAGGCCGGGAGCGGTTTGTTCGTACCCGAGGAAGAGATTCGGGAACGGACCTTTTCCGTTGCGCGGCATTATGGTTTGCTGGCCGGTGTTCGCTATGCCGAACCATTCGTTCAGAAAGAAATCGGCCTGGTCGACGATCTCACGTTGATTCCGGTGCAGTCGATGTAGGGCTACGCCCTACGCCACATGCGCAGTCGCGCGGGTCGAGGCGCTGGCCATGGTGCGTGCCGGCAGATAAACGCGAACACACGCTCCCCGCAGCTGCTCGTCGTGGCTGTTAGCGATGCGAATGGTTCCTCCATGCTTTTGCACGATGCCCTTGCTGACCCATAGTCCCAACCCCGTTCCTTCTTCGCCTTTGGTCGTGAAAAATGGCTGGAAGAGATTCTGTTCCGCCTGCTCGGAAATGCCGGGGCCGCTATCCGTAACCTCCACCAGCACCCCAACGCAGCGCAACTCCTCAGCGGGCGCGTGATCGATGCGAACGCGGATACGCCCGTTGTTGCCGGCGGCTTCGAGAGCATTTACCAGGATATTGGTGAAGACCTGGCGCAGCTCTGCCGGAAATCCCTCGACGACGCAAGGCTCGGAGTAATCGCGATCTACGTGAATGTTTTGCTGCAGGAGTCGGCGTTCAAGCAGCAAGAGCACACCCTCGGCCAGTTCCTTCAGATCGACGGGAACGGGCGCCTTCGGCTCGCGGTAGAGGCTGAGCAGCGTGCGGCTGATTTGCATGGTCCGGTTCACTTCTTGCTGCGCCAGGTGGAGATACTCCGCGCGCTTCTCCGGATCGGCTTCGTCGGCCATCAGGAAGTGCAGGTTCGCGACCGAATCCAGCGGATTGTGGATCTCGTGGGCAATGGAGGCGGCCAGCCTTCCGGCGATGGCGAGCTTTTCACCCGCGATCAGGGCGGCTTCGGTGCGGTGCGCGTCGGTTACATCGCGAAAGACAAGCACGATTCCGGTCATTTCGCCGTCCTGGCCGCGAATCGGAGCTGCGCTGTCATCTACCACGTATTCCTTACCCTGCCTGGAAATGAGGGCAGTGTGATTCGCCAGGCCGGCTACCGTCTGTAGACGTCTTACCTTGTCGACAGGATTCTCGGCCTCCTCCCGCGTCTCTTCGTTGACGATGCGGAAGACTTCGCGGAGCTGCCGCCCAAGGGCTTCCTGCCCCGTCCAGCCGGTAAGCGCCTCTGCGACTGCATTCATGAACACGACTCTGCCCTCGTTGTCGCAGGCAACGACCGCGTCGCCGATCGACTCGAGCGTGGTCTGGAGCCATTGCCCCCTCTCGTAGATCTCCTCGGCCTGCATTTTCAGTTCGAGGAGGGTGGCGTCGTAGGTGCGTGACACATGGCGGAGACGGCTGCGGGTGAAGAGTCCTAAAAGGATGCCGACAACAAGCGCCACGGCCACGAGTGTGATGAATTCGTGGCGTTCCAGCCCCAATGCTTTGTCCGAGCGTCTCTTCCGGACACGCGCCTCGGCCTTCAGCAAATCGTCCATGGCCGCGCGCACATTGTCCATCAAATGCTTGCCGCGCTGGTTCAGCTGGGGATCCTTCAGCGTAGCTGGATCCTTGTTGAGCAGGCTCTCAGCGAAGCCCAGCCACAGTTGATAGCGGTCTCTGGCCACGGCCAGCCGCTGGTTTTGATTCGCTCGTCCGGACAGCTGTTGATGGAGGCTGTCGAAGCTCTTGTTGATAGAGCCCATGGCGGCCTGATAGGGAGCGAGCATCGCCGGATCGCTGGTGAGCTGGAAGCCCCGCAATCCTGTTTCCTGATCGATGATCAGCTTCTGCAGCTCGATGAGTTGCGTCGTAAACTCATCGCTGCGATCGATGGCCTGCAACGCGGAGGCCGAACGAAGTATCTGCCAGGCGGCAAATCCGGCCAGCGCGAGGAGCAGAAGAATTGGCAGAAACAGAGTTTGACGGAGAACGCGGTTGAACTCACGCAGATTCACCTAAAACCCCCCTGTCGATGTCACCCGCCCGGCCATCCAGCATTTGACGGACTCTCGCCAGAAGCTCCACTGGCCCCTCGCCCTTCAATACTGTGAAATCGACCAGCTGAACGACTTCCGGGGGCAGATTGATATATGCGGAAAGAAGCAGGATGGGAACTTCGGGCCGCTGCTTACGCATCGCGGTGGCCACCTGTCCTCCATCCATTCCCGGCATGAAGTAGTCCAGAATCACGCCTTCTACAGGTTGATCGAAGAACAAAGTGAGTCCTGAGGAGCCATCGAGCGCTGTCAGCACCCGGTAACCGGCCCGTTCCAGCACGGCCTTGCGGATCTGCAGGCCGAGGGCTTCGTCATCGACGCAGAGAATTAACGGACTGGCTGCCACGGTACCCATCGCCCTGAACTTCCCATCCCACCGTCAGACAGCTTTCTCGTCTATCGCATGCATCGCGTCACCCATCGCAAGATCAGTCGAGTGCTTGTTCCTGAAGCGCTCGGATTGGTGCCCGAGAGACTTGCGGGAAACCTTTCGCCCAACGTGATGCGGCTTCGGGCCCTAATATTGTCTGCCGCAATGACATTGCGAGTATAGCATCCCTCCATTAGCTAAAAGGTTGAGGAAATTGGCCGAAGAGCGCCCAGGACGGCCGGTGACCGAATGTACCCGTCCGGCGCAAATTCACAGTACATTTGCATTCCCTTTGCCCAAGTGGGATACGCTGATGGCAATCGTGCAAGCTGCTTCATTCAAGAGAAAGACGCTTGCCGGGAGAGGAAAGTCGGTTGAGCCAAACAGTATTTGTACTTGAAGACGACACGGATATCTCGCGCCTGGTGCAACACCATCTTGAAGCCTCCGGCTTCGGCGTCCGCGTTTTCGGCAATCCAGCAAACCTCGTTCCCGATGCCGAGCGGCAGCCCCCGGCGCTCTTTCTGCTTGATATCATGGTTCCCGGAGGCGATGGCCTGGACGTTTGCCGGCGCCTGCGCATCCACCCCGCGCTGAGCACCATACCCATCATTTTTCTGACCGCGCGCGCCGGAGAGAACGAGCGCGTGCTCGGTCTGGAACTGGGCGCCGACGACTATATCACCAAGCCTTTCGCCACTCGGGAACTTCTGGCCCGCGTCAAGGCGGTTCTGCGCCGCTTCGAGCGCCCGACCACACCCTCCACGATCACCTTCGAGGAGGTAGTGATCGACGCCAGCGCGATGCAATTGAAGGTGAAGGGCGAACTCACCACCACCACCGCAACCGAGTTCCGCCTGCTGGACTATCTCGCGCGCCACCCGGGACGGGTCTTCAGCCGCGATCATCTTCTGGACGCCGTTTGGGGCGATGCCAGGTTCGTCACCCCGCGCTCCGTCGATGTTTACGTGCGCCGTATCCGCGAAAAAATCGAAACCGATCCCGAGAACCCGCGCTATCTCAAGACGGTGCGAGGTGCAGGCTACCGCTTCGAGGTTCCCCGGACGGCGTGAGCAAGACAGCCATTAGGGATTGGCCACTAGCGATGAGTGGATTAGCCGTTAGCCCTCCAACTTTGCAGATGATCCTGGGACCTCGGAGCCTTATTCTGGTACCGGCAGCTAATCGCTAATCCCTAATGGCTAATCCGTGACAGGCAGGGTATTCACCAAGCTCTTCTTCTCGTTTGTGCTGGTGCTGGCGATCGGCACGGCCATCCTCGACTTCTCTCTTGGCCGGGTTGTGGAGCAGTCTCTTCGCGATCAGCTGGCGCAGTCTCTGGTGGGCAAGGCGCGGCTGCTGGCCCGCGAGGCTAATCCGGCAAATGCGCTCGAGCTCAAACAACTGGCTGCGCGCGGAGAGTTCGACGCCGGCGCGCAGGTTACGTTCTTCGGCCGCGATGGCTCCGTCCTGGCGAGTTCAGAAACTCTCGAGGAGAGGAAGGGAACCCCGGAGGAGGTGCGGCGCGCACTCACCGACCCGCGCGGGGCCGGGCAAAGCGAGCGCGGGGACCAGCTCTACATAGCCGTCGCGCGTGACGGTCTCGTCGTCCAGCTCGCGGCGTCGCTGACCGGCATTCACGCCACCATGCGCGTACTGCACCGCGACCTGCTGCTGGTATCGCTCTTCGCCGTGGCGCTGGCCACGCTGCTGGCCGCGTTTCTCGCGCACCGCGCCGCGATGCGTCTGGCCCGTATCGTCACCTTTGCCAATCGGATTGCCACTGGGGACTTTTCTGCCCGTGTCGAGGAAGGCAAACTCGACGAGGTTTCCGAGGTGGCGCACGCGCTCGACGCCACCGCTGCACGTCTTGAAGCCAGCTTCCACGCGCTCGAATCCAAGCAGCGCGAACTGGCCGCCCTGCTCGACAGCATGCAGGAAGGGGTAGTCGCCGTCGATGCCGCGGGGCGCATCAGCTGGTCGAACGCCGTCATGCAGCGCATCGCCCCCGGCGCTGTTCGCCAGGGGCAGGCGCTGGTCCATGCGGTGCGCGATCCGGAGGTGCTGGCCTGCGTCGAAGCCGCCCTCCAATCCCGCGAATTGCGCAGCGGCAAAGCGACATCGGTCGCTCCAGCCAGAATTTTCGAAGTGAATGCCGCTCCCACGCCGGGGGGCGGCGCAGTCGCCGTGCTGCATGACGTGACGGAGATCGAGCGAGCGGAGAAAACACGCCGGGATTTTATCGCCAACGTCTCCCATGAGCTGCGCACGCCGCTGACCTCGATTTCCGGCTATGTGGAAACGCTGCTCGAGGACACGCTTGACATACCGCCAACTGCTCGCGAGTTTCTCGCCACGATTCGCAAGAATGCCACCCGCATGACGCGCCTTACCGAGGACCTGCTCGCCTTGGCCAGCGTTGAATCCGGCGACTACAAAGTAAAGCTGCGCCCCGTCCCGGCAGCGTCTCTGGTTCAGGACGCCATCGAGTCACTTACCGGAATGGTTCTCGATTCCGACGTTGCGCTGGAGTGCGCCGGCGCGACTGGCGCAATCGTCCTGGCTGATGAAGACGCGCTGACACAGGTATTCGGCAATCTAATCGAAAACGCCATGAAATACGGGAAGGGTGGCCGGCGTGTTCTTGTGGGCGCGCAGGAGATGGAGGACTATGTAGAGTTCTCCGTGCAGGATTTTGGCCCCGGTATCGCCTTCGAGCATCTCGACCGCATTTTCGAGCGCTTCTACCGCGTGGATAAGGCCCGGTCACGCGAATCCGGGGGCACTGGGCTGGGTCTGGCCATCGCCAAACACATTGTGCTCGCCCACGGCGGGACGATTCGTGCCGAAAGCGAGCTCGGCGCCGGCTCTACATTTCTGTTCACGCTCCCGCTGGCCTCGGCCATCGCCGCGATGAGCGAAACCTGAGCCACCTTGAAACGTCACAGCAGCATAACTGGCTCATTGCAAATAATTTAATGCATACCCTTATACCCGCGTTTCTCGTGCTTTTCATCATTCTGTAAAGAGGCAGTAACAAAGACGCCCGACAATCTGCACTGAAACCATAAGGAAGTTATAAAGGGGGAAGTTTGTGAGCAAGAGCATGTTTTTAGCTGCGGCACTTATTGTGAGCGCAGCTTCCCAGGGTCTGGCGCAAAAGCTGAATGGTGCAGGAGCCACGTTCCCATATCCCATCTATTCCAAATGGTTCAGCGAGTTCAGCGCACAGCACGCTGGAGTTCAGATCAACTATCAGTCCATCGGTTCGGGCGGGGGGATTCGTCAGGTAATGGCCGGCACGGTTGACTTCGGCGCCAGCGATGTTCCGATGACGGACGCGCAAATCAAGGATTCTAAGGTAAAGATCGTGGCCATTCCTGCGGTTCTGGGCGCGGTGGTTCCGATTTACAACCTTCCAGGCGTCAATACGGAGCTGAGGTTTTCGCCCGATGTGCTGGCCGACATTTACCTCGGCAAAATCACCAGTTGGAACGACGGCCGCATCGCCAAGGATAATCCCGGTGTGACGCTCCCCGGTGCAAAGATTAATGTCGTCCATCGCTCTGAAGGCAGCGGCACGACGTTTATCTTTACCGATTACCTGTCCAAGGTCAGCCCCGAATGGAAGAGCAGCGTCGGAAGCAACAGCGCCGTACCCTGGCCGATCGGCATAGGCGCGAAGGGTAACGAAGCGGTCGCGGGCATGGTGCGCCAGCTGCCTGGCACAATCGGCTATGTCGAGCTGATCTATGCCCTGCAGAACAAAATCCAGTATGGATATATCAGGAATGCCGCCGGCACCTGGGTGAAAGGCAGCATCGACGGTGTGACGGAGGCTGCCGCCAGCGTCAAGAACATGCCTGCCGATTACCGGGTCTCTATCACCAATGCTCCCGGCAAGAATGCCTATCCCATCTCCAGTTTCACCTGGCTGCTCATTCCCAACCCGCCCAGGGATGGCAATAATGGCAAGGTGCTCAAGGACTTCCTGAACTGGATGCTGGATCACGGGGAATCTGAGGTGACCGCGCTCTATTACGCTCCGCTGCCCAAATCGGTTTCGGACAAGGTTCGGGTCACTCTTTCGCAACTGAAATAGAGTTGCCGAAAGACATCCGGGCGCGCTCGCGCCGCAGGTGCGCCCCCTGCCTTTCCCAAGGCGCGATTCCGGATTCGCGGCCTGAAGGATCCAGTTGCAGAATATTAGCCGAGCTTACGCCTTATTTTTCAAGGCGTTTAACCGTACTTTTATTTTTGGCGTTTAGGGTAGATACTGGTGAACTTCAAGATTCAGGACGTACGTGTGCCCGGACCCTCCGAAACGCCTTCTCCAGTATCAGATCCGCCCTCCGGGCCGCACCCCGGCGAAGGGCCCTCGGCGATCCGGAAGTTTCTGCTCTCCCGCGGCAGCTCCGCCTTTGCCGACCGGGGTTTCCGCTGGCTGATGGTGCTGTGCGCTCTCACCATCTTTGGCATTGTCGCCCTGATCGCCACTGAGTTGACGCTTCGGTCGCAGCTCACCATATCCAAATTCGGGATCAAATTTTTCTTCGGCAGCGCCTGGGACCCGGTAAACGGAAAATTCGGTGCGCTCCCATTTATTTACGGAACGCTGGTCTCATCGCTGATCGCGCTTGTCATTGCCGTTCCGCTCGCGGTTGGTGTCGCCGTTTTCATTACCGAGATGTGTCCGCGCAAGCTGCGTGGCCCTCTCTCCTTTTTCACCGAACTGCTGGCTGCCATCCCCAGCGTAGTTTATGGTTTGTGGGCGGTCTTTGTGCTCGTTCCGCTGCTGCGCGAGCACGTTAATCCCGTGTTAATGAAGCTGCTGGGATGGACTGGCTTTTTTAGCGAGCCTAACTTCGGCATCGGCATGTTTGCGGCCGGCGTCATCCTCTCCATCATGATTCTTCCCGTCATCTCCTCGCTCACCCGCGAGGTGATGACTGCCGTTCCGCACAGCCAGCGGGAAGCCGTGCTGGCACTCGGGGCCACGCGGTGGGAGATGATCCGCATGGGCGTGCTGCGCAACGCGCGTATCGGCATCGTGGGTTCCATAATTTTGGGCCTGGGACGCGCCCTTGGTGAAACGATGGCCGTGACCATGGTGATCGGCAATCGCCCCGAGATTGTTAAGTCTCTGCTGGCGCCCGGCTACAGCATGGCCAGCGTGATTGCGAACGAATTCAGCGAGGCCTCCGACGACTTGTATCTGAGCGCGCTGATCGAGATCGGGCTCGCGCTGTTTATCGTGACCATCATTGTGAATGCGCTGGCTCAGCTGCTGGTGTGGGTGGTGACGCGCGGTGCGCCGGCGCGCGTGAACTAAGGAGAGATCGAGCGAGATTAAGGACGAGAGCGGACCGATGACCAGCCAATACAAGACGAGCAAAGGCAACCGCATGTGGCGCGCCGCATCGAACCACCTCGCTACCGGCCTGGCGATTCTCAGCACCATTCTGGTGATCACACCGCTCGTCGTCATCTTTATTTATTTGCTTTACAAAGGCGCAAGCTCGCTCAATTTTGCCTTCTTCACGAAGATTCCCAGGCCGGTCGGCGAAACCGGCGGCGGAATGGCCAATGCCATCGTCGGTTCCGGCCTCCTGCTTCTTGTCGGCAGCGCGCTCGGTGTCCCCATCGGTATAGCCGCAGGCATTTTCCTCGCGGAGTTCGGACGCGGCGGCAAACTGGCTAACCTCGTCCGCTTCACTGCCGACGTACTCAACGGCGTGCCGTCGATCGTTATGGGTATCTCTGTCTACTCGCTCATCGTTTTGCCGCAGAAGCACTTTTCCGCCTTCGCCGGCGGCGTCGCCCTGGGCATCATGATGATTCCCACGATCACGCGCACCACGGAAGAAATGCTGCTCATGGTCCCGCACGCGATCCGGGAGGCGGCGCTCGGCCTGGGCGTGCCCAACTGGCGGTCGGTGCTCTCGATCACTCTGCGCACCGCGTCGCCCGGTGTCATCACAGGCTGCATGCTTGCCTTCGCCCGCGTTGCCGGCGAGACGGCGCCGCTTCTCTTTACCGCATTCGGCAATCAGTTCTGGAGTGTCAACCTCAACCAGCCCATCGCCGCGCTGCCGCTGCAGATTTACGTGTATGCCCTCTCTCCCTACGAAGAATGGCATCGTCTTGCATGGGCCGGCGCGCTGGTTCTCATTGTCTTGATCGTAGTTTCGGTTTCTCTGGTGCGATTTGTAACCACGCGCGGTGTTTTGAAAGGGGCGAGCTAAGTGGGTGTCGGACTTCAGGTAACTAATTTGAACGCGTGGTATGGCACAAACCATGCCCTCCTGGATATCAATCTGCCCATTCCCGCAAACGAGGCGACGGCGCTGATTGGTCCATCCGGTTGCGGCAAGTCCACGTTCGTTCGCTGCCTCAACCGCATGCACGAAACCAATCCCATCGCCCGCGTCACCGGGTCTGTGAGAATGGGTGATATCGACATTTATAACGATGTGTCTCCCGTCGAGGTTCGCCGCCGCGTGGGTATGGTCTTTCAACGCCCCAATCCTTTTCCGACCATGTCGATTTACGACAACGTCGCTTCAGGACTGCGCCTCAACGGCTTCAGCAATCGCCGCATCCTTGACGAAATCGTCGAGCGGTCGTTGAAAAATGCCGCTCTGTGGGATGAGGTCAAGAACGACCTCAAGAAGAAGTCGGGAGCGAGCCTCTCCGGTGGACAGCAACAGCGCCTGTGTATCGCCCGCGCGCTCGCCGTCGATCCTGAGGTTCTGCTTATGGACGAGCCAGCCTCGGCTCTCGATCCCGTCTCCACCGCGAAGATCGAAGACCTGATATTTCAGCTGAAATCGCAATACACCATCGTCATTGTGACCCACAATATGCAGCAGGCTGCGCGTGTCGCGGAACGCACCGGATTCTTCCTGAATGGGAGGCTTGTCGAATTTGATGCGACTCATAAGATATTCACAAATCCGGGAGACAAAAGGACGGAAGATTACATCACAGGAAGATTTGGATGATGAGACTTCGTTTTCAGCGATCCCTGGACGATCTGAAGGAAAAGCTGCTGGTGATGGCCGGCATGGCCGAGCAGTCGATCCAGCGTGCTGTCGAAGCCTATCGTGTGCGCGATCTCTCGGTATGCGATCTCGTCGATCATGGCGAGC
Organism: Acidobacteriota bacterium; assembly: GCA_013289875.1. Taxonomy (GTDB): domain Bacteria; phylum Acidobacteriota; class Terriglobia; order Terriglobales; family Acidobacteriaceae; genus Silvibacterium. The sequence goes on along the minus strand of JABCZC010000028.1, from coordinate 2,439 downwards.
TGGCCATTAACCGTTTTGAGCGCGAAATCGATCAGATGGCTCTCGATCTGCTCGCCATGGAGCAGCCGATGGCCATCGACCTCCGCTTTATCCTCGCTGTGATCAAGATCAACGCCGATCTTGAGCGGGTGGGGGACGCGGCCACGAGCATCAGCGATCGCGTGCGCGAGCTCGAGGCATTTCCCGTCGCCGAGCTTCCCGTGGACACGGCAAAGATGGCCAGCCTCGCCTCCGGGATGGTGCGCAAGGCGCTGCAGGCCTTCATCGAAGCCGACGCTACGATCGCCGACTCCGTGCTTTCCATGGACGATAATGTCGACAAAATGAACGAGACCGCTTATTTCACGCTGCTCAACGTGATGAAGACCGAGCCCCATCTCGCCCCGCAGGCGCTGACTGCGCTCATGATCTCCCGCAACCTGGAACGCGTAGCCGATCACGCCACGAATATTGCCGAGGATGTGATCTTCTGGGTGCGTGGCGCCGACGTCCGCCACCACATGCACGAGAACGAGACCAGGCCGGCGTGAGCCATCAGCTGCCTTCGCCGTTCCACCAGTCAAAACGGGGCAGGCGCGGATAGTAAAGACCCAGGCGCAGCGAAATGTTCCCGCCCTCAAGCTCGGTCAATGCCTGCGCATATCTCGCTAGCTGCGGAGCATAATAGCCTCTCTGCCGGGCAAGAAATTCTTCGACAGGTTCGCCTGCCGGCGCGCTCATCTTGTAATCGATAATCCAAAGGTAGTCTGATCCGGATTCGAGCGGCGCGGCACCCGCGCGGAATACGCGATCGGCCCGCAAAGTCACCATTTCATTACCAATCCACCCCGTCCACGATGTCTCCGATTGCGCGCCTGCGTGCGGTGCCAGAATCCAGCGGCCCACGGCATCTCTCCTGCATGCTTCGACAGCCGCCATGACCTCCTGCATCGCCTCGTCGAGCGCCCTGTCGGAAAACGCAGCCGCGCGCAGCGTCTTTCGCGCACGCTCCTGCAGACCTGACGCGTCTATGCCGTGGCTGAGCAAATCGAGTAGCGCGTGCACCGCGTTTCCGACCACCCGCGCCCGCCGCGATCCCTCAGGACGAAGCAGCTCAGCCGATTTGGCGTCCGCCGTGAATGTGCCGGCGACAGTTACGTTCTTCGCTCGCGGCCTTATTTCCAGATCCGAGGGCAGTCTTTTCACCGTGAGCCGTGGTCCGCGCTCCTCCGCACGCGCAGCCAGATCGAACAGTTCGAACAACGAAGCCTGCTCCGCCTGAGCCAGCGGGAAATCCACCACCTTCTCCGCTTCGCGGTTTCTCACTGCCTCTTCGAACATCTCTTCGAACGCAGGCCATCCCACATCCAACAGGCTCTTGGAATCGCCGCTCTTCAGCCCTGAGGCGCCCATCGTCGCCGTGCCCAGCAGATGCAGCTCTCGCCGCGCTCGCGTGCATGCCACGTAGAGCAGCCGCTTGACTTCCTCATTCTGGCGCTCTGTGCGCTGCTTCTGCACCCATTTATACGTCGGATGGCTTTCGCCACCCTTCGCTCCGATCGGCGCAACCAGCATCTCGTCTTCGCCCTCCGCATTTGTGCGCTCCAGCGAAACGATCAGCGGCGACTGGTCGGCCGCAGCCTTTCTGTCGAGTCCCGGAACAATCACCACATCGAACCCCAGCCCCTTGGCCTTGTGGATCGTCATCAGTTGCACGCCTGCGCGCTCGCTGACGGTGGGATCGGGCTTGGCATAGAGCCACTCCAGTTCCGCCTCAAAAGACGCAGTCATGCACTCCATGCCATCGGGCGCAATATCGTCGAGCATGGAGAAATATGTCTGTGCGTTCTCGTAAGCCGCGGCATCCACGCAGAGATGGCCTCCCAGGCTGCGCCATGTCCGCTCGATCCATTGTGAGAACGACCCGGCATGCAGCCCCTGAAAGCGACTGGCAAGCGCCTGCTTCAGAATTGCAGTGGTCCGCGCCGCTCGCCCGGCCGCGTCGGCTTCCAGCAGAGACAGATGGGCCTCGATCAGCTCCAGCATCGACTTTCGTTTCCACTCCCGGTTGTCCGCGCCGGTCAGCGTGTGCAGATCACGCAGCGTCAACCCGCACCACGGCGCGCGCAGCACGGAGAGCCACGCCACGCGATCCATCGGATGCAGCAGCGTCCGCGTCAGCGACAACAGGTCCAGCAATTCCTGCCGTTCGGCCAGTGTCTCCAGTTCAACCGCGCGAAAGGGAATCCCGCGCTCGCGAAGCATCCGCACAATTTTCACCAGATGCTGCCGCGCCCGCACGAGTACGGCCACGCGAAACTCCGTGCCTGCCGCTTGCGCCTGTGCAATCTCCGGCCGATGCCGCTCAACAATCTTCAGTACCTGCTGCGCCTCGTTTTCTTGCGCGGCGTCCTTTTCGTCGAGCGACGCGGAGCTCCCGTTTATCGGATAGATGACCTG
>JABCZC010000027.1 GCA_013289875.1 Acidobacteriota bacterium | reverse complement strand
CCAGGACGAAGGAAGCGCATGAAGTTCAGCAAATCGGGCCACGCTCTGCTGGCCGCCGCAGTCTCTATTGGCATAGGACTTGGAATTACCTCTTGTGGTGTAAGCAATATCGTCGATTATGTATTTGTTACGGCGTCGAAACAGAATCCCGGCCAGATCGCCGTCTATAGCCTCGAACAGGGCTCCGGTGCCCTGACCCAGATTCCGGACTCCCCATACAGCTTTCCCGGCCGTAACCCAGTGGCCCTGGTAACTTCGCCGAACGGGAAATACCTGTACGTCGTTTATCACGACGACAATACCGTTGTTGACTACGCCATAGGCACCGATGGCAAGCTTTATCCTCAGCACACCTACAACACACCGGGAACGGAGCCAACGGCTATCACCATCAACGCCGCAGGAACTTTGCTATTCGTCGTCGACACCTTCCAGGCGGGATTTACCCCGGCCAATCCTGGCCCTGGCGCTGTGGTCGTCTATCCTGTCAACTCTGACGGTAGCCTCGGCACCAACATAGCCAATGGCAATCTGCCCTACTGGCCGGTCCAGTTCAACCCGTCCAGCGTTAACGTTACTGCGCTCACTTCAACGAATGCCCCACTCGATTTCGTCTACGTGGTGAATACCAATACCGCTGCACAAGCCGGAACCATCTCAGCGTTCTCCTTCTCCACTGGCAGCGGCGGAGGCCCGCTCACTCCGATTGCCGGCAGTCCCTTCCCTGCCGGAGTCGCGCCCAATGCCAGCGCGAGCGATCCTACGGGGCGGTTTTTCTACACGACGGACAGCGCTACGAACCAGCTGATCGCCTACGGCATCCAGACCAGCGGGGTTCTCGTGCCGGTGCAGAACGGCCCCTTCAAGACGGATGTCTTTCCAGATGCGGTGACCGTCTCTCCCAATGGGATGTTCATCTACGTCGCCAACTACAATTCGAACGACATCAGCGCCTACACCATCGATCAGGGCACGGGTGCCCCGTCCAGCCTGGCGAGCGCCAGCTTTGCCACCAAGACAGGCCCCACCTGTGTGATGATTGAACCGGCGTTGGGCCGCTTTCTCTATACCTCTAACTTCCTGGATAACTCAATCACCGGTTACCAGCTCAACCCCAATAGCGGCATTCTCACCGGTACGGAGAACAACCCCTACCCGACCGCCGGTCAGCCTACCTGCACGGCTGCTGTCGCGCATGGCAACCACGCGACCGAGCACGTTCAGGCCGGGTCGGGCAATGGGGCATCGTAACCCGGAAGAACGCCTTCCTTGTGCAGCATTGAGCCCGCTTCCGAGCGGGCTTTTTGCTTGGCTCAGCCCTTAACTTGCTGCTCGGCCAGTTCCCCTACCAGCGTCGCGATCTGGAGGACCCGCCGAGGGCTCACATTCGCAAACGCAATCCCCGCCCCGCGTTTACGGCGCAGCACAGCCACATTTCCAAGCACCCGGAACTGAAGCTGATTCGTCACAAAGTAGACCTCTACCTGTGTGCCGCGCCCCAGATTAACCAAGGCTGTTTCGATATAGCAGCCCGATATGCTCAGGTCCAGAATTCGCGCGCGAAAGAGCAGCCCTCCGTGAGGCAGAAAGACCTCGGCATATCCATCGCACGGATAGCGCGGATGGCGCCGCTGTTCGCGCCCTTGCTTGCCAGGAAAAAGGGATGGTTCTGATGAGTTGTTCACGATAACTCAGAATAAACGGATGGCCCTTGTGCAGGGTTTGGGCTCTTCCTTTATTCATCGGCAGAAAGATGAGGGGGGTTAGCAGCCCTATGCTCTGATCCATCTCCGGATCCATCGCTGGCACGGACGCTCTATGCAGACCATCACCAGCATCGCCCCAGCTACCAGCAGAAAATAGCTGATCCAGGGATCGAATCGCGCCAGATGCAGTCGATCAAGCAGGTGAGAATCGTGGATCAGCAGCCACAAATTGAAGTGGAGAAGATAGAGGCAATAGCTCGCCCGTCCGATCGCGGTAAAAAGAAAGAATCCGAAGAAGCGCGCGATCAGGTTGTGCCCCGCCAGACCCAGAATTGCCAACCCGAACAGCGGCATCAGTAGCCCGTCGTGCATCATGGGATACGGCATCCGGTCGCCAAAATACAAAATCAGATATAGCCCGCCCATGCCCATCACTCCCAGCATCAGCCGTCTCCAGCCTGTGCGCGAGATCATGCCGTCCAGATCGGCCAGCGCTACCCCGAACAGGAACGACGGAACATGCGGCGGCGGCGAGAACTTGAGCGCCCGAATCCAGAAACCGTCGGTGTAGCGTCCAGGATGCAGGTCGCCGTCGGGATGCAGCCACATATACAGCCCCGGCAGCACCATCCCCAGCAGCCACAAGCCGAGCAGCAGACCCAGCAGGGGCCATACCCTTCTGGGCCGCTTCCAGAGCACGACGACCGGGAAGATCAGATAGAAGAATGCCTCCGTACACATCGTCCAGGCAGGCGTGTTCCAGAAGGTTGACAGCGGCGGAACCCACCCCTGCAACAGCAGCGGAGTCAGCACGGCACCCAGCGCAAACTGCCCATGGCTCCGTGCGGGCCACTCCGCCATCAACATGCCCAGGGAAAGAATCAGCGCAAGTATGTAAACCGGATACAGCCGCGATAGCCGCGCGATCCAGAAATTCCGCGTACTCAGCTGCCCTGCACCCGCCCGGTCGGCATAGTTGTAGGCCAGAATGTACCCCGACATCAGCAGGAAGAAGCTGACTGACGTATAACCGTTGTCGACGATCGGAGCAAACGGCCCGAACCACTTTGGATCAGAAAAATGAAAGAAAACAATGTTCAACGCCGCAAAGCAGCGTAGTCCAGTCAGTGCCGGCAGAGTCTCTTTTTTATTGCGTGTAGCGGCGACACCCGCCACGGCCGCCGGCCTCTCGGCTGGCACGGGAGCATACTCTTCCCTCGATGGGGGCGGGGGAAACGCGGGTACAGTTTGAGCTGGCGCGCTCAGGCTATCACCTTCTGGCAGTAAGACGTTCTTTATCAGGCCCGGGGACTCAAGCAGTGACCAGCGAACCGACTTTTTCCCCAGAAATTACCCGGCGGATATTCCCCGGCTCGTTCATATTGAAGATGATCATCGGCAAATTGTTGTCCTTGCAGAGGCTCACCGCAGTCGTGTCCATTACCTTTAACCCTAACCGCAGAATCTCCATGTAGGTAATTTGTTCAAATTTCACGGCGTCTTTTGTGGTGACGGGATCGGCATCGTAGATGCCCTCCACCTTGGTCGCCTTCAACAATACATCCGCCTTGATCTCCATGGCACGCAGCGAAGCTGCCGTGTCGGTCGAGAAGTAGGGGTTGCCGGTACCGGCGGCAAAGATCACGACTCGGCCTTTCTCGAGATGACGGATGGCCCGGCGCCGGATATACGGCTCTGCGACCTGGTGCATCTCGATAGCCGACATCACGCGGCAAAACGGCCCCTGTTTCTCAATGGCGTCCTGGAGCGCAATCGCGTTGATCACCGTAGCCAGCATGCCCATGTTATCGGCCGAGACGCGATCCATCGCCTTGGCCTGCTCGGCGACTCCGCGAAAGAAATTTCCTCCGCCCACCACCACGGCGATTTCCACGCCCAGTTCGTGAACTTCAGCGATCTCGGCGGCAATTTCATAAACCCGGTCGACATCGACGCCAAAGCCCTTGCCCGCCGCCAGCGCTTCTCCCGAGAGCTTCAGAACAACCCTTTTATACATTCACTTTCGAGTATCGCATGCGGGCCGCCATTCGCGAATATTCGCTTATGGGTCTGATTCGGCCACTCGAGGTCCCCTTGAGAACTTGAAAAACCGCGATCAAAACTGAGATCCGGCGGCCAAATCTGAGGAGACTGCACTGGCATTTTCTGCCAGTAGACCCTTACGGCTTTCGGCTGTTATTCTCCAGTACATATTTCAAGACCGGAAACACGACTGGTGGGTTGCTTCGATGGGGCTTCCTGCGCCGTGGAGAGTACAAATAAACCTATTTGGGCGAAGGTGGAGCTCCGTCATCCGACCGTCGCCAAAGTATATTTTGGGGGACCGATGAAGAGAAACAATCTGGTAACGTCCGTTTTCGCAGCATCGCTAGCAATACTCCTGATGCTTAACGGCATCGCGGCCGCTCAGACAACGAAAATTTCCGGTCTGATCACCGGACGCAACGGGCCCACGGTGACTGTGCAGACTGCAACTGACCCGAAGGTGACGGTGCTGCTGACCGACGATACAAAAGTCCAGCAAATACAGGGAATGCTCAAGGCCCGGCGCAAGCAGATGTCTATGGCAGCGCTGATACCGGGCCTCCAGGTGCAGGTACAGGGATCCTACAATGCCGAGAACCAGTTTGTGGCAAGCACCATAGATTTCAAGGGCAATGACCTTCAGGATGCGCAAACGATCCAGGCGGGCATGCAGCCGACCAAAGAACAGGTCCAGCAAACTCAGGAGGAACTGGAGGCGCAGAAGGCTGCGCTCCAGCGGCAGCAGGAAGAGATGCAGCAGCAACAGCAGCAAATGGCTGAGGCACAGGCGAAGATTGACGCCAACAAGGCCGCCATTGAAGCCGCAAACAAGCGCTTCGGCCAACTGGATGATTACAACATTATGGATGAGGTGACGATCTTGTTCGGCAACGGCAAGACGGCGATTGAGGCTCAGTACAAGCCGCAGCTTCTGCAATTGGCTGAGAAGGCGAAGACCATCACTGCCTACACGATCCAGGTGAAAGGCTACGCTTCAGCGAGCGGCAGCGCAGCACTGAACCAGACGCTAAGCGAGGACCGTGCCAACAACGTTACCCAATTCCTGATGCAACAAGGTCACATCCCTCTTACGAACATACTGGCGCCCGGAGCGATGGGCGAAAGCAGACAGGTGGGCAATGACAAGACGGCTGAGGGTCAGGCGCAGAACAGGCGAGTCGTGGTCAGGGTTCTGCAGAACAAGGGAATCGCCGGGACATAGCAACCGCGTGCCCCTCCTGTGTATACATCAACCGCGCTAACCGGATCGGCGTCGCTCGCTTCGACGCCTTGATCCTTCCAATCGCGAAAACCCAAGCGTTACATTCAGGCGGCCCATTGCCCAGAACCGGCGACAGGCCGCCTGCGTATCGAAATAATGTGCGGGCGTTCCCTAAAAACGTCTTGCATCGATCCGTGCGCAATGTTACGCTCTGTAGCGTTATGACTAGTAGCAGACCTCCAGCTCACGACCCCGCAGAACTCGGCGAACTCGAACGCGCCATCATGCGCCTCATCTGGCAGCACGGCAACCTCACCGCAGAGCAGGTGCGAGAAGAGCTGGATGGACTCGACCGTCCTCTCAAGGATTCCACCATTCGCACTGTGCTTCGCCGCCTCGAAGAAAAGGGCTACGTCTCCCACACGGTCGAGAACCGCACCTTTCGCTATCGCCCCGCCGAAACCCGACAGCTCGTGGCCGGGCGCGCCGTCAAGCGCATCATCGACCGCTTCTGCGACGGCTCCGTCGAGGCGCTGCTCGTCGGCATGGTCGACTCCGAAGTCCTCGACCAAACGGAATTGCAGCGGCTCGCCGAACGAATCGCTGCTGCTAGGAAAGGAAAAAAGGCATGATGTCCATCATTCTCGAATCCTCCGCCCGCACACTGCTGCTCGCCGTGGCCGTCTGGACCGTCCTCCGGCTCCTCCGCGTCCGCCACGTGATCGCGCAGAAAATTGCCTGGACGCTGGTGCTTGCCGCGGCGATCGCCATGCCATTCCTCATGCGCTGGCGCGTGATCCAGGTGAGCTCAGTCGTGATACCCACTTCCGCAATTCCCACATACGTGATTCCAACTGCTTGGACAAATCCTCCCCATAACGCCACCCCTGCGCGCACCATAACGTCACCCGTTACCGCACCTAAGGAAGCAATGGAGCCCATCGCCACGTCCGTGTCTCTGGCGCCTGCAACCTTCCAGACCGCCCCCGCCGTCGCCTCAAACACCCCGCCCGTTCGCCGCTGGACAGTCCCCAATCCGGGCACGCTCATCGTCCGCATCTATTTCGTTGTTTCAGGATTCCTGTTGCTGCGTGTCCTCTTCGGCCTGACCCTCGCCTGGCGTATCTGGAGCCGTGCCGAACCAGCCTCCGTTCTGGTTGAGCCGCACGCCGACGTTCGCTTCAGCTCCGATATTCGAACCCCGGTTACCATCGGCCTCGGCATCGTCCTTCCCGTCTCATTCCATGGCTGGAGCCGACCCCGACTGCGCATTGTTCTGGCTCACGAACTTGCGCACGTCCGCCAACGCGATTTCTACCTGCAGCTTCTCGCGCATCTGCATACCGCGGCCTTCTGGTTCAGCCCGGCGGCCTGGTGGATACAGAGACATCTCTCCGATCTCGGCGAGGCGATCAGCGATTTTGCCGGCATCGCCGAAGCCAAGGACGCGCCTTCCTATGCCGAGCTTCTGCTTGAAGTCGCCGCCTTGCCCCGCCGGGCGATCTTCGCCGTCGCCATGGCTCGTTCCAGCAGAATTGAACACCGCATCGATCGCCTGCTCGTCGACCGAATTTTCCGCAGGTCATTCGTCGAAGGCAAGGGCCGTGCCCTCGCCGTAGCGGCGGTCGTTCCTCTGGTCTTAACGGCGTCCGCATCTCTGGTCGCGGTGCGTGCCGCGGCCAAGGTGACCGCGCCCACGACGCCGTTCATTCATGTCGTGGCTCAGGATTCGAACACATCGGTTGCAGTGCCTGATGCTCCCACTTCCGCGCCCGCACTGCCCCCTGCAGCGCTACCGAATGTAAGGCTCGAAGCGCCGGTTCCGGAGCCAGCCACCATCAAAGACAAAGAGAAAAACAAAGACAAGGCGGCTGTCGTTGTTGCACAAGCGAACCCGTCGGCGGTTACCGTCGAGCGCGACTCCGATACTCATTTCTCCGACTCCGATCAGGATTCCTTCATGATCGTCAACGGCGACAAGACTCAGATGTTCAATTACCACGGCGATTACGCGGAGATGGAGGCAATCCGCAAGAAGCTTCACGGCAACTACATTCTGGCGGAACGCACCGGGAAATATTACGTCATCGACGACCCGGCTCTCATGCAGCAGAGTCGCCAGCTCTTCGCACCGATCGAAGAGCTGGGCCGCCAACAGGAGGCTCTCGGCACCCAACAGGAGAACCTCGGCGACGAGCAGGATCGGCTTGGCAAACAGCAGGAGCAAGCTCACATTGAAACCCCCGACATGTCGAAGGAAATTGCCGAGCTGCAGGAAGCAGTGAAGAAGCTCCAGGACCTCCAGAAGAGCAAGACTGTTACTCAGGACGAATTGGCTGAGATTCAGAGCCGCATCGGCGGCATCGAAGGCCATCTGGGTGCAATGGAGGGTCAGATTGGTGCGCAGCAAGGCGATCTCGGCCGTCAGCAGGGAGAACTGGGCCGCAAGCAGGGCGAACTGGGCCGTCAGCAGGGGGAACTCGGACGACAGCAAGGAAAGCTCGCCCGCCAGGCCTCGCGTCAAATGGAGTCCATGATCGACCAGGCATTCCAGTCGGGGAAGGCGAAACCAGTCCAGTAATCCATAGACCTGAATCCACAACCCGGGAATGGCAACGCCCCGCTGCGAAGCAGCCTCTTACTCCATAGAAGAGCAAGAACGCGAGACAAAATCTCCCACTATGGAGTAGTAGTAATGGCTGAAAAACTGAAGGGAAAGAAGATCGCGATTCTCGCGACCGATGGCTTCGAACAGGTCGAACTCATCGAGCCGAAGAAGGCGCTGGAAGACGCAGGCGCCACCACCGAAATCATCTCGCCCAGGAGCGGTGAGATTAAAGGCTGGAACTTCAGGGACTGGGGCGACAAGGTAAAGGTCGACAAGACCCTCGACCAGGTTCGACCCGCCAACTACGACGCGCTGGTGCTGCCCGGCGGCGTCATCAATCCCGACCATCTGCGCATGGAGCCGAAAGCGGTCTCCTTTGTGAAGGAATTTGCGGAATCAGGCAAACCCGTAGCCGCAATCTGCCACAGCCCTTGGACGCTGGTTGAAGCTGGGGTGGTGCGGGGCAGGAAGATGACCTCCTGGCCTTCCCTTAAGACCGACCTAAAAAATGCCGGCGCAAACTGGGTCGATGAGCAGGCCGTCATCGACGGAAACTTCATCACTAGCCGCAAGCCGGACGATCTTCCGGCATTCAACCAGAAGATTATCGAGATGGTTGCCGATAACAAACAGTGGAAGGCAGCCTCCTGACCGGAGGGCGCCGCTAAAACATCGATGTTGCGCGCGGAAAGGCGAACTTTGCCGCACCGTGCGAAGAAAGCGCGCCGTTCTGGCGCGCTTTTTCTTTTGGAGCGCGCCGCTGATTTTCTTCTGAACCCTTTGTGCGCCCGCGCGTATACACTTCTACCACAAGAACGATCCCCGGTTTTTGCGACTCTAACCACTTTCGGCGCTGATCTTCAGCGCATATCAGGAGAGTTTCTGTGCCACTGACGATTACCGGATTGTCGAAGACCTATTCCAACGGCGTGCAGGCGCTCAAAGACCTTAACCTCACTATTGGCAATAACATGTTCGGCCTTCTTGGCCCTAACGGAGCGGGTAAAAGCACGCTTATGCGTACGATCGCCACACTCCAGGAACCCGACTCCGGTGAAATCTGGCTGGATAACATCAATGTCGTCAAACAGAAGGAGACCGTACGCCGCCTGCTTGGTTATCTGCCGCAGGAGTTTGGCGTCTACCCAAAAATCTCCGGGCTCGACATGCTCAGCCACCTCGCTGTGATGAAAGGCGTCACGAACGCCGGCGAACGAAAAGCGATGGTCGAGGCGCTGCTCAACCAGACCAATCTTTGGGACGCCCGCAAGAAGGCGCTCAGCACCTATTCGGGAGGCATGAAGCAGCGCTTCGGCATTGCCCAGGCGCTGCTGGCAAACCCCAAGCTGATCATCGTCGACGAACCCACGGCAGGCCTTGACCCCGCCGAGCGCCACCGCTTCCTGAACCTGCTCAGCTCCATTGGCCGCGACGTCATCGTTATCCTCTCGACGCATATCGTCGAAGATGTCCGCGAGCTGTGCAACCGCATGGCGATCATCAGCAACGGAGAGCTTCTGCTCGAGGGCGCTCCTGCCGAAGCTCTCGAAACCCTCGGCAGCCGCATCTGGAGCAAGCTGGTCACCGACGAAAGCGAGCTCACGACTCTCGAGGCACAGCTGCAGATCGTATCCGTGCAATTGCTCGGCGGCGCTCACGAAGTCCGTGTCTACTCTGAGACCGATCCCGGCAGCGGCTTCCGCCCTGTCGACGCGAACCTCGAAGACGTCTACTTCCTTAACATGGAACGACACACAGCAAGCCAGAAGGTCAACTGAGCGCGAGGAAGGAGAGCCGACATGTTTCTGGATTTTTTCCTGTTTGAGTTGAAGCTGCGGATTAAGAGCCTCTCGACCTACGTCTACTTTGCCCTGTGGTTCCTGATGGTCTTTTTCTCGGTCGCCGCGGAAGACTGGGGTCCTGTCGGCGCGGGCAAAGTCCTGCTGAATGGCCCTTATGCCACGATGCAGTACTTCCTGCAGCTTTCCGCCTTCGGCATGATCATCATGGCGGCCATCTTCGGGCCGTCGATTCTGCGCGACTTCCAGCGTGACACCTACCAGATGGTCTTTACCAAGCCCATCTCCAAGCTCGCGTACCTTGGCGGACGCTGGGCGGGCTCGCTCGTCATCACACTGATCATCTTCACCGGCCTGCCACTTGGCGAGATCGCCGGCTCCTTCGCACCCTGGGCGGACCACACCCGCATCGGACCGATTCATCTTGCAATGTTCGCGAAACTGTATTTTTCGATCGTCGCCGTCCAGGTCTTCTTTCTCGGCAGCCTTTTCTTCGCAGTGGCCGCACTTACGCGCAAGATCATCACCGTTTATCTGCAAGGCGTCGTTCTTTTTGTCATCTACCTCATCCTTCTCGTCTCGGTTATCCAGGCGCGGAGCCTCGATCGATTCTGGCCCTCTGTCTTCGATCCGCTGGGCATTCTTCTCCTCGACAGCATCACGCGCTACTGGACCGTGGTTGAGCAAAATACCCTCACGCCAGCCTGGGCCGGCATGTTCCTCTGGAACCGCGTGGTGTGGATAGGCATCGGCCTTCTCTCGCTGGCCATTACCTGGATCTTCTTCCCCATGTCTGCCGAAGCGCTCACCGCGCGCGTCTCCCGCAAAAAGAAGAAGGTCGAACAGGAGGAAGCCCGTCCGCCACGTCCGCTCTTCGGTGTCTCGCTGCCTCGCGTGCATCAGTACTTCGGCGCTCGCACTGCCTGGCTGCAATTCGTCACGTTGACGCGCATGCGCATGCGCAATATCGTCCGCGAAATCATCTTCTGGGCGATCGCGCTGGTCATGATCGCCTACGTTCTCATCAACGGACACTTCGCCGGCCACTTCCAGGACCGCGACGTGTGGCCTGTGACCTATCTCATGCTGCAGGCGGTTGAAGGCAGCGCTATTGTGTTTTTCATCATTGTGTCCACGATCTATGCCGGCGAGTTGATATGGCGAGAGCGCGACACCAGCTTTGAGCAGATTCACGACTCGCTGCCTATGCGCGAATGGATCGACTGGCTAAGCAAATTCTGCTCGCTCGCCCTGGTTGAGCTGATCCTGCTGACCATCGTGTTGTTCTGCGCCATCTTCTCGCAGACAATCCAGGGGTATTACCACTACGAGTTCCTGCAGTATTTCAAGGAACTCTACCTTATTACCTTTGCCGAGGTCCTCATCTACGCACTGCTCGCGCTGTGCGTGCAAACGCTGGTGCCGAACAAGTTTCTGGGGCATGGCATCGTGATCGGCTTCTTCATTCTCATCCCGGTGCTTTACCGTTACGGCTTTGAGAACCGCCTCGTACTGTACGGCGAAGTCACGCCCTACACCTACTCCGATATGAACGGCTACGGCCACTTCGCACCCGCGCTCTTCTGGTCGCTCACTTACTGGCTGGCTTGGGGCGGCCTGCTCGGCGTTGTCGGTATTCTGATGGCGCGGCGCGGCAGCGACTACTCCTGGAAGGCGCGCTTCCACATCGCTGCCGAACGGCTGCCCGCGGTTCTGCCGGCCGCCATTGTGCTGTTTGCCCTGGTCCTCGGCAGCGGAGGGTGGTTCTACTACAACACCCACCGCCTCAATCAATTCCAGACTGCGAAACAGAGGCGCCAGCTCCAGGCCGACTACGAAAAGCTTTACAAGAAATACGAGAAGCAGCCGCTGCCCAAGGTCATCGCCGTCGATACCACGGTCAACATTTACCCCGAGCGGCGGTCTTTCTCAGCAACCGGCTGGTACGTTCTTCAGAACAACACCGCGCAGCCCATCTCCGACATTCACATCACCGGTCAACGCGACTCGATCGACGAGATCCACTTCGACCGCCCGGCGCAACAGGTGCTCGACGACAAGAAGCACTGGTATTCCATCTATCACCTCGCGGAACCGCTCGCGCCCGGGGACAAGATGCGCATGAACTTTCGTTGCTCCTACACTTCGCATGGTTTCAAGGATGGAGGAGAGCGCGCGGAATTCGCCTATAACGGTACCTTCTTCGATTCGGATTACTTTCCCTATCTCGGCTATAACCGCGGCGTAGAAATCAACAACCCCGTCCGCCGCAGAGAAGAAAAGCTAGGAGCATATGAAGAGATGGCGCCGCGGGGCGATCCCTACTATTCGAAGACGAATCTCTTTCGGCCCGACTCGGAATGGGTTAGCTACCACACTGTAGTCAGCACCTCCGGGAATCAAATGGCGATCTCACCCGGCTACCTTCAGCGCCAATGGACACAGGATGGCCGCAACTACTACGAGTACAGCATGGGTTCGACCGAGATTAACGACTTCTTCTCCTACCTGTCCGGACGCTACACGATCAAACGCGATAAATGGCAGGACGTGAATCTCGAGATCTACTACTCTCCGCAACATACCTATGTCCTCGACAAAATGCTGTCGTCCTCCAAGCGCGGCCTCGGCTACTACACCGTGAACTACAGCCCTTACCAGTTCCAGCAGTACCGCATTCTTGAATTTCCCCGCTACCGCCAGTTCGCCCAGTCTTTCCCAAACACCGTCCCCTACTCCGAGGACATGGGCTTCATTGGCCGCCTCAAGAAGCCCGATGACATCGACTTCACGTACTTCGTGACCGCGCACGAACTCGCCCACCAATGGTGGGGACATCAATTGATCGGCGCCAACGTGCAGGGCTCAAACATGATGTCGGAGAGCCTCGCAGAGTACTCCGCCCTGCGCGTGATGCAGCACCAGTATGGCGACGCCCAGATGCGCCGCTTCCTCAAGTACGAGCTCGACGGCTATCTGCGCGGACGTGCCGGCGAAGTCCGTCACGAGCCCCCGCTCGTGCTGGTGCAGAACGAACCGTATGTCTGGTATCAAAAAGGATCGCTGGTGCTATATGCCCTGAGCGATTACATCGGCGAAGACAAGCTGAATGCAGCGCTGGGCAGCTTTCTCCAGCAGAACCGCTACAGCAAGACGACCTATCCCGACACGCGCGGCTTCGTTGCCGCTCTGCGAGATGCCACGCCGCCCGATCTTCAATACCTCATCACCGATATGTTCGAAAGCATCACGCTTTACGACAACCGCGCCGTATCCGCCACCTGGCAGGAGACGCCCGATCACAAATACAAAGTCGTGCTTACTGTGAGGTCGCGCAAGCTCAAGGCCAACGGTGATGGCGTGGAGACCGAAGTGCCGTTACATGATCTGATCGAAGTGGGGGTGTTCTCGGGCAAGAAGGACCATGAACAGCCGATCCACGTCGAAAAGCAGTGGATTACGAAGAACGACTCGACGATCGAATTCATCGTCGATCAGAAGCCTACGCGGGCGGGCATCGACCCCTATAACAAGCTCATCGATCGTAATCCAGAGGATAACATGATCGACGTGAGCAAAATGTAATCATCTGCATTACAAATATGCCGGGGCTGGTAGCGATACGTCACGCAACCGATGACGATGTTTGTTTCATGACTGATGTGTTCTTACGCGCCATGCAGACTCACATCACGGCGACACGTGGGTATTGGAATGAAGCCAAAGAGCAGGCACAGTTCCACGAACAGCTGCAGCTTCCACACACGCGGATCGTCGAGCATGAAGGTATGCGCGTCGGCTTTTTTATGACAATTGAACGTGGACAGGACATTGAGCTGCATACGCTCTGCATAGCGCCCGTGCATCAAAGACACGGTCTAGGTACTGTCCTTATGGGGCAATTGGTTGAAGACGCGCTTGCCCGCAAGCGCGGGCTTGTCCTCTCTGTTTTGAAAGTGAATACGGCTGCGCGTTCCTTCTATGCCCGCCTGGGATTCGTCCTTACGGACGAATCTGCTCATCATTACCGCATGCGGCGGGCTACATAATTGCGACCGCCATCTTTCCCGGCCAATGAAAAACTTGCACCATACACGCGCCAACCAGAATCACATGATCATGTCCCACAGCATATCCACCTTGTTGATCCGCAATCTTCGCGACGTTTTCGGTGAAATCGATCCCGCGCGTCGGCGCGCAGCCATTGACGAGATCTACAGCGAAGATTGCGTGTTCTACGATCCCAGCAAGGGCATCTACCGTGGCCGCGACGAGATCGATCGCATCGCGGGCGCGATCAAGGCTACTCACCCTAACTTTCAATATCAGCCAATTGCCGAGCCCGAGGAATCGGGCAATGGCGGGCGGGTGCCATGGGTATCGGGCAGCCCTGGCGCGGCGCCGGCCTATGCTGGGACTGATTTCATCATTGCCCGGGACGGCCGGATTGAGGCCCTTTATCTTTTCTTCGACAAGCTACCCTGAGCTGGACGCTGTCATCTACAACAGTCACTTCTCTTGATACATTCGCGAATCTCTTTGAGAGATTGGCGTCTCAAGAAACGGTGGGATTACGAGATTACGAGACTTCAGAAGTCGCCGCCTTCTGAAAAAAGTGGTTCAACTCTCCACCCGAAACCAATCCTTCGAAACCCGCAAAGCTTCCTTCTTCCGCGATCAACCTTGCTGCGCGGATAAACCCCGTCCACGCCGCGCGCGCAAGCGATGACCCGACGCTGATTCGCCGCACACCAATCGCAGCAAGATCGGCGACCCGCAGGCCGTTGCTCGCGTGCATCAGCACGTTCACCGGCTTAGGGTTCACCGCCTTCACGATTGTCTCAATTTGCTCACGGTCAGTTGGCCCCGGGGCATACAGCACATCCGCACCCGCCTCGGTATAAGCCTGTAAACGCGTGATGGCCTCGCGCAGCGGGTCTGGATGTCCCACCAGAAAGCACTCCGCCCGCGCCGTCAGCATTACATCTGCACCCGACAAATCGATCGCCGCACGTGCCGCCTTTACCCGTTCAACTGCTAAAGGCAATTCATACAGAGCCTTCTCCTGGCCGCCCGCGCGGTCCTCAATCGACAGGCCGGCGACTCCGGTCTGGACGCAGCGCCGGACGCTCTCGGCAACGTCCTCGGGCTTATCTCCGTAGCCCGACTGGAAGTCGGCGTTTACTGGCAGATCGACTGCCGCTACGATCTCGGCGATGTGCTCCAAGGCCGCATCACGCGAGGCCCCTGCCTCACCATCCGGAAGTCCGCGAGAAAACGCAAAACCTGAACTGGTCGTCGCCAGTGCCTTGAATCCCAGCCCCTTCAAATACCGCGCCGTGCCCGTGTCCCACGGATTGGGAATCACAAAACATCCGCTCTCATGCAGTTTCCGAAATGCCGCCCGCCGCGCAGAAAAATCCATTCGCCGCTCCTGCTTACTCCGCACAAACCTCTGCCCTGCTATAAACTAATCCGCATGGGAAGCAAAGACAAAGGAAAGAAAGAAGAAAAGAAGAAGCCCAAACCTAAACCGAAGGTCGAGCCCGGCCGCAAGCGTGAGGAATGGATTTCGAACGCGAAACCTCCCGGTCAGGCCTGAGACGAAAAGAAAAGCCCGGGAGCAAATCCCGGGCTTTCTGGCTTAATTGGCTTTAGCGTTACGACTGTGTTTCTTCCGTCGTCTTCACCTGCGCTACGGTCCAGTTCGGATCGCCGACCTTGAAACGCGCAAAGCGGCGAACCGTGATGTTCTCGCCCAGCTTGCCGACCTTCGTCGCAATTAGGTCCCTGATGGCCAGCGTCTGCTCCTTGATGAAGGGCTGTTCGAGCAGGCAGACCTCTTCATAGAACTTGCTCATCTTGCCCTCGACGATCTTCTCGATCACCGGAGCCGGCTTGCCCGTCGCCGCGGCCTGCGCGCGATAGATATCCTTCTCGCGCTCCAGATCCTCGGCGGTCACGTCCTCGCGGCGGATGTAGCGTGGGTCGGTCGCCGCGATGTGCATGGCGATGTCCTTCAGCAGCTCCTGGAAATCAGCCGTGCGCGCCACAAAATCGCTCTCGCAGTTCACTTCGAGCAGCACACCAATCTTGCCGCCAGCGTGGATGTAGGTGCCCACCGCGCCCTCATTGGTGGTGCGCGAAGCCTTCTTCGCGGCCGACGCCATCCCCCGCTTGCGCAGGATAACGAAAGCATCTTCGATGTTGCCCTTCGACTCCTGCAACGCCTTCAGACAATCGCCCATGGGCGCGCCCGAGCTGTCGCGCAGTTGCTTTACCTGTTTCGCATCGATTTTTTCAGTCACCGTTGACATTCCTTATACCCATTCCTTCATGTTTTAGAATCCCACAAATGCCGCCGCGCGGCTTGTAAATAGCCCGTGAAAGCGGGTGCCCCACGTCCGGATTCTCAGACGTGGGAAACCGACAAACTTCCGGGCAGAAAGAAAGCGTGGCCGTTTCTTCAACGCAGCCACGCTTCCTCAACTTCCCAGCGGTTGAACCGCGCAAAGTCTAATAGCTGCTTTCCGCCGCCTCGGCCTCTTCCAGAGCTGCAACCACCGCCGGAGCCTTCCGAATCCCTCCGCCCAAGACCGCTTCCAGGTCGACAACCTCGGTTTCGGCAGCCGGATCTTCCGCCGCAACCACCGGCGTGGCCCCTTCGCCATCGGCAGCCGCAGCCTGGAGCTCAACCTGTGAATCGGCAGTCACTCCGGCGATCTCGGCATTTTGCTTGTTGCCAGCCATCTGTACACCCTCGATCACCGAATCGGAGATCTTCGAGGTGAACAGCCGGATGGCGCGCAGGGCGTCATCGTTGCCCGGAATCACCATGTCGACCACCGTGGGATCGCAATTCGTGTCGACCACTGCGACTACCGGAATACCCAGCTTGCGGGCTTCCTTCACGGCAATGGCTTCGTTGTTCGAATCCACAATGAAGAGCGCGTCGGGCAGCCGGCGCATGTTCTTGATGCCAGCCAGATTGGCCTGCAGGTGCTTGCGCTCCCGCTCCAGCTTGATGACTTCTTTCTTGGTCAGCAGATCGTAGCGGCCGTCTGTAGCCATATCGTCGAGTTCCTGAAGGCGCTTCACCGACTTCTGCACCGTCACCCAGTTCGTTAGCAGTCCACCCAGCCAGCGCTGGTTGATGTAGAACATGCCGCAACGGGTCGCCTCTTCAGCGATGGCATCCTGCGCCTGCCGCTTGGTGCCGACAAACAGGATGACCTTGCCCGAAGCCGTCAAGTCCGTAACGTACTTGCTGGCCTCCTTGAACATCTTGAGGGTTTTTTGCAGGTCGATGATGTAAATGCCGTTGCGCTCGCCGAAGATGTATTCCTTCATCCGCGGATCCCAGCGCTTCGTCTGATGCCCGAAGTGAACACCCGCCTCGAGCAGCTCCTTCATAGTGATCGTGGCCAAACAGCCTCCTCTGTGGATTGCATCCCGGCGGTTTGAGTGCCGGGATTGATTCCCTCTTGGGAAAATTTAACTACCTAAAACAAGATGCAAAACTGGGTGCCCCACGTCTCGATTCTGAGACGCGGGAAACCAACTACCGCTTGCTGAACTGGAACCGCTTACGAGCACCCTTCTGCCCGTACTTCTTGCGCTCCTTGGCGCGAGCATCGCGCGAGAGCAGACCTTCGGTCTTCAGCGTCTTGCGCAGCTCGGCATTGAACTCGATCAGCGCACGGGAGATGCCCATCTTGACCGCATCAGCCTGCGCGCTTACGCCGCCGCCTTTAACCGTCGTGACCACGTCGAAGGTCGACGTCAACTCGGTGAGCGCGAGCGGACGCACCGCCGATACCCTCTGCTGCTCGGTCACGAAGTAGGTCTCAAGGCTCTTCTCATTGACCTTGAAGTTGCCGCTGCCGGGGCGCAAAAACACGCGAGCGATCGCCGACTTGCGCCGTCCCGTTCCGTAATACTGAACCAAATCTGCCATTCTCTGTCCTGGTCTCTCTTCTCGCTTTACGCGTTGATCTCTAACGGCTGCGGATTCTGCGCCTGATGAGGATGCTTGTCGCCGCGGTATACCTGCAGCTTCGACACCATCTTGCGGCCCAGTTTGGTTTTGGGAAGCATGCCCTTGACGGCTTCCTCGACAATCTTTTCCGGCTTGCGCTCGAGCAGCCGCACAAACGACTCCTCGCGCAACCCGCCCGGAAACCCGGTGTAACGGCGATACAGCTTCTGCTGGCTCTTCAGCCCGGTCAGACGCACCTTTTCGGCATTCACGACCACAACGTGATCGCCCATATCCATAAAGGGCACGTACTTCGGATTCCTCTTGCCGGCCAGCACGCTTGCGACTTCGGTGGCCAGGCGGCCCAGTGTCTTACCACTGGCGTCTACCAGGAACCACTTGCGGTCAATCTCGTGCGCGCTCGGAATATATGTCGACATCGCTCTTTCCTTCTCCTCAGCCCTGCTGGCGAGACTCACGCTCGCCCAAACATAACTTGCCCACGCGCAAATAGCAGCCGCGGACCTAAAATTCCCCGCAGCTTACAGAATGCTGTTCGCGTGAGGCTGGCGCAGGCTTCCAAACCTGTGGGTTTTCCGCGTTCACAACCCAGTCAGACAGACGGGCAGACGCAGACTGCGCAACCAGTTTAGATTACGTGAATTTGGGGCTGGAGTCAATAATTCAGCACCTTTTGGGGCCGGTCCGACTTCGGCATCCTCTGCGCTGCAGATACAACGAATAACATGTCCGCGTTTGGGTGCCGGCAGGCCCTCAGCTTCATGGAACCATCCTTTCCGCTGCTTTGTAAGATCTTGATGATTATGATGGTTCATCCGGCTTGACGGACCCGGAATTACCATTTCCCTTTTTGAGAGCTCCCTGTGCTGAAACCTCTGTGTCTCACGTTCTGTCTGCTGGCAAGCGCCTCAGCGTCAGCTCTTGAATCGCCAGATTTTACCTTTCTAAACAAGCCCGGAGCACACCCCGTCGGTTTTCGCGTGGTGCTGCAGTACGACTACTCCCGTACCTACCTCTACAAAACTGATCCAGCCGGACAGCCACTTCACGGCGAGCCTGCGCGTCCTATTGAGACGCTAATCTGGTATCCGGCGCAGAACAGTGCGACTGCGCATGTTACCTATGGTGACTACCTTGCGCTGTTTGCTACTGAGGAGAATTTTTCTCCGACGACCGCGCAGGCACAGCAAATCGTCCACGATGCGGAGAAGGATCACGATGCCAGTCCTGCGCCTGTCATGTGGGCCGTGAAGGGTGCGAAACCGGAAAGCGGCAAGTTTCCAGCGGTAATTTATGCCCCGAGTTTCAGCGCCCCGGCCTTCGAAAATGCCGACCTGTGCGAATATTTAGCCAGCCATGGATACGTCGTTATCGCCAGCCCGGATATGGGAGCACACACCCGGGCCATGACCCAGGATCTGGAAGGCATCAACGCACAAGCCCGCGACATTTCCTTCCTCATAGGCTTTGCCCAGACACTTCCCGACGTCGATCCTTCGCAAATAGCTGTGGCGGGTTTCAGCTGGGGCGGCATATCGAACTTTTTCGCGGCTGCCCAGGACAGCCGCATTACCGCCCTGGTCGCACTCGACGGTTCCGCCCGTTACTACCCAAAACTAATTGCAGAATCGAAGTTTGTCTATCCGCAAAACATGAGCCTGCCACTGCTCTTCTTCACCCAAGGTGATATCAGCCTGGAAGATATCGACCAATACAAGCTCGATATATCGGGAAACGTTTTGAACCAGATGAAGCACAGCGATGTATACATCGTGCACATGCGCGAGTTGCGCCACGGAGATTTCTCCTCGCTGTTTCAGCGCTCTCCACAATACTGGAAGGGCCAGTCGGCCAATGAGTTTTCGCCACAGGAAACTTCTGCAAGCTATTCCTGGATGGCTCAGTACTTCCTGCACTTCCTCAATGCGTATCTGAAGCATGGTGCCGGCTCGATGGCATTTTTAAAGAATTCTCCAGCAAAAGACGGCGTCCCACCACACCTGCTTACAGTCGATTTTCGCCAGGCGAAAGGCTTTCCCCCCACCATTGAAGGCCTGGCTGCAGAGCTGAACAAGCGCGGCTTCAGTCATGCGACCGAGGTCTACGCGGAGGCAAAGAAGCAGGACCCGGACATGAAGATAGACAATGATGCCCTCAACAGTTGGGGTTATGCATTGATGCAGCAGAGTCATCTGCCTGAAGCGATTGAGATATTCAAGTTGAACATCGAGCTTCACCCGGATTCATCGCATATCCACGTGAGCCTGGGTGAGGCATACGAGAAGAGCGGACAGAAGGATCTCGCCATCAGCAACTATAAAAAAGCGCTGGAAATCAATCCTGATAACAAGGACGCTGCAGAGAGATTGAAAGCGCTTCAACCCGCGAATGCCGCGCCAACTACCAAATAGCTGGTCGGGTTTTCACACGATCTTTAAGCAGCAGGACCTGCGCTCATTCCGGTCTCAGATCACCTGCCTTACTGCCCCGGACACTTATCGCTCAGAGAATCGTTCAATCCCTCATGATCGATGGTAAAAGTCAGCTCTTTCTTTCCGTTCACATCCTTGATGTGGAAGACATAAATTCGGTCGTATTCCTCGTTCGGCCAATCCGGAACCGCGGACGGATCCTTCCCATAGCTCGTGAGCATCCGTTTCGCGAATTCGTTCAGCCACGCGTGCTCCCAGGCAATATAAATCACCGAATTCGCGTTTTCCGGAGCGGTAAGCTGTCTCTGCAGTTTGCCGACATTCTTGAAGCCGATCAGAGCATTCACCGGCATCTCTAGCTGGATCGCCGTCGGCTCAATGGTCATCAGGGGGCGCACATACGAGTACTTCATATTGCCCTGCTGGCCAATCCGGGTGCCCGGATCGGGCGCGTAAATCCGGTCAGGCTTGCCATACCGCGGAATCAGAACCTTCGGCAGAGCCAGCGCCCGGTTCAAACCTTTGCAGGTTAGTTGCCCGAGGCTCGACGCCGGCTTCTCCGCGTGCCGGATGGCGACGATCGTCTCCTGCGCCCCGGCCACGACGCAACAAGCGAGAAAAAACGGGCAGACCAGATTGAGTAAAGACCGCCGAAGCTTCAAATCAGTCCCCCTCGCAGCGGTGGAATACCGGGCACGCGCCGCCTCACATCCCCTTCAGGAGCGCCTTCCAGCGCACCCAGGCATCCTCGCGCGCTTTGATGTTCGCATCATTCCCCGTCGTCTTCGTGGGATCCTCGCCCGCCCGCATAAAGCCATGCCCGGCTCCGTCATACGTCACCGGATCGTACTTCTTGCCAGCCTTCTTCATCGCCTCGATGGTGTCCGGAATCGTCGCATCGATCCGCGCGTCGTTCCCCGCGTAAAAGCCATATACCGGAGCCGTAATCGCGCTCACGTCCTTCGGGGGACCCCCGTAAAACACGAAGGCCGCGCTCAGGTCATGCCGGTTTGTCGCGAACCGGAAGGACTGTCCGCCGCCCCAGCAGAATCCCGTCACTGCGAGCTTGCCGTTTACCGCGGGAAGCTTCTTAACGTAATCCGCCGTGGCATTCAAATCCGCGGTGATCACATCCGCATTCAGCGCCGACACCGCCTTCACCCTGTCGTCGTCGCCGGAAAACTCGCTCGATCCGCCGCCTTGGGGACCGAAGCCGGAAAGCAGATCAGGCGCAATCGCAACATACCCAGCCGCGGCGACTTCGTCGGTCACCTCGCGCGCCCAATCCGTAAGGCCGAAGATTTCGTGGATCACCAGCACAGCCGGAGCCTTCGATTTCACCTCGGGATAGACGACAAACGCATGCACCGTGCGGTTGCCGTACTTGATATCGACCCATTCCTGGTGGCGGGGAGATTTCTCGAGCCGTGCCTTGGCCCAATCCTGCGCATGGGCGGAAAACGTACAAGAGAGGATAGCGAGCACTGCGAGTGCAATCTTTTTCATACGGACAGGGTACACTCCCGGCGAAAGTCTTAATCCTTGGATCCCTCAGTCTGGCTCTTCTCCTCTGGCTTGACCGTGTTGCGGATCACCATGATCTTGTTCAGCGTGTCGAACCAGAACGAGGCTCCCAGCGACAGAGCGCCGGCCGTGATCAGCCATCCGATCAGCACCACCAACGCGTCGCCGCTCATCGCAACCGGATATTGCTTCCACCAGTCCACGTATTGCGACGGCGAAAACCGCCAGCCCAGAGGCAGAAGGAGCTCCGCGCTGACCTGATTCACTGCTTGCACCGACGTCTTCATCTGGTCGGCGAGACTTCCCGTCCCGGTTGGCAGCGTCGGATTGGCCTTCAGATAGTCATTCGCCGCATCCACCATTCCCTGGCGCGCATCACGGTCTATCCACAGCGTGTGCGCAATGCGGACGGAGCTCACATTGAATGCAATCGCCAGCCCCAGGCCTATGATCATCAGCACGTTTTGCGTATAGCGCTTGTACCAGCCGGACACGCGGTCCATCGCGTCGTTGTACCAGTTCTCGAGATTCGTCTGAAGCTGCTGCAACCTCAGATAGTCTGCCTTCGCATCGTTCTTGGCATCGATCAGAAGCGTCAAAAGAGCCTCGACAGCTTTGTTCTTTTCGAACTGCTGATGGTGGCTCGATAAGAAATTCTCAATATTCTCGATTGGAGTCTTGCCGTTGAACTTGTCCTGGTTCAAAATGTCAATCATCGCCAGCGCGAATGTTCGTGCGGGAATGTAGGACGGCAGCAGAAGAGGGTCAGTGACTCCGGCGATGGGCTTGGGTGGAGCGATGCCGACCCACTGCTGGAGTCTCAACCGGAAGCCGCTCCACAGGCTAAGCACTGGTCCCCCGTAATCCTTTGCCGGATCCTGATAGAGTCCGCGCACGAGGCCGTGGTTATAGATGTTGTCCACAAGCGTGAGCGCTCCCGACTCGATCGAGTCGCCCGAGAGCAGACTGCG
The DNA here is from genome assembly GCA_013289875.1 of Acidobacteriota bacterium. Classification (GTDB taxonomy): domain Bacteria; phylum Acidobacteriota; class Terriglobia; order Terriglobales; family Acidobacteriaceae; genus Silvibacterium. The sequence continues at coordinate 40,406 of JABCZC010000027.1, read as the reverse complement.
CAGCCCACGTTGCAGATTCGCGGCGCGCGACTGGACCAGGCTGGCCAGCGCCTCGTTGATCACCGATGCGACCAGGCTGAGCAGCAGATAGATGTAAGACATGCCGATCGCAACGTCGAGAATGACCGATCCAAACATAGTGCCTCCTGCTCACGTGCGTGCCGGGAGCGCTCCAACCTGCAAGCGGCCAGCATAGGGACAGGTTAAAGGTGTGTCAATGCTCTTCTTTCCATTTGCCTCAAAATGGAAAATGCCCGCCGAAGCGGGCATCCACGATGAAAACCGGGGAGAGCGGAAAACTCCGCCCTCCACCGGCTCAACGAGTAACCAAGGGGCAAACTAGTTTGTCTGCGGCTGCGGCTTGGGCTTTGGCAGCGGCAGTTGTTCCGCATTTACCGGAGTCATTTCTGGACCGTCATAGCCAGTCAGATTCCGCATGCCCGCAAGCTGCTGTTCCTGTACTTCGAGCGGGCGCTGCATCACCATTACCACCGATGAACCCTCAGCGAAAACGATGTCATCGCCATGCTTGAACATAGTAATCAGTATGCCCGCTGCGGCTCCTGCTCCTGCACCGATGCCGGTGCCCAGCCCGGGGCTGCCGCTTGCATAGCCACCAAGGCCGCCCAAACCCGCGCCCGTGATTGTCGTTCCCGCAATGGTCTTTGCATCCCCGGCTTTGTTGCTCGACTGCTCAATCAGGCCTTCCTTATCCTTCACCTCGGCCCCGTTCGTTCCCGGAACCTTATCTACCGCGCCCGGCAACGAAATCACCACACCGTTCGGAAAGGCCATCGAGACAAAATGCATCATCAGCTGCGCGCGCCCCTTGACTTTGCCTCCGCGCTGCAGGCCGTCTACATAGCCCTGGACAAAAACACCTGCGGGAATCACTACTCTGCCGCCAACGATGACGGGAAAAGTGGTGCTCAGATAAACAGCATCTCCCGGCTTCGCCGTCTTCGTGCTGATGGCAGTGCGCAATTCCAGAGGAATCTTCGTTCCCGCGGCAACCACGAAGGTGGTCTGATTCGCGGGCACGGCTGCGGCTGGATTTGGCAGTGGGTTGACCGGCTGCGCACCTGCAGCGGCTGCCTCTGGGCTGGCGGGCGCGGCCTGCTGCGCCTGAGCGGTGAGCGGGCCGGCCGCCGCAAGAGAGAAACCAAGAAGAAGAGAAGTAACAGTGCGAAGAGTCATTCGAAATTCTCCTGTGGGGGATTCCTTCTTCCCGCCGCGTGTTCAATCATTACCAATTCTGTCATTTACTCCCCAAAGTGGCTCTGCCTCTTTCGTCGTTCCTTCCCTGACCATTTAGTACCTGTGTCTTTGGTTACCGCCGGCCATCACGCGGCCCGCGCCAGACTTTGGATCAGGGCCTCTTTGCGCCCCGCCGCCATGCGATCAGCGTTCGATAGCACCCGAAGCCACGCGATCACTCCACCGGCGGCCAGCACCAGAAATACAGGCGCCGCCAGCCGTGCATGTCCCTTGAGCGCCAACGAAAGGTAGACCGCAACCCCCACTCCGAACACCAGCAGCTGGATCAGCAGGCTCAGCAGTCCGTTCCCCGCCGATCCCTGCTCGCGGCTCATGCGCGTTAGCGTCATCCGGTAGGCCATAGTAATAGAGAGCACATTCCCTGCCGCCAACTGCACGGGCAGCGCGAACAGGAGCCAGCAGGCGGTAGCTGCCAGTATCTCCGTGCCAGGGATTCCAAAACGGAAAACTATAATCGAGCAGACGACCACCAATTCAACCGAAAACAACGCTAGGTGAACCAGGTTCTTCGCAAGCATCACCGTTTGAAACCGGGTCGGCGACAGAAAATATAACTGGATTCCCGCGCCCTCCCCGCCAAGGCTGTTGTAAACCAGCCGCATGAGCCCGAGAAATCCGTAAGCCACACCGAGCGGCAATCCGTAATGGGCCGCGAAACCCGCGCCGCTGCCGTTGCGGCCAAGCACAAACAGCATGATCAGCGGAGCCACCAGGCTGTAGAGCATGACACCGCTGCGCGAGAGATACCGCAGCTCCTTCTCAACCACAGCGCCAATCGGACCCGCAAAGTCGAAAGTCTTTCCGCGAGTTCCCTCGACCGTCGCAACGCGCCGTGGCGCTTCGCCCAGGCTCTCTCCGCGATATTCCGCCCCCAGCCGGATCCCGAGCAGAGACCCCGCAGCCAGCGCGTACAACGCGAGGCCGCCCAGCGATGCCAGCGCCACGATCTCGTGACCGTCCGCAGCCTCGTGAATCGCGCCCGCAGCGAGACCGGGCGGCAGAACGCTCTGCACACGATCGGCGGTATGCAGGGCATGGAGCGTCGCAGACCGTGTCATTCGTGATCGATGCCCGGAATGCTGATAGTACGCCGGGTTCAGCAATTGAGCCCCGAGGAGCAGGAACAGAAAGACCATCCCCAGGATCTCCCGTGTACGCCGCTGCGCTAGCCAGCGGTCGAGCCACGCAAAAATCATCCTTGTCAGCAGAAGATTGAAGGCGGCAAACCCAACCAGCGCGAGCGTGACCCAGACCAGCAGGTGCGGCCGCGCACATACCAATCCAGTCCAGATGCCCGCCAGGCAAATGCCGCCCAGGATCGACGAGATGTCGAAGAGACCGTAGACAAGATACTGAAGCAGGTACGATCCGAAGCTCACCGGAAAGCGCAGCAGCACGCTCAGATCCACATGCTCTTGAAACGAAACCATCATCACCGGCGCCAGCTGCCACAGAAACAACACAGGCCAGATCAGGAAAGGCAGGAATTCCAGCTTCCCGTCCGAGGCGAACTCAAAAGCTCCAAAACCCAGCCCCACACCCATGGACAGCCCCAGCAGGGAGAAAAACCCACCCCCGAGAATGCGTGCTGCCAGCTCGAAGTTGCCGCGGCGAGTCCGCAGCGAATTCAGCAGCATCCGCCAGCGCATCTCCGCCAGCGCTGCGTATTGCGCTCGCGATGACGCCGACATTACGAGAGCCCCGCAGTTACAACCACGACAGCTCCTGAGCAGGTTCGCCAGCTCCTGCGCCGACGACGTTGAGGAATATCTCTTCCAGAGTGAGCTTTTGATCCGACGATTCGCCAAGTGAAATGGCAACCCCCGCACGCAGCTCTTCCAGTGATCCGTTCGCCACCAGCCGTCCTCTATGGATGATGGCCACATGACTGCACAGCCGCTCCACAATCTCCAGCACATGAGAGGTGAGAAAAATCGTTGCCCCGCGATGAATCATCCCCTGGAGCATCGTCTTCAGCGTGCCCGCCGCAATCGCATCGACGCCCTCGAACGGCTCATCGAGAAACAGCACCTTTGGCCCGTGAATCACCGCCGCCGCCAGGGCCAGCTTCTTCTGCATGCCGTGCGAGAAATCGGTCACCAGCTTCTTCGGTTCATTGGCGAGTTGCATGAAGTCAAGCAGCTCTTGCGTCCGGCGATTCGTCGTCTCGCGATCCAGCCCATACATCCGGCCCACAAAGCGCAGATACTCCGACGCGGTTAGTCGGCCCAGCAGAGCCATGCCCTCCGGCACCACGCCCATCTGCCGCTTCAGTTCCAGCGACTCCGCCGTAAACTTTTGCCCAAGAATCTCCATCTGCCCGGAAGTTGGCTCCAGCAGGCCGGTCATCATCTTGATGGTCGTCGACTTCCCTGCCCCATTCGGCCCGAGAAATCCGAAGAACTGTCCCGCAGCCACGCTGAAGGTGATGTCATCCACAGCCGTGAAATCGCCGAAGCGCCGCGTCAACCCACGCGTGGAAATTGCTGGTGTATCCATTGCTCGCAGCATATCGGGAAAGCGAGCCAAAGAGAACATACCGGATACTTTGTCAAAACCTACTTTTATGAGAATCTAGCCAGAATGATCCAGCTAACAAGATCTCCAAGGCTCTTCGGTGCCTTTGTCTGCCTGTCTTTCTGCCTTCCGCTGTTCGGTATGGCCCAATCAAATTCCCCAGAGGACGTTGCTGAAAATCTTAAAGGGAGAGTCGTTTTCATTCGAGGAATGTACTTAGAGAGCGACTTGAAGTTTGATTCACAGGGTAACCCAATCGGCACCGCAACACCCGGCCCTTTTTTCCTCAGCACATTCAAGGTCGAGAAGTCTCACCTCAAAGGCACAAACCTTGAATTCAGCGGTCACCGTGGGATTTTCATTTACGATCGTCCGGATGTACAGGGACAAACACCTCGATTCGTATCGCTCCCGGCAGAGGTTCACATCCGAGTCGTTGGTGCTCCAGACCGAGTCGAGAATCTCCAGGCCCTCCTGAACAGAATCTTCGCCACAGATCTGAAAGAGATTCTGGCGGATAAGACCCCCGAGCAACAGCAAGCACTGCTGACGAGCTTTCCCGTGCTGGCTCCTGCGACGCCTTCCGAATTACACGCAAAGACCGTCTCCGCGTTGCCACCTGGCGGGCAACCCCTATCTGCAAGTGGACGGGGCAACAACAAAGTGGAACTGAAACGTACGGACGGAGTACTACAAGTGAATCAAAAGGAGCGAGACGGAGTAATTCCTCCACGCTTGATTCATGCCGTTCCTTCGGTCGACCCACTACCGCATGAATCCGGCGCCATCTGTCTCGTGCATGTCGTAGTTGAGACAAACGGATTCCCCAATAGCATTCGCATTGCGAAGTCAGCCGGTTCCGACCGAGATTCGGAGGCAATTGTAGAGGTGAGTCAGTATCGTTTTGCGCCAGCAACCCGTAACAACGAACCCGTACCGTTTGGAGTCGTCACCGAGTTTAATCTTCACGGCAACGGACAGTACAAGTAGTAATAGCGAGCCCTCACGGGGCTCGCTCCTTCCGCTAACTAAGCGTTGCCTCTACGTCTCCAGCACCACCCTGAATCGCTCCTTCCCGCTCATTGTCTGGTCGAATGCCTCATGGGGTGCCCACGTCCGGATTCTCGAACCTGGACTTCACCGCAGACCGGGTCTTAAGAGGCGGTCTTACTTACCGAGCGTCTCTACTTCCAGCTCGGGATAATCCGTGTATCCCTTCTCATCGCCGCCGTAGAAGGTTGACCGATCCGGCTTGTTCAGATCAGCATCCAGCCGCAGCCGCTCCGGCAGGTCGGGATTCGCAATAAACAGCCGCCCGAACGCCACCGCGTCCGCCAGCCCCTGCGCCACCGTCGCCTCCGCATCTTCCGCCGTGTATCCGCCCACCGAAATCAGCACGCCCGGAAAAGCACTACGGAAAATCTCTGCCGTTCGCGGAGCCTCATAAACAATCGGGCCGCCCGAGCCTGGATTCGTCGCCCGCGGCTCGATTACATGCGCATACGCCACACCCTTCTCGCCGAGTGACTTCAGCACATACGCAAACAGTTTCTCCGGATCGCTGTCGCCCATATCGTTGAATTTTCCATAGGGAGCCAGCCGCACGCCCACGCGATCCTTACCCCACACCGCAATCACCGCATCGGCCACTTCCATCAACAACCGCGCGCAATTCTCAATCGACCCGCCGTACCCATCTGAACGTTTGTTTGTGCTGTCCTGCAGAAACTGGTCCAGCAGATAACCATTCGCCGAATGAATCTCGACGCCATCGAAGCCCGCGGCCTTCGCATTCTCCGCCGCCCTGCGATACTGCGCCACTACACCCGGCAGCTCCGCCGTCTCCAGTGCCCGAGGCGTCTCAAACGGAACCCGCTGAAAGTCTGCAGAAAACGTCGTCCCTGCGGGAGCAATCGCCGAAGGCGCAACCGGCAAGCCGTCCTTCGGATGCAGCGAGCTGTGCGAGATGCGCCCCACATGCCAAAGCTGCAGGAAGATAAACCCGCCCTTGGCATGGACAGCCTCGACAACCTTCTTCCATCCCTTTACCTGATCCTGCGAATGAATCCCCGGCGCCGCCGGATAGCCCTTGCCGATCAGCGAAATCTGCGTCGCCTCGGTGATAATCAATCCACAATCCGACGCCCGCTGCCCATAATAGGTGGCCATCAATTCGTTCGGAACATCACCCGGCTGCGTAGAACGCATCCGCGTCAACGGAGCCATCACCACACGGTGCTTCAGTCGCAAAGCACCCACACGAAGGGGAGAAAATAAATGCGAATATTTAGACATACCTGTAAAGGATGCTGCACCGTGCATTAGGTCGCAGCCTGCGCCGCGACTCTCGTCAAGACAAAGCAGGGATCTCCGGCTGGCCACGAAGGTGATGACCAACAGCGAGAGAACCGGCTACAAGAAACGCGACAGGAAGGTATACGGTCCGCTTCTTAGCGTCGAATAGCACTTCAGGATTTCGAGTGTACGATGAGCCCGCTTATCATCTACTTCAGCGGGCGCTGCTTCGAACGTTATCGGTTGTCTCAGTCGGCATCTGGAACGGGATCTGCGTGGTGCTCGCCCACATGCAATCGCACGATTTGACCAGGCTCCGCATTCACTCGAAAGAATGCCTTATTGTCGACGACCTTTACGGGTTGGGGATCGGAATCGACCTTCCAGTCGTCGGGCAAAACATGCTCAACGACAAACGTAACCGGCGCGGAGGTCACATTTTGGAGAAGGTATTCCTGCTCCGCAACTGTGACCTTGTTGCGTTGCATCACGCCGTCCCTAAGAGCCTCCTCGATATGGTGAGAGGTGAGTACGCTCTCCAGGTGGCAGATAGCGTGGTCATTTCGAAGATCCGCTTCGGTAAGGTCTGAGAGCGCGTCGCTCTCCTCCTGCAAAATCTTGCATCTCCGGTCAACATGAATCTCCTTGAGCGGGGCAGACGGCTGAGTGGGAGCTGATGATTGGGAAACAGCCAAAGGATGACTGAAACCGAGGGCGATTCCCATGCCTAACAGCACTGCGACGGAGAGACGAGTCTTAGACATGCCAAAAAGCCTATACGCGTTCCGGTCCCTGCGGCAACTGCCGGACCGGAGCCTGAATGGACTGTTCGCCGGTATGTCTCTCAACGGTTCCTCCTTGTCCCCGGACAGCGATGCCAATGAGCGTTACGGAAAGCCGCTCAGCGCGCGAGAAATCGTAGTCGGCAACGTTGCCAAGCCCACGCCCGGGGGCCAGCCCCTGGTTTCTTTGCTCAATACGCAAATCTCAAAGCACGCCAAGTGAGAAGCTGCTCTCACAGAAGATCTCTCTGTCTTACATTGACATTGCTGATGGGCAAATCACCCTTTATTTCATTGAGCAGCAACGGGACTGCCGGGAAGCCTCCGACCAGATGGGAACCGGCCGGAGGCCATAGACTTACCCCCCCATCTCAAGCACCACCCTGAACCGCGCCTTCCCACTCATCATGCGCTCGAAGGCCTCGGGAGCCTTGTCCAGCGGATACTTCTCAATCAGCGCCTTTACGCCGGTGATCGCGCTGAATTTCAGCGTATCTTCGGAGTCGATCGACGTCCCGCTGGGCCAACCAACCACCGCCCGCTTCTGCATCACCAGAGGCACCGCCGGAACCTTCAGAGGCTCGCTCGGAATTCCCAGAATCACCAGGTTGCCCTGGTGGCCGAGACCACCAATCGACGACGACATTGCGTCGGCATCGGTTACCGTGGCGATAATACTGCGAGCGCCGCCCAGCTTTTGCAATTCCGCCGCCACATCTTGAGCCGCGTTATCGATGTAATAGTGCGCACCCAGCTCATGCGCGAACTTCGCCTTGTCTGCGCCGCGCGCAATGGCGACGGTCGTGTAACCCATTTTCGCCGCATATTGAACGCCCAGATGTCCAAGTCCGCCCATGCCCAGAACTGCAACCACATCCGGAGGCCGCGCCCCGCTGTTGCGTATCGCATTGAAGGTCGTGAGGCCCGCGCACAGCAGCGGACCTGCCTCGACGCCCGACAGCGAATCCGGCATTGCCGCCAGCGCCATCGCCGGAGCGACAACGTAGTCTGCATACCCGCCGTCATAGCTGATCCCCGGAATTTGCAGGATCACGCAGCAGATATGGTCGCCGCGCCGGCACGGTTCGCACTTGCCGCAGTGACCGCCATACCAGCCGATCCCCACGCGCTGGCCCGCTTTCCATTGGGTCACGCCTTCGCCAACAGCATCCACGGTCCCGACGACTTCATGCCCGGGCACACGCGGATAATCGATCGGAAAGACGCCGTACATCGTCACCGCATCGCTGTGGCAAACCCCGCACGCCTGCACCCGCACCCGCACCTGTCCCGGCCCCGGCTCCGGAACTTCACGCGTCACCAGTTCCAGCGGACCGCCCTTCTTTACTACCTGCGCATACCGCCCCGTCTTCGTCTTAGCCATACGAATCACTCCTTCGAATTCATCAGATAGTGGCGGACATCCTCGACCACGGTATCCACACCGTCCGTAGTGTCCGCCTCCAGGTTCGGATACGCAATCGCCTCGAAACGATTCTTAATATCCCGATAAAGCGCCACATCGCGATTCTTCGCCGGATTCTCGGCGTCCGGACGGCTCAACCGCGCCTCGGCCACCGCGTCCGAACACATCACATGCAGAATCCGCCACCTCGCGCCGGCCTGCTCTGCGGCCTGCACGACCTCATTGATCTGCTGGTGTCTGGAAAATGTCCGCCCATCGAGAAAGATGAACTCCACCCGATGCCGCTCGGTCAGATATGCCGCCGCTTCCAGCATCGCGCGCATGCAAAGATCGTCCTGCTCGCGTGAGTAATCCGTCATCGCGCCGGGAAACAGCGCCTCCCGCACCCGGTCCTTATCCAGGACAACTCCATCCAGCCGGGGCGCCAATGCCCTCGCCAGCGTGCTCTTGCCCGTACCTGGCAACCCGGCCAGAATCACCCATGTAACTGTCATAGTTACTTAAACAAAAGCGGGTTACTTAAACAACAGCGGAGCGAAGTTGCTCAGGTTGTCACGCCACACCATCCACACGTGCATCCCCGGAGTAGCAATCGCCGTGGGTTGCATACCCTGCTCTTTCAGCCACGCGATCAGCTTCTGGTTCGGCGGAAACAGCCCGTCCTGCTCGCCGCATGCCACCCAGAATAACTTCAGCTTCGCCTGGATCTGAGCCCCCGACTGCGGCGTGATCGCCGGAAACAACGGTCCGAAGTTGCTGTCACCGATTCCACCCGCGCTAAAGGCCCCAATATAGGCAAAGTCATCCGTATGATTCAGCCCCACCAGCAGCGTCTCCGCCCCGCCCATCGAAAGGCCCGCAATCGCGTGCTCCTCCCGCTTGTCGGAAAGGGGATATTCTGCTTTTACCAGCGGCATCACTTCCTCATACAGCACGCGCCCGAAGTCTGTGAAGTTGCGTTTCACCAGTTCCGGGTCGCGCCACACCGCCCATCCGCGCGAGATCATGTCCATCGTGCCGTAACCCAGCGGCATCACCACGATCATCGGCTTAGCCTTGCCCTGTGCAATCAGATTGTCCAGGATCACGTTTGCCTTGCCCATCCACGTCCATGCGCTCGGATCGTCGCTGTATCCATGCAGCAGATACAGCACCGGATACTTTTTCTTGCTCTTCGCGTCGAAGCCCGGCGGCGTGTAAACGTAATACTCGCTGTTAATGTCGACGATCTTTGAACGGTAAAAGTGGTGATGGATCTCGCCGTGCGGAACATCTCCCGCTTCCCACGGCATCGGCGGCTGCCCCGGAACCAGAAACATACTCTGCATATTGAAGAAGCTGGTCTTCACCAGCGTATTGTGCGGATCGATCACGCTCGTCCCGTCCACGTCATACGCGTAGCTGTAATATTGCGGAGCCAGCTTCGGAACCGTCACCGTCCATGCGCCGTCCACGCCCTTGTTCATCGGGAAGGGCTCCCGGACGTTCTCCAGATGCAGGTCCACCTTGGCCGCATTTGGCATCGCCAGTGTGAATGTGGCATTCCCCTCCGTATCTATCTGCGGACTCTTCGCCGGTGCGGGTACCAGTGCCGTGGGAGCCGCAGACCGCTGAACCGGCGCAGGCGCAGCCGTCTGCTGCGCCGCAGAGATGCACGCGCTAAGCCAAAGCGCTGCTAAGACAAGGCGAGAGAATCCGAACTTCTGAGCTGGGCAAAGCAATCGCGACATGAATAGGGGTCCTTCAGAAACTGTAGAGTGACTGCGCTCCAAAGTGTACAGCGTGGGCGGCCAAATCGCGTCTCAAGTGGCTATGGCATCCGCGCAATCGCGCAGGTAGCATCGGACCAACTCAGCGGTTCCGGTCGAAGCTTCGCGGATGTGTGCCTCCGCAGGAAAGAGGTCTTTAGTGTTCTCACACTACATCTTCTGGCCGTTGTTTACAGGACTGGTCTTTCTCATCCTGGGCCTCCTCTCGGCGCGACACGACTTCATGGCTGCCGCCGGGATCGAGAAGGTAATCGTCTTCGGTCGCGCCTTCGCCGCCGCGGGGCTAGCCTGCTTTGGAGCAGAGCACATGGTCAACATCGGACCTTTCGGGCAGATGGTTCCCCGCTGGCTCCCGTTCCATCCCTTCTGGGTCGTCTTCTTTGGACTCGCCCTGCTCGCCAGCGCGCTAAGCCTTGTGTGGAACCGCTACGTCAGGCTTTCTTCCACGCTGACCGCCGTCATGTTCCTGATCTTTGTGCTGACGCTCCACCTTCCGGGCGCCATTGCGAGTCCGCACGACCGCTTCGGCTGGACGGTTGTACTCCGCGAAACCTCTTTTGCCGCCGGCTTCCTTGCCTTCGCCGGAGCGCACGCTCCGCGCTCGAAGCTGCTCGTTCCTATCGGACGGGTGGGCATGGCCATTCCCTTCCTCTTCTTCGCCATCATGCATATCCTGCATCCGCAGAACGCCCCCGGCGTGCCGCTCGAAAAGCTCTCGCCGCCCTGGCTCTTCTGGCCGCATGTCTGGGCCACAGTTACCGCGATTCTCCTCGCGATCGCCGCCATCGCGGTTTTAGTCAACTGGAAGGCTCGCATCGCCACGGCCTGCCTCGGCCTGTGGATGCTGCTGCTCACTGTCGTCGTCTATGCGCCGATGCTCATTCCCGCAAAAGACGGCATGCAGCTCATCGAGGCCGTCAACTATATCTTCGACACTGCGCTTTTCGCGGGAGCCATCCTGCTGCTCGCCTATGCCCTGCCGGAAGACAAATCGCCCCGGTTTGCTGAATCCCCGGAATCGCGCGCCTCACGAACAAAGGACCTTGTCGTCTAATCCCTCATGCGGCTCGCCAGACTGTTCGCTCTGACGCTGTTTGTTTTCGTGGCCTGTGCCCAGCAGGCGCAGCTCGCCAATACCCTTCCCGACACACCCGCCGCACAACAGTTCGCCGCCTGGCTTAAACTTTTCAACGGCACCGACCGCGAAGCATACGGAGCATTCCTCGAAAAGAATATTCCATGGAGAGCAGCGCACCTCGATCAGGAGTGGGACTTCCGCCAGCGCACCGGCGGCTTTGAGCTCAAAAAGGTCGAAGCGTCCTCGCCTACAACACTGGTCGTTCTCCTGAAGGAGCGCGGCTCCGATCAGTTTGCTCGATTGACCGTGCAAGAAGACGCCGCCGAACCTCACGCCATCATTCGCTTCGAGCTGCGGGCAATTCCCACTCCGGCCGACTTTCCGCAGCCCCATCTGAGTGAGAGCGAATTAATCACCGCCTTGCAAAAGAAACTTGAGAAGGACTCAGCCGACGGCAGCTTTGCCGGAGCCGCACTCGTGGCAAAAGACGGCAAGCCGGTATTCGCCGAAGCCTACGGTCTCGCTGACCGCGAGCACAAACTTCCGAACACGCTCAATACGCGCTTCCGCATCGGCTCCATGAACAAGATGTTCACTGCGACGGCGATTCTGCAGCTGGCTCAGGCAGGCAAGCTTGGACTCAACGATCCGCTGGGGAAGTATCTCACCGACTATCCCAACAAGGATGTCACCTCACAGGTAACGATCCATCACCTGTTGACGCACACCGGCGGCACCGGCGACATCTTCGGTCCCGAATTTGACGCGCATCGACAGGAACTGCGTACACTGCAGGACTATGTGAAGCTCTACGGCAACCGCGGACTCGGATTCGCGCCATCCAGCGGACGCTGGGAGTACAGCAATTACGGCTTCATTCTACTCGGCGTGGTGATCGAAAAAGTGAGCGGCGAGAGCTATTACGACTACGTGCGCGAGCACATCTACGAGCCCGCCGGCATGACCTCAACCGGCTCCGAGCCCGAAAACCAGCCGGTAACGGATCGCAGTGTCGGATATACAGCCATGGGTGGCGGCAGTGTACATCCCAACACGGACACGCTGCCCTGGCGCGGAACTTCAGCCGGCGGCGGCTACACGACCGTCGGGGACTTGCTGAGGTTCGCAAACGCCCTGCAGCAGAACAAACTGCTCGACGCGCACTACACCGAACTGCTGACCGCAGGAAAGGTGCCTGGACCGACAGGCAGCTACGCCTACGGCTTCGAGGATCGCACGATCAATGGCACGCGATGCTTCGGCCATGGAGGCGGCGCTCCCGGGATGAACGGCGACCTGAAGATATGTCCCGGGCCAGGCTATGTCGTCGCCGTGCTGTCAAACATGGACCCACCAGCCGCGACCCGTATCTCGGACTTCATCACGGACCGGCTACCAGGCAAGTGAGGGCGATTCGTCGCGCCTCCCTCAGGGACCTCCAAGGCGCTTTCGCGATGTTTCAGGGAGCCAAGATCGGTCACATCTGGTATGCTTGCGCTCACGAAAGGTGGTGCTATCTCTATGCCACGTAACAAGACAGTTGTGCTCAGTTTGCTCACATCCGCGCTCCTGGTTAGCTCGAGCCTGCCCGTGTTCGGGGCCGACAAAACCAAGGACGAAGAGACCATCCGGAATGCCGCTACGGTGTTACAGGCGATGGTCAGTAGCCAAGACGTTCCACGCGGCGTGCTGGAGAAAGCCGATTGCATCATGGTTCTGCCCAGCGTGAAGAAGTTCGCTGTAGGCATTGGAGGAAGCGGCGGTCGCGGGCCAATGAGTTGCCGCACAGGCAGCAACTTCAAAGGCAAATGGTCGCAGCCCGCCATGTATAGCATCGGTGGCGCCAGCGCCGGTTTTCAACTCGGCGGAACGTCGACGGATTATGTCCTCGCGATTATGACTAAAGGTGCTGTAGCCAAGGTGCTGAGTGGCAAAGTCAAGGTCGGCAGCGATGTTAGCGCGGCAGCTGGACCTGGTGCTTCCGCTGGCGCCGGTTCTATAGGCGGGTCTGACATTTTGACCTACTCCAGGACCTCGGGCCTTTTCGCCGGCGTGTCCCTGAATGGAGCCAGTCTGTCACCCGACTCTGACGCCAACCAGCGCCTTTACGATAAATCGGTCAGCGCAGACGATATCGTTCGCACTGGCTCCGTTACAGCTACCTCTGCGGGCGCGTCCTTTGCTTCATTGCTCAACAGCAAAATTCCAACGCACTCAGACTAAGAAGCCTGTAGCAGAAACACAGGCTACAGCCTCACCCACCATTCGCTAAAACCCATTGCCTCGTCCACGCTGTTCAGCTGGACGAGGCGCTTCACATTGGTCCGATTTCGCACGTGCGGCAAGCTGAGCACGACTCGCAGCCCGCGAGCTACAATTCCCGCATGGCGCGCCCACTTGCTCCTTCGCTGCTCCGTATCCCGATAGTTCTTTTCGCGGCAACCCTGGTAGGCCCGCTTGCGCTAACTCAGGCAGCCAAAACGCCCCAGCCTCCGCCGACACTGCGCAGCATCCTGCTCCAGCAACTCCGCTCGACGCACAACCAGGCCGACTGGTTCGTCCCGGTCAACACCGCCGTAGCCGGCCTCACCGCAGACCAGGCAAAGTGGATTCCGACCAACGCAGCCGGCAAGCTCGATCCCAACGCCAACCACTCCGTGGGAATGTTGACGTATCATCTGCTCTTCTGGAATACCAATTCCCTCGCCCGGCTCAAGGGCGAGAAGCCTCCACCGGTGCCCAGCAACAATGACGAAACCTTCAACGACTTCGATCCTGGCACCTGGGCCAAAACTGTAAGCGACCTCGACGCCGTCCTCACCGCGCTCGAAGACCTGGTCGCCCACGCCGATGACACGACCTTGCAGAAGATCGCGCCGACTATCGCGAACATCAGCACGCACAACGCCTATCACACCGGCCAGATCATCTATGTGCGCAAGCTGCAAGGCTCCTGGAATCCCAGCAACGGCGTCAAGTAACAAGCCATCGCTTCAATGTTCCGGAACGCTCGCACTCCGGTGCGGCTTTCGGACCACTGCCTTCGTTACTCCAGGCCCAGCACCTTCACAATCACCCGCTTGCGACGTTGCCCGTCAAACTCCGCGTAGAACACTCTCTGCCAGGTTCCCAGGTCGAGCTTGCCGTCCGTTACCGGCAGAGTCGTCTCATGATGCAGCAGCAGAGCCTTCAAGTGCGCATCTCCGTTATCCTCGCCGGTCTGGTGATGCTTATAGTCCGACCGCTCCGGAGCAAGCTCCTCCAGCCACTTGCCAATATCCTCGATGAGACCGCTCTCCAGGTCGTTCACGTAAATTGCAGCCGTAATGTGCATCGGAGACACAAAGCACAGCCCGTCCCTCACCCCGCTTCGCCGAACGATCTCCTCCACTCGATCGGTGATGTGCACCATCTCTTTGCGCTTCCTGGTTTCGAAAACGAGATACTCGGTGTGGCTCTTCACTGCAGGGGTTCTCCTTACCTTCATCGGACTGCGAGAATCAATCGGATTCATTATCAACGACACGCGGCGGTATAGTTGTCTTCTCTCTGATTACAGCTTCAGGAGCATTTCCTATCAGACCTCGTTCTCTCATCCGCCCGTCCTGCCTGCTTCCCATCCTGGTTTTCTCCTCTGCGTTGCCTGGTCTGGCGGAAACGGCCGGCGTTACATGTTTCCCGGCGAATAAGGCCGTCGCCGTGAATCCTGACACGCATCTGATCCTCACCTTCTCCAGCGCTCCCACACTCGGCAGATCGGGCCAGATTCGCATCTTTGATGCCGCGGACCATAGCTTGGTCGACACGCTTGATCTCAGCATCCCGGCAGGTCCCGACCCTTCCCGACGCATCACCCCTCCACCCGCACAGGTAATCGACCCGAACCCAGCCGCACCCACCACCACCACCCCGGCAGTCAGGACCACGCCTGCCGACCTGCATGATTACCAACTCACCACCATCGGCGGTCTGGCCGACTTTCACTTCTACCCGGTTATCCTTCACGGCAACGTGGCTACCATTTATCCCCACAACCACGTGCTGCGCTACGGCCACAAATACATCGTCCAGATCGACCCCGGCGTCCTCATCCCCTCTTCCGGAGTCTTCGCAGGGTTCACCAGCAACCGCGGTTGGACCTTTACCATTAAGGCGAACCCTCCCTCAGTCAGTGCAACTCGCGTCGTCGTCGCAGCTGACGGGAGCGGCGACTTCAACACCGTCCAGGGCGCCGTGGACTTCGTACCCGCCAACCCGCCCCGGCGCGTCACCATTTTCATTAGGAATGGCAACTACGAAGAGATCGTCTTCTTCTGCGACAAGGCCAATCTCACCTTCCGGGGCGAGGATCGGGACAAGGTGCAGGTGGGCTATGGCAACAACAGCGCATTCAACCCGCCCATGCCTGGACCATCCCGCCGCTGCGCCTTTTCCGCCTATGACTCGACTGGCATCGAGTTCGTCAACTTCTCCATCAGCAATTACTTCACAGGCCAGGCCGAAGGCTTGCTCATCTACGGCTCGAAGAACATCGTCAGCCACATGAACATCAAGGGCTCCGGCGACGCTCTCAACCTGCGCGGCTCGGTCTACCTTACAGAGAGCAGGATTATCGGCGACGGCGACACCATACTCGGTGTTGGTCCCGCCTTCTTCAACCACTGCGAGCTGCAATCCATCGGGCCCTTCATGTGGATCCGCAACACCGAGGCGAACCACGGCAACGTTTTCGTCAACTGCACCTTCATCGCCCGTGAGCGCCCCGCTCCCCGACCCCAAAGTTCCGCTTTATCGCCGGCTCGTCCCCCGATACCCGCTGTGCTCGCTCGACTCCCAAATAACCACGGACTGAACTACCCTTACGCCGAGGCGGTGCTCATTAACTGCCGCCTCAAGGGCATACCCAACGTCGGCTGGGGGCCGATCGAAGACGACACCTCACACCTGCACCTCTGGGAGTTCAACAGCACCGATCTTGACGGCCACCCTGTCGACACTTCCCAACGTCACCCTGTGTCCAGACAGCTCACCATGCCACAGGATGCTCAGATCATCGCCGACTATAGCAACCCTGCCTTTGTCCTCGGCGGCTGGACCCCGTCACTAACGGGTGACTGAGTCTGTCAGGCATGGCCGAAGCCGGGAGCTGAGCAGGTATTCGCTAGCCCAGAATCGCGTCGGCGCTGCGGATCCACCAGTGAGACCCGCTGCGCAATGTGTAGACCACAAAGCCCTGACAAACCATCAGCACCGGCAGTGCAATGAGATACACCTTGTGGACGCGCCGGGTCACGACCAGATCGCGCCCCACGCCCAGAAGGATCACCGCGTCCAGACAAAGAAAGTAGAGGCTGTGGTTAAAAATATAGTCCGAGCGGCCGAAAGCTGCGTCGAGCAGCCCACAGGTAGCGATGAACATGAGCCGGCGATGCAGCTCAGGCTTTCTGCGCCAAAAGATAGCGAGCGCCAGGAACACCGCGAAGGCCAGCATGTCATAGAACGGGACGATCAGAAAGGCATCCCCGCCCTTCTGGTGCAGCTGGTACGTGTCGAAGCGGCCCATCACGATAGCCGTGGAAATGCCCAGCGGAACCATCACCGTGCCCAGCGCCACGCCGAACCAGCCCAGCGAGCGGTGCACGCGCACGTTGTGGGTGCGCACCAGCGTCGACTGAAGGATGTAGAAGACCACCCACCCGGAGAACGCCGTGGCATGAATCCAGAGAAGGAAGGGCCGCGGCACAGCAGGATGAAACAGGCTGGCATTCACGGTGTGGCTGAAGCCCCACACCACGATCGCGGCGATGAGCAGCGACATCAAAAAATAGAAATACTTCTCCAGCAGGCCGTTTCTTCCGGATGCCGGATTGAAGGGACGCGCGACGACGTCTTGCGGCACAGAGGCCATGTCTAGTCTCGATCTTCGCTCTCTTTGGGCGCGAGCGAGGCGATGCTTGGATGAATCGGGGAGTTGGGTGAGTCTAGCACAGCGAGGACGGAGCGCTCAATGGCCGCCAATCGGAAACGCGCGAGCTACTGATCCTCAGCAGCACCCGAATTTTAGGGTCACAACAGCAACGATCAAGGCGATTCGCCGAAAAAATCCCACTGCCGAAGTCATATCAGGAAGATACTGTTGGCTGCCACAACTCCACCCGATTCCCTTCCGGATCATGAACGATGAAGCCTCAGTTTTTGCCGTTGGCGTTCTGGTCGGTGATCAGCACCACGTCGGAGCTTGATTTCCGTCGGGCGGTCGCCAATTCATTGGAGGGCGAGGAGGCAAAACTCCAGATGATCTCCTGCACCGGATCGGTCAGCGTGTGAGGGGCCGTGCCATCAAGCGGCTGATACAGGAGCACGCGCCCGCCGTTTTGAAGGATGGAGTAGATCACCGCACGGTTGTCATGCGAATAATCCGTATCAGTGAAGACGATGTCGCTGATGTTCATGGGAACGACGGAAACCACACGCTGCGAGTCAACGTCGATCGATTTGTATTCGAAACTCGTGTTAGCAACGGCTGCTTCGTAGCCGGCGAGCCTTCCGTCGCTCGAAATCTTGTAAGCTTGCGTCGTGTTCGAGGGGAGGAGTTGTTTCGGTGTCCCGCCGGCAATGGGAACGGTCCACAGCGAAGAGGCGAATCCACTTTCCCTGACCGAGTAATAGACCTGCCGGCTGTCCGGAGTGCAAAATGGTGCGCGCGCGACTCCCGTCGTTGTGAGCTGCGCGACCTCTCCTCCATCCGCATTCATCCGGAAAATTCGCGCCTCTCCGCCCCCTTTGGGGAAACCCGCAAACAGGATATGGCCGTCTGGGCAGGCAGCGATGGTAGTCCCGGGATCGATGTCCCCGGTATCAAAT
This sequence comes from Acidobacteriota bacterium, assembly GCA_013289875.1. Taxonomy (GTDB): domain Bacteria; phylum Acidobacteriota; class Terriglobia; order Terriglobales; family Acidobacteriaceae; genus Silvibacterium. Next base: position 22,397 of record JABCZC010000027.1, on the reverse strand, counting down.
GTTTGCACCCTGCCGCTGGTGCGATCGATCCACCCGACCGCGATCTCCGAGATGATAAAAACCAGACGGTCATCCTTCGCCCACGCAATCATGCTTGGGGCAATTCTCAGGGACGTCGTCGAAAGCGGCGCTCCCCCTTCAGCCTTGTAATAGGAAATGCTGGAATCTATGTTGCTAAGCACTGTTGCCAGAGTGCGTCCATCTCCGGATAGCGCAAGCTGATTGTAGGCGTTGACATCATTGGTTACCGCATGAAATTCCCCGGATGGAACGGTAACGATCCCGATCTGGGAGTGGTCAGTGTGTGCCTTCTTGTAGAAGACCAGCAGGTGCCGGCCGTCGGATGTCCACACAAGGTTCGTCTCTCCTCCGGACGAGCCCTGAAAAAGGACGCCAGGCGGGGCCGCAATCGTCTTCAACGTCTTCGAAGAGAGGTCGAAAATCTGAATCGCAGCCGTAATTGCGGGTGGAACAGTGCCCGTCCACGCGATCCGGCTGCCATCAGGTGACCACACCGGCGGACCGAGATATTCCTGCGTTGTGTAAATGACCTGATTGTTGCTTCCGTCCTTGCTTGAAAGATGAATTTCGGAATACTGGTCTTTACGGTCCGGAGTCCATTTGAGATATGTGAAGCGGTTACCGTCCGGCGCAAAGCTGATGGCGCTGTCAATGTCAACGAGCAGCTCTTTCGGAGTGCCGCCAAACACCGGCATGACGTAAAGGGCGCTCAGAGAGTTATTCTGCGGCGTTCCCCGCGTGAAGTAGAGATAATTGCCGTCGGGCGAAAAAGTGAGCCCGACGTAATTGTTGCCGAATGCGCCCAGTATTTGGGCGTCGGTATTGGTGGCGGCATTCCTCACCCAGAGAGTTCGCTGGCTGCTGTCGTTCTTCACCTCGGCAAGAAAGCGTCCATCGGCGGAGAACGCGATGTCCTCGATGTTGCCGGCATTGGTGATCTGGCTGACTGAAATCGCGGCAAAGGGCGCGGAGCGAGGCCAGAAACACCACGCCGCAACTCCCGCGGCAGCCAGCACCAGCAGCGCCGCCAAGGCGTACACCAGCCGGCGCCATTTTCCGGAAGACTGTTCAGCAATGGGCACCCCTGTTGCGCTCACTGCCCCCGATTGCCCGCTCGCCGGCATCGCTCCGGAAGCTCTTACCCCTGTTATCGGTGTGACCGGCCCGCCCGCGCCCGGCTCAGCAGGTGTCGCCGTCGATGAAGCAGCGCTTACGTTGCCCGAACTGCTCTTCCGCTGCAGACGCTTCAGGTCGGCGCGAAGGTCGGCGGCAGACTGATAGCGCAGTTCGCGATCCTTTTCCAGTGCCCGGTTCAGCATCTGCTCAAACTCCGCCGGAAGCTGAGCGTTGAGCGAAACCGGCGCTGCGGGTGCATGGTTCAGGATGTGGTCGAAGACGACCGCGGTCGTGCCTCCCTGAAAGGGATGCTGCCCCGTGGCCATCTCATAGAGCACGACGCCGAGCGAGAAAAGATCGCTGCGCGAGTCCAGCCCGTCGCCCCGCGCCTGTTCCGGAGACATATAGGCAACCGTGCCTACCGACAGACCATCCCTGGTTATCGGCTTTAGAAAGGTGGGGGCCCCCGGACCGAGGCTGGTTGCATCACCATCACTCGCGCCCTCAAGCTTCGCCACGCCGAAATCCAGCAGCTTCGCCTGCCCCGGGCTGGTCAGAAAGATATTCGCCGGCTTGATGTCACGATGCAGAATGCCTTTTCGGTGAGCGGCGTCGAGCGCATCGGCCAGTTGCGTGCCCATCTCGAGGAGCCGCTGATACGGCATCGGGTGACCGTGATACGCCTTCTCCAGACTGCTGCCCTCGAGCAGCTCCATCACGATGAAAGGCGCTTCCGCCGATTCATTCAGCTCATGGATGATGCAGATGCCGGGATGATTCAAGGACGAAGCTGCTCGAGCCTCAAGCCAGAAGCGTTCGAGGGCGGCCGTGTCCTCACCGATCGTCTCGGCGAGCAGCTTGACGGCGACATGGCGGCCAAGCTTCTGATCGACCGCCTCATAAACGACGCCCATTCCGCCCTGGCCGAGTTTGCAAACGATCTTGTAGTGGCCAAGGAGGGTGCCGGGCGCCAATTGTTCCACATCCAAAATCTTGCATATCGAAACGGGACACCGCAAGGAAAATTGTTTCAGATCCTTCAGCCGTCGCCTTTGCTGTTCCCACGCCTGGTTGCTCAGGAGGCCCCTGAGGCAGCAAACGCAAAAATCGCCAAAGCGCAATGGCCAGCGACCCTATCGCCTTGATTGAGGAATTCGGTCCTGAGCCGCGAAAAGCGATGGAATCAGAAAGAAGGTCAGTGTCTTATAATCGGCACTCCGATGAATCCCGTCGCCATGAGCGCCTTGATTGTGCTCCAGTGTTTTGTTGTGTTGTTCGTGGCTCTGCATAATTGGATTCCCCTTGGATCGCTGAATGATGTGAAAGCGGTTCGCTCCGTCTTTCCCACCGGCAAGCTCCTGGTCACTACATTCATAAACTTCATTCCGGTTGCAATCGGACTCGCCGCCAGCGTCTTTTACTTTGGAAGAGGCTTTCCCGACTGGCTCCTTTGGTTTCTGTGGATCACCTATGGGCTTGCCTGTTACGGCTCGCTGAAGGCCTGGTGGATTCCGTATCTTTTTCGCCCCGATCCGAAACGTGCCGCGCGCGACCGGGTCATGTACAGAGCCACGCACGCATTTTTGCCCGAACGCAATGGCATCAGGCCGAATACTCTGCACGTGATCTTTGATGTTGTGACCGTAGCCATATTAATTGTCCTGGCAGTCCTTACGATCCAATCGTCTGCCTGAGGCAACGAACGCAAGTATCGCCCAAGCGCAATGGATTGGGCCCCAGGCAGTCTGGTTTTGACCGATTCGGATTAATTGAATCGTGAGTTGTACCAGATCGGCTTGACGCCGCCCATTCTGCCCTATTTAATCTGCGAATCGATCCAGGGGTCGATGCTCACCGGCGCGAAATGCGCGGATTGGAAGGATCGGATGCGCAAGAATCACGTCAAGTTGATCGCTTTGGCATTTGCTCTGCAGCTTGTTTTACCTCACGCAGGCCGGCAGGCAGTAGCACAGGCCGGAAAAGCCGCCTATCCGGCGATGGCTCCCCTGGATCAGTACCTGATCTCTGACGAGAAATCCGAGATCGCGCTGGCTCGCAGTGCTGCACCGGGTTCCATTTCTGATGGAGCCGAAGTGATGGTGCTGGGACGCGAGGGATATAAGACCGCCGTGAAGGGCACGAATGGTTTCCTCTGCATCGTGGAGCGGTCGTGGGCCCAGAGCGAGGATGATTCGGAGTTCTGGAATCCGAAGATGCGTGCGCCCCATTGCTTCAACGCGCAAGCCGCGAGTAGCTTTGCGCCCATCTATCTGATGAAGACCAGGCTTGTGCTGGCGGGAAAATCGAAGGCTGAAATCGCGCAGGCAATCAAATCGGGACTGGACACGAAGGAGCTGCCCGCGCTGGAACCTGGCGCGATGGCTTACATGATGTCGAAGCAGCAGTATCTGAACGACAGGGGTAAGAGCTGGCACCCGCACGTGATGTTTTATTCCCCCGGCGACATGACGAAGAGCTGGGCGGCGAATGATCCCAACTCACCTGTCATGCTGGCGGTTGACCCGGAGGAACGTGTTACGATTCTGTTCGTCCTGGCAGACAAGTGGTCCGATGGTACGGCGGCTCCATCGAATATGCCCTGATCCGCAGCCTCGGTTTTCAGACAAGACCTCTCGTAAGCAGAGGCCGCAGGCTCCAATCTCCGTCACTCCCAGCCTCATGATCGACGACCTACTCATCGAGTGAACGTGGATGAGTGACTGGCCCGTCTGCACCAATTGAGGATTGCCAAGGCCGGATACAAAGCCGATTTTCGCAGGGGCCTGGTCGGACCCGTTATCTTCCCGTTTCGCTCTGCCACTGCACCTCCAGGTCGGGCAGACCAGCGATGTCGAATCGCGCATAGCAATGCCTGTCCGCGTACCTGCCACCTGAAAGTATGTTCGCACCCCTCTGAATCCCCTCAAAAGAAAAACCAAGTTTTTCAGCAACGCGGCGACTAGCCTCATTGCCGTTTGAGTGGGTGAGCCCGATGCGCCGCATTCCCAGCGCCCCGAAGGCATAACGAACCAAGGCGTTGGCTGCCTCGGTTGCAAACCCTCGGCGTTGGGCGCTCCTGCGGACCCAGAACCCGGTGTCGCATTGGCGACCTTGCCAGTCGATGTCATGAAGGCCGCACCAGATGACCGCTGTGCCGGTTGCAGCCTCGACCCCAATCAGCTCTATGCCTTCACGCAGGATGAAGCCAGCCATTACCTGCCGATTTCTGATTTCCAATGATTCGGCTGTGAACGCATCCGGATTTTCAGCCCATCGCATCCATTTGTGCAGTTCGTCCCAGGTCTCAGCAACCGCAGCAGACGTCGTTGCCCCGTCGCCAACCTGTTTGGGCCTGATGAGCAGGCGAGGAGTGCGAATTGGCATCGGTACGTCAATCAATACTGGGTTCAAAGGGCCCATACTCAACTATCTTAGCGAACGGCAGTACGATCTCCGTTGCTCCCAAATGCACTCCTGGGCCCGGATGAATCCTCAGAATCCCCGGATCGATTGAGAGAGGCGTGGCTCGCTGCAACTCTCAATTGAAACATCATCGCCAAATCACTCCCCAGGCCCAATACTAGCCAACATCCAGCTTAGAAATTGGCGCGAAGCGCCTACCTTACTGCCGTAGGCTTGAGCGCCGGCGAAGCCGAAGCGAGCATTCCGGATCGGATTTTTCCGACTCTTACCGTCTTGATTGAGGAATTCGGCCGAGGCGTGAATCGTGTTGGAGCAGCAGATCACATGCATGGAGAGCCTCGATCTCAAAGCCGGGACTATCACTTGGAATAAGAAGCCAATGACGAATTTTGTTATCCAGTAGACCGATAGAACGGATCGAAGGGAATTCTCGGCGGAGATCTGGGTCCGCCGGGTTGGTGCTCTCCGAGAGAACCAGCCAGACACCATTGTCCTTGGGAGATTTCTTGTGGTCTCGCAGCATGCAGACGATCCGGTCGCCCAGGTAGACGGCGAAACCGGAAAACATCCGGCGTACCTCGGGATTCAAGGGGGCAAGCGCCTCCAGGACGAATGCGTGCGGAGGCTTCTGCTTCAGTTTGGCAGGGAGAGGCATGGCCTGGTCAGAATGGACGATAACAGACTTTCCGCAGACTTGAGCGCAGCCGAAGGCGGAGCGAGCGCCACTTATTGGTCGCTGCAAGTGCGTTTCTAAGTACTTATGCGCTCGCGAGGTTCACAGCTTTTCGCTTCTGCGGAGTGACAAGCCTGTTCACTGTTTGATCTTTGCGCGGAGTTCCTCCAGTAGCTGTCTCTGGAAGGTAGGATCGAGCTTCGGCGAGTGAAGCGCGGCTGCATACTCTGTTTGAGCCGCGGCTGCGTCGCCGGTCGCGGCCAGGGCATTTCCCAGCATCATGTGAGCCTCGGGATTATCCGGGTCGAGATTCAGAGCAATTCGAGCCTCGCGGATTACACCTGCGGTATCATGCAGCCTTGCAAAATCTCCAGCCGCCGCGATGTGTTCCAGCGCCGCTGCAGCTCCAAGCCGGAACTGTCCCTGATAGACGTACACACCTCGGTCAATGGCCGCTGCGGGCTGCAGCGGCACGAACTGCGCATAGAGATTGCTCCTGCCGGGTATGTCGGCACCAGCTAGTACTCCATCGCTAATCAACACCGTACCCGAAACATTCGGATTTTCACCGAAGCGCATGGTATCGAGGCCAGTCCACAGTGCCGATCCTGTCGGCAACACATGGCAGTTGACTCCATAATCCCTAAAATCGACAGGCCCCTGTGCGAAGTAGGCAAAGTAGCAGGGTTGCGATGGGTGCGCGTCGAGGTAGGCTTTGACGGCTCTGAGTTGCTGGCCCCAGTCCGTATTGGAGTCGGAGAGATAAAGATGCGTCTTCGATGGGCCGCCCCAGGCCTCATTTGCGTAGGCCAGCAATCCCGGGCGTGCAGCCACCGTCGTGATGCACTGCCAGAGCAACAGAACAGCGAATCCATAGGCGAATTTCGGATTTTTTGAGACGACGTGCGCAGCACAGCCCGCGATCAGGATGTAGAGCATGGGGAACATCGGAAACAGATGTCTGTAGCCGATGCCCAGGTTGGAAGCTGTCGATAGCAGAAAAATAAAGACGGGAGGCACCGTCAGAAAGATAATCTCGCGGCGCATTTGCCACCTGCCAAAAAACACAACAGCGACAGTCAATCCGAGCATGATCAGGAACGGCAATGTGCTTTTGATGATGAAAGCAGCCGGGAAATACCAGTGCGGGGCGCCGGGGTAGTCCCGCCCGAAGAGATAACTCGGAAGATCACCCGCTGAGATTTTCGTGTCGGCCAGCCCATAAATATAGGCCTCAGGGAGCAGGTGAAGTTTGCTGGCCGTCATCAGCGCCCAACGGCTCAGCGGCGAAGCAAGCTTCTGCAGATAGTCCCCGGTTGCCGGATTCAACTGGAGCGGGGCAGGACGAGCTGCATAGCGAAAGTGATAGATCGCCCAGATGCATCCGATGCCGATCACCGAAGCAACTGCCATCGCAGTGATCAACTGCCGGGGCGAAGCCGACCGGGCACTCGTTGCCTTATCTCTTGACAGCCAGTAGTCGAGCGCGGCGATCAGGCACAGGACCGGGACGATGAAGACCCCGGTGAATTTCGCAGTCATCGCCAGGCCAACAGCGAACCCGACCATAATCATTCGCGCGACCGTTGGATGCTTCACGTATCTGTAGAACGCATATACCGCGGCCAGCATCGTGAATGAGGCACCGATATCCGTGGTCACGTAGGCGCCATGCGCGACGAAATTCGGGTCCAGGCAAAACAGCAGCAGGGCGAAGATGGCCGGCTTGTCACCGAACATTTCTCTTGCGCAGAAGAAGAGCAGCGCAGCGAGGAAGACGGTCAGCACCGAAGCCATCAACCGTGCGGGTATCAGGGTTTGGTCGATGCCATTGGCAACGAGGAAACGCTGTCCCAGGACGAAACCCTCTTTCTTGAAGGGGTCACCCGTGAACGCCGGCTGTTTGATGTCCCGGTGCAGGAGCGGAATGGCGTCCCACATCTTCACCAGCGGGGGAACCTCTGGGTTGTAACCGAAGTCCCCACGCACCCAGGAGAGCCATCCTGAGTAGAGATGCTGTGATTCATCCCACGTCACGGAATCTGACTTGGCAGTGTATACGCAGCTGAGGAAAAGAAGCAGCATTGCGATCGCTGCTAAAAAGGAGATGACCCAGGGTATGGCACGTTGAGGTCTCGCCGGAGCGGTGGGAGCAGACACCATTCGTATCGGTCCTTGTATAAGCGCAGAAGTACACAACACATGTGCGGAGGATACATCCACAATACGTTTGACATGCAATTTGCACAATGATCGTCGCTATCGACAATTGGTCCGGAGTAGAGGGATCGAGCAAGTATCCGAGGCACTCGCGCTGCGAAGCTCCACTTTCAAGAAATTTATGTCCCTTGATAATCCGGAATACGATGTAGCTATTTCTTTTCTGGCCAAAGACGAAGCCATTGCCGAGGCTTTCTACCGCGGCCTCAGCGAAACACTGAACGTCTTCTATTATCCGAAGAATCAGGAAGGCGTCTGATCGCTACACACCCTATCCCCTACCCCCTGCCCGTTCACGCCGGCTGCCATAACTCTACCCGGTTCCCTTCCGGATCGGTGAACCAGCCGAAGCTGCCGTAGTCCTCCCGTTGCCTTTTGGGATCGACCTCGGCTCCGGCGGCGATGAGCGCATCGAGCAACGCGTCCAGATCGTCCACCTGAAAATTGAGCATCGCCGGCTGGCTCACAGGAAAGTAGTCCGACCCGCGCTTGAAGAACGACACCACAACCGGACCTCGCTGCTCCGCCGCCTCGAACATGAAGCAGCCGCTCTGCAACGTCAGCCCCAGGTGTTTCTCGTACCACGCATACAGCGCTTTCGGGTCGTCCGCCCGCAGAAACGCCCCGCCAATCCCCGTCACCTTAGCCATCACCCGCCTCCGCCCCAAGCCTATCGCAGTTTCGATCGCTTCTACCGTAAAAAGAGGATGTCATTCTGAGCGGAGTCTGATCGCTAATGGCTAATGGCTGCCTTGTACTAATCCCTAATCCCTGTTCCCTAATCCTGCCTTTTTTGGCCGACTATTTCTCTGAACCCGCTACAATAGAAATAGAGAGAAAAGCCCGGCTCGTAAGCCGGGCTTCGTCATTTCCGGGCGGGGGAACGGAAATCCGGATATCGAAACACATGTCCTTCTGCATGAAACGGTTACAGGATCATCCTTTGTTATGAATCGATTACAGCAACCGCGCCATAACCGGCTTGTAAGTCCTTTGCCTTCTATGATTCAGGCCTAAGTACCTTGAAATCTGTTAGATGTGTCTTGATCCTTACATTAACCCACCCGGAATGTATTACTTACCTCAATCAACCCGGTATACCGGGGGAGGGGGAGGGGTACCCCCTGGTTGAGAAAACATGCCTATAGCGCCTGGAAAAGCGTCTCCTGCTGCTCGATGGCGGCGATCACCTGCGTCAGGGCTGTCTGCTGGGTCTCCGCCGAACTCAACTGGGTCGCGACGCTTGCCGTGTCCGTCTGGATGAGGTCGTCCTGCGCCGAGAGCAGCTGCACGGACTCGCTCGAGGCGTAATTGCTTGATGCGGTCAGCCGGTTGATGGAGTTGTCGATTACCGCGCGCTGCTGATCCACATATCCGAGCGACTGGCTCAGCTGAGCCAGGTCGGCGGTGGAGGTGGCTGACGGCGCCCCCGAAAAAAAGTCGGCGATCAGATTATTGAGCGAGCCCAGCACGTTGCCGCCTGCGACTGTGAAGATCTGGTCGCCAGGAATATTGGTCTGGATGTTCTGTCCCGCCGGCGTCTGGACGTGGCTCACGTCGCTGTCGCCCTGATAGGTGACGGTCGCCGGCGAGGTTGCGGTGTTGAGCGTGAACGGCTGGGTGCCCCCTTGGCTCCCGGAAAATATGTACTGGCCGAGGTAAGACGAGTTCGCCAGCGACAAAACTTCATCACGGATGCCGGTCAGCTCGGTCGAGACTGCCTGCAGATTGTTCGCGTCGTTCTCGCCCACGCGTTGCAGCTCGCCGCTTTCAACAAAGCGCAACAACTTGGCTTGCAGGGCTAAAGGCATTTCGCCGATCTCGTCGAGAAACAGCGTACCGCCATGAGCTGCTTCGACCCGGCCCACCCGGCCTTGCACCGCGCCGGTAAAAGCGCCACGGGTATGTCCAAACAGTTCCGCTTCGAGGAGCGATTCGGGGATCGCTGCACAATTGAGCGCGACAAATGGTCGAGAGCACCGCGGGCTTAGCCGATGCAGCGCTCGCGCCACAAGTTCTTTGCCCGTTCCAGTCGGGCCTTGGATCAGGACCGCTGTAGCATGCGGCGCGACCAGACGGATGCGGCGGCTGACCTCCAGCATCGTCGGGTGTTCACCGATGAACTCCGGCAAACGACAGGCCGCAGCAATCACAGCATTGTTTCTGCCTTCAATCGCTGGATCCTTCCTTTTGTCCGCTGGTGAGGACATCGCCGTCTGCCCATCGAGCTCAGCAGGCATCGATTGCTTCCCATTGCCCACAGCCAATCCAGGTCTTGTGTCTCTCTCGATCACAGGAGCCGAGTTCCAGGCTGCACCGTCTGCATCCTGACCGCGCCGCAGTGCAAAGAGAACCTCATTCCGTCTCGGACTGCGGGCCGCGCTTCGTCCTGCAGAAGAGTCATCTATCGTCACCAGGTCCACACCCGGATGAAGCTTCTCGAACTCGGCAATGAACTCCTGAATCTCCAGATCGGGCAGCCAGGAATCGAGTATGACGGTCTCCGCGGGAGAGGCATCGAGATGGGCCAATGCCTCGGCCCCTCCGGCAGCCTCGCGCACCTGCCAGCGAAGTCCTGTCAAAGCATCGCGCACTCGCTGACGAAAGGAGATGTCCGCGCTGGCCAGCACTGCAGTTCTTGGCGCCGCCGTGATGGATCTTGTTGTCGAAGTCGCCATCCGTATCCTCCTGACGTAGAAATTGCTCAGTTCCCGGCTGGCATTGTTTTCTGCCCATCATTGCGCAGCCCGACGGCATATCCTTCTCCGCGGACTGTTTGGATCAGAGCATGGGATCCATAATCGGCCAGTTTTCGCCGCAGGTAGTTCACATACACGTCGACTACATTTGTGCTGGCTGTGCCATGCATGTTCCAAATCCTCTCCAGCAAGGTTGCACGCGATATGGCATGGCCCCGATTGAGCAGCAGGTATTCGAGCAGGGCAAACTCCTTGTTGGTAAGGGAAATCATCATGCCGCCCCGGATAACCGTTCGTTCTACTCGGTTCACTTCGAGATCGTCCTGCCTTAATACCAGGTTCGTGTCGCGGCTCCGGCGTAGAAGCGCGCGGCAACGCGCCCGGAGCTCGGCCAACGAGAACGGCTTCAACATGCAGTCGTCCGCGCCCATGTCGAGGCACTTCACGCGTGTCTCCATCTCATTACGCGCTGTCAGGATGAGAATGGGAAGGTCATCGGTCACAGAACGGAGAAAGCGCAATACCTCGGCTCCGTCCTTGCGTGGCAGGTTCAGATCGAGGATGGCAAGGTCGGGTGCCTGCTGGAGAAAGGCGTCGACTGCCGCTTGGCCGTCGCTCGCCAGGTTGACGTGGTGGCCGTCGACTTCGAGGCCGCGAGTCAGGAACAGACCTAATGCTCGATCGTCTTCCGCGACGAGAAACCTCATGCTTATGTCCCCCGAGCCTGCGCAATTCGCCGCTCGCATGAACAACATCTCCTGTCTCGGAATCAGACACAAGAAGAGATTGACTGCGGAATTGTGCTGCGTTCGGAGATGGGAATTCGTAACCAGTTGAGTATCAAAATGGGAGGTGATTTGGAAAATCTAGATTTGGTTGTTGACCAAGTAAGATCGCGCGAAACTCTGAGGTAAAAATAAAACTTCCGCGATTCGCTTTTTATTCGCTATAATCCGCGCATGGCCGTGACCCGCCGTCAAAAAGAGGTACTCGATTTTATTTCGGGCTTTGTGCAACGCAATGGGTACTCCCCCTCCTTTGAGGAGATAGCCCATGGCCTTAACCTGCGGTCGCTGGCCACCGTACATAAGCACATCACCAACTTGCAGCAGAAGGGTCTGCTGCAGCGGGCGCACAACCGGAGCCGGTCGATCGATATACTCCCGCCCCGGGCGAAGGCGCGGCCCGTGGACCGGCTTCCGCTGGTGGGCAGGATTGCCGCGGGGTTGCCGCTGGAGGGAGTTGAGACTTCGGAGAGCATTTCCCTGAGCGATATCGTCGGGAGTCGGGAGGTGTTTGCGCTGCAAGTGCGGGGCGACTCGATGCGCGACGAGCATATAGTCGACGGCGATTATGTATTTGTCGAGCGGGTTGCGGCAGCGCACGAAGGGGATATTGTGGTGGCGCTGGTGCGCGGGGCGGAGACTACTCTCAAACGGTATTACTTAGAGGGCTCGCTTGTCCGCTTGCAGCCTTCGAATATGGAGATGGATCCGATATATGTTCCGGCGGCGCAGGTTGCGATTCAGGGTCGGGTTCTGGGAGTAATGCGTAAGTACTGATTTCTAGCTCCTTCCTTGGGGGGTACCCCCTCCCCCCTTTACCCGTTACCGCCTCGTTTTTCTCTAATTCATTCATTCCATTCGGGTTCATGAAGTGGTTGATCTGCAACTAATTTCATAACAAATTACTTTTACCCAAGTAATAGATAAGAAAGGCGTTACTCGAAGACCTTCAAAGCCCTCTCATTCTTAGGAACAAGAAAAGCCCGCCGTGTGGCGGGCTTTTTTTTCTCTAACTCCATTATAGCTTGCGGACGGTTATTGCCGGCCAAGTTTCTTCAGGCATTGGGCGAGGAGTGTTTACCCGGCTTGACTTCGATTTCGTTCACGACCTGCTGGACATTGGGTACCTCCTTGGCGAGTTTCGCGGCTTCCCTCTTCTGCGCCTCGGTCTTCACCGAACCCTTGAGCATGAGCGTGCCGTTCTTGGCGGAATAGTCGATGCTCTGATCATCGAGGTTCTTGTGGGCCTTGATCGCCGCCTTGTAGTTGCTCTCGATGGCGCTGTCGAGGTTGGAATCTACGGACTTCGCCTGGCTCTCGGCTCCCGGAGGCCGCACGCCTATCTCGTCGGCAATGGTGTAGTCAGGAGCAGCCTGCTTCGCCAGAGTTTCTGCCTGGTTTTTCTGGTCCTGCGAGTCCACGTTGCCGGTAAGGGTCATAACACCCTTGTCCTGATCCTGCGAGACGCTCACGTCCTTGAGGTTGCTGTTGTTGAGAGAACTGTTGACGGCCGATTTCTCGTCCGGATGAGCCGGCTTGTTCTGACATCCCGCGATGGCCAGGGCGCCTGCAAGGACAACAACCGATCCAATGAAGAACTGCTTGTGATGATACTGGGTGGGTTCCATATTTTTACCGCTCCTTGGGGTAACTGCGCTGTATTTCATAAGCTGGGATGCGCGATGCGACGCCCAAAGAACGAACAAGTTAGCAAGTAAATTATTTCTTCAGCGAGCAACGTTTTATACAGATTCGGCATACTGGTGAACGACGGCCAGAGACCTTGGCAACAATCGTCGCTTAGTACGCAAGTCTCGACCGGAGTTCGATGAGTGACTCGGCTCTTATCGCCATTCGAAGAACAGCCCTCATTCCTGGCTCAAACTCAAAAAAAGGTGGTGACCTGTTCTTTCCAATCTCGACTTTCGACCTCTGCCCGTGCACTGTAGAGGCATGTAGAATTCGGTACTCGATACAAATCTTGCCGAAGTAGAGTCTCTCTTTTTGCATTCGAAATGCATCCGCGATCGATCCTCTCCAACGGGATGCGTCGCATCGAAATGTCACCCGAATTTCATTTGACGTTCAACGGACAAATACATACAGTTACTCATCCTGCGAATTTCTTAGATTCAGTCGTCCCGCGAATTTCAATGCAAGAACCTCCTTAGCTGAATTTCATCGAAAGGGGTTTGACGATGAAACGCACACTGATGGGTGCAATGCGCCCGAAATCGACGGAAGTCCTGGCCAATAAAACACCGCACAGAATATTGCTTCTCATGATTGCCTGTGCTCTTGCGCTAGCCGTCTGTCCGGCCATGTACGCTCAGGCTACGGGAAGCTTCTCCGGCACAATCACCGATAAATCCGGAGCGAACGTCTCCGGAGCCACGGTTACCGCTACCTCGCAGACCACCGGTCTTGCTCGTGAAACGAAGACCGACGGCGTAGGGCACTACCTGATCCCGTTGCTCCCCGTTGGTACATACACGGTGCGCGTCGACTCCACCGGCTTCCAAAGCAGCGAATCCAAGGATCTCAATCTTGACGTTAATCAGGCCCGCGAACTGGATTTCAGTCTCGCTCCCGCGAGCGTGTCCAGTACGATCACGGTTGCCGGCAACGCCGTTGCCGTCGAGACGGCCAATGCCTCTCTCGGCCAGGTCATCACCTCGCAGCAAGTTTCGCAGTTGCCCTTGAATGGCCGCGACTTCGTGCAGCTCGCCACGCTCACGGCGGGCGCTACGGCAGAGACCAATCCCAACAGCTTCTTTACCTCTGCGGCCAGCAGTGAGGTGGCGGCACGCGGCCCTTTCTCGTTGTCAGTCGGTGGCTCCCGCCCAAACAGTACGGATTGGCTGCTGGACGGCGTCGACAATAACGAATTGACAGCAGGCGGTATCGCCATCTTGACCTCGATCGATGACATTCAGGAGTTCAAGGTTCTGACCTACACCTACTCCGCCGAGTACGGAACTCGTGCCGGCCCCACCGTTCTTCTGACAACAAAGTCGGGAACCAACGACTTCCACGGTTCGTTGTACGAGTTTTTCCGCAACACGGCGCTGGATGCCCGGAGTTACTTCGCAAACACGACAGGGAAGTTCAACCTGAATCAGTTCGGAGGTTCGATCGGGGGACCGATCAAGAAGAATAAGCTGTTTTTCTTTGTCGACGGCGAACAAAAGTATCAGCGGGAGGGCATTACCTTTACGGGTCTCATTCCTTCGCTGGCCATGCGTTCGGGTGACTTCTCAGCAGACCCTTTCGGCAATCCGGTCTTCAGCAGCGTTACTACCCCCTCCGGCACCGTCCAGGCGCCTGGCATCGTCAATCCCAATATGATTGGTGCCTCAACCGATCCTACTGTCTATCCAAATGTCTATTTCCAGTGCAATCCGGCAGGCCAGCCCCTGGCGGCCAATCCTGACGGAAGCCAGGCCCAGGGAACTCCCTGCGCGAAGATTCCATCCGGCCTTTTCAACAACATTGGGCAGGCCATGATTAACCTGTACCCGACACCAAAGGCGAACAACGCCGCCGCGGGATACAACTTCGTCAACGTTCCCGTCCGCCAACTCAACGAGACGAAGTTTGATGGCCGTCTCGACTACACCCTCTCCCAAGCCGATACTCTCTTCGGCCGCTTCAGCTACGATCAGGCGTTTTCCTATGTGCCGGGCGGATCGACTCCGCCAGCCTTTGCTTCAGCTAACGCCTTCGGCACCAATCAGCGCATCATCAATCACGGTCGCAACGTAGCTCTTGGCGAGACCCACGTCTTCTCGGCCTCGATGGTCAACCAGGCTACCTTCGGCTACAACCGCATCTTCGACTACATCGCCTCACAAGGCACTGGAACTTGCGCCTCCGCCACCATCGTGCCCGGTGGCATTCCCAATGCCAACCTGGGATGCCCCGGCGGTTCCTCGAAATGCCTGAACTTCTATAGCTGCGGCCTGGTCTCTACGCAGTTCACGGCCGGCTATTGGGCGCTCGGCGATCGCGGGTACTCTCCCTTTCAGGGCGGAACGAATATCTTCTCGTTCCGGGATTCGCTCGACATTATCCGTGGCAAACATAATATCCATGTAGGGCTCGACTTCCGGGCCAATCAGATGAATGTTGGCACAGAGGCTTTTCAGGATGGTTTCTGGCTCATCGGCAATGGCGGCAACTTTACCGGTCTCAGCACTGCAGGCGTCAGCGGCAATCCCGAGGCCGATTTCCTTCTCGGCATCACCGGAGGGGCCATTCACGATCAGACCTTCGACGGCCCTGTTACTGGACGCCGCTGGAAGATTTATCGTCCCTTTGGTGAGGACGATTGGAGAATCGCTCCTTCCCTGACCCTCAATCTGGGTCTTGCCTGGGACATGACCACTCCAATCTCTGAGGCTCACGGGCGCCTGGCAAACTATATTCCCAATACCGGACAGCTTCTGATTGCCAATCAAAATGGAGTCAGTTCATCGGCCGGAGTGCAAATGGATTGGACAGCTCTCGAGCCTCGCATCGGTGCTGCCTGGAAGGTCTTTGGCAGCGATCAGACCGTGCTTCGAGGCGGCTTCGCGATCTTTCACGACTCGGCGTGGAGCCA
Organism: Acidobacteriota bacterium; assembly: GCA_013289875.1. GTDB lineage: Bacteria > Acidobacteriota > Terriglobia > Terriglobales > Acidobacteriaceae > Silvibacterium. The sequence goes on along the minus strand of JABCZC010000027.1, from coordinate 6,857 downwards.
GGGAGCGCAGGGTCTTTGGCAGAACCCGCCTTTTCTCGGTGAATCCGATGCGTTCACCGGTGCAGGCTGTGCCTTCCCGACGTCGTACTGTGCCACCGTGCTTGGACAGACGCCCTCCGCTATCAGTCTCTCCAGTGGATTTCAAGCCATTCCAGCGCCACCTACCGTTGGAACATTTACCGGCTCGTTTTATACGCAGCCCACCAACTTCAAGTTAGGCACGGTGCGCCAATATAACCTGAATGTCGAACAGGCGTTGCCCGGCAACGTTGTGCTCAGTATGGGTTACGCTGGATCGCGCAGCAACCATATTCTAGTCGCGGGCAATGACCTCAATACCTCAAGCCCATCCGCTTGTGTCGGATCCCCCTCCTACACGATTGGCTGCCTGCCCGGAGGACTGCCTTATATCCCCCCCTATACGACCGGCGACACGATTTCGCTCTTCGGCGATGTGGGTGACACAAGCTACGATTCCCTTCAGGTCAAAGCAGAGACCAAAACATCGAAGCATGGCCTTTATGCCCTGATCGCTTATTCCTGGTCCCATACCGCTGACAACGGCCTATCCGATGGTCTTGGCTCTCTGTTGAGCGCGCCTTTTTTCCCGCTCCCCAACTGGCGAACGCTGGATTGGGCCCTATCTCAGATTAATCTCAATAACAGCTTCGTAGCCAGCGTGATCTACGATCTTCCTTTCGGCCAGGGCAAGCGATTCGGCAGCGATTGGAATAATCTCACCAACATTCTGCTCGGCGGCTACCAGGTGACGGTTATCCAAAGGATCTCTTCGGGTTTCCCCGATCCCTTGATCGACAGCAACAACCAGTCGGGCTCCTACTTCCAGAATGGTGGCAACGGGAACAACTGGAATCGCCCCGATCAGGTCGTAGGATGCAACGTCCGCGGAGCGCAAAACAGCCGAATCCAGTTCATTAATCCCTCTTGCTTCGTTGCGCCTCCCATCGGGCAACTTGGAGATGCATCTCGTGTCCCGGTCATAGGTCCAGACTTCGTCAATACGGACTTCTCTGTTATCAAGACGTTTCCGCTACCGAGAGAAATGGGTTTGAACTTCCGCGCAGAGTTCTTCAACCTCTGGAATCACGCACAGTTCGGTCTGCCGGTCAACGATATAAACGCAGTCGGCTTCGGCGCCGTGAACTCCACCGTGAACAATCCGCGCCTGGTGCAATTCGCCCTCAAACTGACCTTTTGAGGTTACGGGCAGAATCGAAGGACTCACGACTTAGGTTATAAATCGCCAATGGACTCATCGAGGAAAGACAAGGCCTGCGAGAGTCCCGTATCGGACATGAATCGTTCCACGCAACAGGTGATTCGTGCCAGTGACGGGTCAGTTACGACCGCTCGTGTCAGCGGCGCTTGCGGCGGGCGAACAGCAGGCCGAAAAGAATACCTCCGACAACAGCCGCGGCGAGCTTCTTTCGACTTGTGATGGGAATGAAGCGGGTCGGCTGGTCGCTGATCTCGATGACGCCGACAGGAATAGTCCGTACGCCTGCGCCGCCTCCACCGCCTTCGCCCGTTGCGCTGGAATTGCCTACTCCGCCGGTACCCGCGCCTGCGCCGAATCCATAGACGATTTTTGCAACAGGAATGACGGTCTTGCCCTGTGCGGTGATCGGTTCGCCGTAGACGGTCTTTACGCCGGCGTGACCGAGAATGCTTTCTCTCAGCGATTGCAGAAGAGCGACACTGCCCATGTGGGGGATCTCCTTAGACGATCCATTATCCACCAAGGCCTCCGAGTACGTACATGGCGAGTGGATCGGAACGCGGGAAAAAAGAGCGGTCCGACCGAGGCAGATGGCCGGACCGCGTGGTTAGGGAAGTCTAGGTTGGGAAAGCTAGCGTCCGAGGCCGGTGGCCAGAGTCTTTACCATGGTGCCGTTGGCGTCGTCGTCCTTGACAGCCCAGACGAATGCGCCGCCGAGGCCTCCAGGCACGCGGAAATCGATGTAGAGCGCTTTGAGAAAAGCCGTGTCCGGGTCGTCATAGGTGTAGAAGGTCTCGCTGGTGGGGCTGTAGAGAGAGACGGCGATGCGGGTGGGATCGAAGTAGCTCTTGTAACCGTTGGCGGTGAGGGTGGAGAGCGTGGCATAGGTGGCGGTGCCGGCCGTGAGCAGCGTGTCGCACCCGGGCGTGTTGCCGCTGAGATCGGTGCAAGGTCCGGTTCCGTTGGAAAGCAGAACGGTAGAGGGACCGGTGGAGGTCTGATAGAGGCCGTGGTTCTTGTTGGGAACGCCGGTCCAGCCCGCACCGTAGAGGGGCACGCCCATGACGTACTTTTGCGAAGGCACGCCGGCCTTGAGGTAGGCGGTTACGGTGTCGTCGATGTCGAGGTGCTGGCCGAAGGCGGGGTCCTGCGGAGCATCGAATAAGGGCGAGGCGTCGTTGGTGACGGACTCCCAAGTTCCAGCGTAGTTGTAGCCGTCGATCGTGATGAAGTCGACCAGCTTTGCCGCGTTCTTCAGGTCGATATTGGTGTAGTTCTGTGAGCCGGCGGGTCCGTCGAAGGTGAGGAGATACTGCTTGCCGGTCTGCGCGCTCAGGGTGTTGAGTTGGTTTCGGAACTCCTCGAGCAGAAGGGTGAAGTTCTGCTTGTCGGTGGCGGCGGGGAATTCCCAGTCGATGTTAAAGCCGTCGAAGAGGCCGGGCGCGGTGATGTTGCCGTTCCAGTCGCTGCCCACGTTGCCAACGATGAACATGTTGATGCAGGCGGAGGCCAGCGCCTGGCGTCCAGCCTCAGTGCTGGCAGCGGTCGAAAAGGCCTGCGCTTCGGCTGCGCTGGCTCCACCAAGAGAGATGAGGGTCTTGAGTTTGGGGTGAAGCTGCTTCAGCTTGAGTATCTCGGCGAAGTTGCCGTAGAGCGGCCAGGTGTCGGCGATGCCGCCAACGGGTGGGAGATTGTTGTCTTCGAAGTCGGCCCAGGCATCGGCGATGACGCAGGTGTTGGTGGAGGGGTCAGTGGCGCTGGCCGAGACGTCTCCAAAGGCGTAGACGAGGTGCGACAGCTTTGCGGCCGAGCCGTTGCTTTCAAGATTGGCGAGATTGTAGTTCGCGTAGTAGATGCTCCATTCTTCGAAGAATCCGGCCAGAATTTTGCCTTGGCTGGTCTGGGTCTGCGCGAATGCGGGAGCGCTGGTTACGGCAAGAGTGAATAAGCTCACAAACACAGCGAGGGAAGTGCGAACGGAAAACCTTTTTGTCATTGAAGACGCCTTTCGGGTGAAAGTTGGGACGGGCGCAGTATAGACCTCTATACGTATGAATGTCTGCATAGATTTTTTAGGAGGGCTAAACGAAGACGACCGTCTTGTTCTGGCAGACCAGGATGCGATTTTCCAGATGCCAGCGAACGGCACGCGAGAGCACGACTTTTTCGAGGTCCCGACCCTTGCGCAACATCTCCTCGACAGTGTCGCGATGGGAGACGCGGGCGACATCCTGCTCGATAATCGGCCCTTCGTCCAGGGCGGCGGTCACGTAATGACTGGTGGCTCCGATCAACTTCACCCCACGTTCGAATGCCCGATGATAGGGTTTCGCGCCAACAAAGGCGGGCAGGAAGGAATGGTGGATGTTGATCATGCGCAGCAGGTACTGGGCCACGAATTCCGGTCCCAGTATCTGCATGTAGCGCGCGAGCACGATCAGATCCACATCCTGCCCGAACAGCTCAAGCATTTCCCGTTCGGATTCGCGCTTGTCCTGAGGGCGGGTCAGCAGATGGAAGGGGACCTGATAAAACTCGGCGAGCGGCCTGGCAGCCGGATGATTGCTGATGACAATGGCAATATCACACGCTAGTTCCCCGGTGTTCTGCCGGTACAGCAGGTCAGCGAGGCAGTGGTCGTAGCCAGAAACGAGGATGGCCATCCTGGGGCGATAGTCCGTCAAAGCCAGGTGGTAGTTGATGAGAAAACGGTCGGCCAACGGCCTGAAGTGATGTTCGAAATCCGAAATCGGAATATCGAAGCCGTCCAGATCCCACTCCAGCCTCGACAGGAAGAGATCGCGGCCACAGTCGAGGTGGTCGTCGCTGTGCAGGACGCTGCCCCTGTGCGCAACCAGGAACTGCGAGATTGCTGCCACGACACCTTTACGTGCGAGGCACATAGGGACGCTCAGCAGCAGCACCGCGGTATTCTTCATTTTCCCCCCTGTTACTGCACAGGCATCGTTCTCGCTCCACTGACTAACGTGGGAAATTATCCATCATTCGACTGTCCGAGAGCCTGGTATGGAGGCGTTGTCAGCCGAATCGGCTACCTGAAAACCGGATCCCTTCGTAAAATGAGGATCCTGCGCGACTTTCCGGCTGGTTCCGCGTCATTGCTATCAACGGGAGTATTCCCATGTCTCTGACTCGGCGTGCGTTTATGAAGGGCGGAGCGATGGCGGTGGTTGGCGCTTCCGCTGTCCCCACGTTTCTTACACGCAGCGTTCTGGCGCAGGCGACAACAGCACAGGCCCAGGGGAAAAAGCTGGTGGTCATCTTCCAGCGGGGAGCGGCGGATGGGCTGAACATCGTCGTTCCTCATCGCGAGAAGACCTATTATGAGCTGCGCCCGACGATCGCGATTCCGCAGAACCAGGTGATCGACCTGAATGGATTTTTCGGGCTGCACCCTTCGATGCAGCCGCTCAAGCCGCTATGGGACCAAGGGTATCTGGCGATGGTGCATGCGTGCGGATCGCCGGATCCGAGCCGGTCGCATTTCGACGCGCAGGACTTTATGGAGTCGGGGACGCCGGGGTTCAAGGCGACTCCCGATGGCTGGCTGAACCGGGCGCTGCAGGCCGAAGATGCGGCCCGGCCCGGGCATGAGAAATCGGCTTTTCGCGCGGTCGCGCTGGGAACGCAGCTTCCGCGGACCCTGGAGGGCAAGGTTCCGGCGGTCGCGATCGGCAACCTGAAGGACTTTAACGTGGGCGGGCAGAATCCGGCGGTAGTGCCGATCTCAAACAGCTTTGAGTCGATGTATGACCAGTCGGTCAACGCGGTGCTGCATGGGACGGCGACGGAGACTTTCGAGGCCGTGAAAATGCTGAAGGCCACGGATCCGGATAAATATGTTCCCGCGGCAGGGGCGAGATATCCCAATGGCGCGTTCGGCAACAGCCTGAAACAGGTGGCTCAGCTGATGAAGGCGAACCTGGGAGTCGAGGCGGCATTCGCGGATATCGGCGGGTGGGATACGCACCAGAATCAAGGAAGCGTAAATGGCCAGCTCTCCAACCGGCTGAAGGAATTCAGCGAATCAATTGCCGCCTTCTGGACGGACATGGGCGACGACGCCGAGAACATCACTCTGGTATCGATGTCGGAATTCGGGCGCACCGTTCACCAGAACGGGACAGGCGGAACGGATCACGGTCATGCCAATGTCATGTTTGTGCTGGGCGGAGCTGTGGCGGGGGGCAAGGTCTACGGGAAATGGCCCGGGATGGATAAGGGCCAGCTCTACGAAGAGCGGGATCTCGCCATTACAACCGACTTCCGGCAGGTTCTGGGTGAGACAGCGTTCAAAACCCTCGGGGCCAGGAATCTGGAGATCGTGTTCCCTGGGGCGCAATTACAAAACAATCATTTCCTCAATCTTCTTAAAGCGTAACTTGAAGGCATCAGGGTAGTAACTGTGAATTTTCCACAGAATTTCCACAGAGATTCCACCCTCACACGCACGGATGGTTAGTGCGCTCCCAGGTGTCCGTCAGAAAGATTGAACAAGCCGTTCCTGCCCTCGAACCATTCTGCCGCCTCGCAACTTCCTCGCAGTAAAACATGACATATACATCGCTAAATCTATGACAAACAAGAATTACGTCATGTTCGAAGATATAAGGGTACCTTTGTCGCTCGGATGTGGCTTCGCGTTCCGGTGCACAAAAGCGCTAGCACATCGGCTGGCTCCTTCGGGTGTTACGGGGTTTCATGAACGCAAGAAAAACCCGCCGGGACAATCCCAGCGGGTTCGGAAGAACGCGCGAGCTACCTGACCTTAAGCAACCTGTGACTTGCGGCTGTCGTCGTTTGCGCGCGGAAACTCCTTTGTCTTTGAGCGAAGCCCCGCGGCGGACAGCGCGTTCGCCTCTCGCCTGCGCTCCCATTCCTTGTATTCCTCGCTGGGCTCTCCGAGCTGATACAGCGTATTGAGCGTTTCGACCACTCCCTGATAGACGTTCAGGATGCGGGAGGTGTAAATGAGCTTCGTATTCTGCAGGCTCGCATGCCCCAGGACGTTGCCCATGAGGTGCCTGCCCGGCTGCAATTCTTCATAACTCGGCGAGATGACGCTTTCTACCACCGCCCAATTCTCAATCGCCACCAATGATTTCCGCATATTTATTGAGCCGTCCTCGTCGGCCACTCTCTCTTTGTGGATTGTGCCAGCCAACATCCAGGTAAATCTCCTTCGAACGTTTCACCTAGAGAGCAAGGGGAGTTCCAAACCCGGCGACGGAAAATAATGGAGTTATCCGCGGCTGCACCGCATAGCGTGCAATTTTTACTCTCTTTCCGGGGAATCCCTGCTATTGCTCGCTTGCATCCTCGCCCGCACACGCAACCGCGACCTCGATAGCGCTCTCGACCGCGGCCTGCTCATCCGCGACTTTGGCCATGCTCACGCTCGTGCACGTGACGTCGACCACGATCCCGACCGGGCGCGGGACCTCGACGCCCGCGCTCTCCAGCGCGGCCGTGACCGCCCATTGGACCTCGCCTTCGCCCGCATTCTGAGCGCCTTCATGCTTAGTGGCTCTTTACCATCGAAGCGCGCTCTAAGGGTGAATTGCCGGTTACTGAAGGGCTCTGGCTTGCCCGTGTT
>JABCZC010000026.1 GCA_013289875.1 Acidobacteriota bacterium | reverse complement strand
AGCGGGTCTGGAAATACCTCGGGGGGTGCTCCGGCGGACGATCCGGACCGGCCGACGCTGCATCGGCGGACAGATTCGACCGCGAGCAGCTCGGGGTCAGGGTCAGGTTCGGGGTCAGGTTCGGGGTCTGGTTCGGGTTCGGGGTCTGGTTCGGGTTCGGGAAGTGCGGCTCCAGACGTCGATCCGGACAGGCCCGTGCTGCATCGGCCTCCGGCTGCCGCAACGAACCCCAACGACAATGGCGCTCCGGTTTCGGCGACGACCAATGTCGATCCGGACAGGCCACGGCTGCAGCATGGGCGACCGGCGGAGCTGGAGTCGCTCGATCAGCCGTCGACGGTGGAGATCGCCAAGCTCACGGGGAGTCCGCAGAACCTGAGGATGATCGCCGCGGTTTCGGACATCAAGACGCGCGAACCGCACTCGTATGTGTATGCGTGGAACGATCCGGAAGACGCGAAGAAGATGCAAGCGGCGCTGGAAGATGTGGCAAAAAATATGCTTGCGGGCAACGCGCTGAAGTCGACGGTTTCGGGTCAGAGTATCGGTCCGGCCAAGACGCCCGCAAAGAAAAGTACAACCACAGCTGAAAATACTCATGTTGCGCATAAAGCTGCGCCCAAGCCTGTCTTGCCGGATTTAACGGACGAGCAATTCAAGGCCTACGAGCTCTCGTTCGGCGGCGGAGCGACGCTCGTTTTCTCAGCGAAGAGTGGCGATGGCGATCAGGCGAAATATGTGACGATCATCGCTCAGCCGGATTTCAACGGCGTTCCGCAGATTCTCTTCAAGCAGGTTACGCGCGAGGGTGAACTGGATGTAATTCCTCGGATGCAGCTGGTGGATGCCGTCGATACCGACGCCGACAATCGCGCTGAGCTCATCTTCGAGCTGGCTGGAAAGACGGAGCAGCAGTTCGCGATTTATCGAGTCCACGACCGTGCCGTCGAGCAGGTGTTCTCGACAGGCGGGTCGGAGTAAGCCCCACCCCTTAGCCGGCAAGTCACTCCAAATTCTCAAAGCCCCACTTGCACTTCTACAGGAGATAAGGTATTACTCCCTGTAGAAGGACAAGGGGAGAGTTTTGGAACTTCAACGGATCGATCTTCCGCAGGGCACCGTGGACCTGCTTATTCTGAGAACCCTCTCTGCAGGGCCACAGCACGGCTGGGCCATCTCCGAACGTGTGCAGCAGGTGTCGAGCGACGTGCTCAGAATTCAGCAGGGATCGCTGTATCCAGCGCTGCATCGCCTTGAGCGCCGTGGGTTGATCAAGGCGCGGTGGGGCGCGTCGGACAACAATCGCCGGGCGAAGTATTACGAGCTCACGCGCGCCGGGCAGAAGCAGCTCGAAGTCGAAACGGACAGCTGGCTAAAGCTCACGGCGGCGGTCGCCCAGATTTTAGAGAATGTGTGAGGTTGGGATGCTCAACGATTTGCTGTATCGCATGCGCGCGCTGTTTCGCCGGAATGTCGTGGAAACCGAGCTGAACGAAGAAATCCGCTTTCATTTCGACAGGGAAGTCGAGAAGTACAAGAAGCAAGGCATGACGGATGAGGAGGCCCGCCGAAGTGCGCGGCTGGCCTTTGGCGGCGATGAGCAGGTGAAGGAAGATTGCCGCGAAGCGCGCGGCACGGGCCTGATCGACACAGGCGTGCAGGACCTTCGCTATGCGCAGCGGCAGCTGTGGAGCAATCCTTCGTTCGCGGTGGTCATCATCCTCACGATGGCCCTGAGCATCGGCGCGAACAGCGCCATCTTTAGCGTTATCTCCAGTGTTCTGATCAAGTCCCTTCCTTATCCGGAGCCAGAGAAGATCGTCCGCGTCTTCCTCACAAGCAACATCTATCCTAAGTTTCCCCTGAACCCCTTCGACTTTCGCGACTATCGGACGCACAGCAAGTCTTTCGATTCCCTTGCCGCGTTCAGCCGTGGAGATATGCAGCTCTCGGGCGGCTCGACTGAGCCGGTGCGGCTGCACGGATTCCGAATCACCTCGGGATTTTTCCGCGTCCTTGGCCTGCATCCGCAGCTGGGACGCGAGTTCGATGTGAAGGTGGAGACTCCGGGCAACGGTCTGCAGGTGATTCTCAGCGATCGGGTCTGGCGTTCGCAGTTCGGCGCTGCGCCTGACATCGTCGGACGCAAGATCACCCTGAACGCGCAGCCGTTCACGGTCGTGGGCGTGATGCCTGCGGGAACCGAGCACCCCGGCAATGAATATCGTTCACTCGCGTACGGCGAGGATGTCGATCTGTGGTGGCCGTTCACGTTCGAGGGAGATCCAACGCGCCGCGGGGCGCACTACATCGAAGGCATCGGACGCCTGAAAGATGGCGTCACCGCCGAGCAGGCACAGTCAGAACTCAGCGCCATCATGACCCAGATTGCGCGCGATCTTGGCCAGGGCAAATCCGACTGGCAGGTGATGGTCATTCCCCTCTACCGCGAAGTCGTCGGATCCAGCCAGCGCATGCTTCTGGTGCTGCTCGGTGCGGTCGGCATCGTGTTGCTGATTGCCTGCGCCAATGCTGCAAACCTGCTGCTGGCGAGAGCCGCAACGCGACAGCGCGAGATCGCCGTGCGGCTGGCATTAGGCGCGTCCCGGTCTCGGCTTGTGCGCCAACTACTCACGGAAAGTCTGCTGATTGCTTTGGCGGGCGGCGCGCTCGGTCTGGGGATGGCCGCAGGAGGCGTGAAGGCCCTGGTGTCGCTGCTCCCTGCCGATTTTCCGCGTGCGCATGAGATCCATGTAAGCGCTCCGGTCTTTGCATTTACGTTTCTGGTCAGCGCCGCCACCGGCATTCTCTTTGGATTGATTCCTGCAATTCAAGCCTCGCGAATCGATCCGAGGCAGGGGCTGCATGAAGGGGGCAGAACTTCCACCGGCACCGGACGGCTGAGCCGTCTTCGCAATGCGCTGGTGGTATCGGAAGTGAGCCTGGCGTGCGTGCTGCTGATTGGAGCAGGCCTGATGCTGCGCAGCCTGCTTAACCTGATCCATCTAGATCCCGGTTTTCGCGAGGAGCACGTTCTGACGGCGAGCGTGTCGCTGCCCGGAGCCGAGTACAAGACGGAAGCAGTCGTGGGACGCTTCTACGACACGCTGACCACCAACCTCGCGTCGATCCCCGGAGTCGAGGCGGCCGGCGCGGGCAGCGATCTTCCCTGGACGGGCTACGACGACAACACCAGCCTCAATATCGAAGGTAAGCAGGCTCCGCCGCACGACGAGTTTCATGCGCGTTACCACGTTGCCACGCCGGATTATTTTCGCGCGCTCGGCATTCCTCTGCTGCGCGGACGCTTCTTTACAGCGGGCGACAAGCCCGGTACACAGAGAGTCGTGATCATTAACCACGCGATGGCACAGAAATACTGGCCGGGCGAAGATGTGGTGGGAAAACGAGTGACGTGGGACGACCATCCCAAGGAGACAGACTGGTTCAGGATTGTTGGCGTGGTAGGCGACGTGAAGGACAAGCCCAGCAGCGCTGACACTGAGCCTGCGTTCTGGTGGGCCGATCTTCAGCAGCCATTTACTTCAACCGATATGTCGCTGGTGGTTCGCTCTACCGCAGATCCACAGACGCTGGCGGAGGCCGTGAGGAATGAAGTGAGGCGGCTGGATCCTGCTCTGGCGGTGGCCGACGTCGCATGGATGGACGAGATCGTTTATGGATCCGTCGCGACCCCGCGCTTCGCATTTGTTCTGGTGGGGATGTTCGCTGGCCTCGCCATTCTTCTGGCTGCGATCGGTACATACGGAGTGATCTCGTATTCGGTTAGCCAGCGCACTCCGGAATTCGGACTGCGCATGGCACTGGGCGCGCAACGGCTGGACGTAATCCGTCTCGTACTCGCGCAGGCTGCAGGGTTGGTGCTGACGGGAACGGTTCTCGGACTGCTTCTCGCTCTCACACTGGCGCGCGTGCTGAAGAACCTCATCTATGAGGTCAGCCCCGCCGATCCGCTCACGTTTGGCGCTGTTGGACTCATGGTGATCGCCATCGCCGTGCTCGCCTGCTACATTCCGGCCCGGAAAGCTACGAAAGCGGATCCTATGATCGCTTTGCGGGCTGAGTAACGCCTTCCCTTGCACTTCGACACCAACTTCCATATTCTCTGGTGTAGAAGCAACAGGGGATACCTCGATACATGGCTGACGAACGGTTGGAACTTCCTCAAGGGACGCTGGACCTTCTGATTTTGAAGGCGCTGGCGCTGGAGTCGCTGCACGGGTGGGCGCTTTCGGAACGGCTGCAGCAGGTCTCACGGGAGGCATTGCAGGTGCAGCAGGGCTCGCTCTATCCGGCTCTGCATCGCCTGGAGCGGCGCGGCTGGATCAAGGCCAACTGGGCGATCAGCGAGAATAATCGCAGCGCCAAATATTACAAATTGACCCGGCAGGGTGAGAAGCAGCTAGAAGTTGAAGCCGCGGCATGGCGCAAGCTGGCGGCAGCGGTGGGCCACGTTCTCGATATGGCTTGATGGAGGCGAACATGCTGAGCGATCTGCTCTATAGACTCCGCGCACTCTTCCAGCGCAAGGCGGTGGAAACCGAGCTGGACGAGGAATTGCGCTATCACGTGGATCGCGAGGCTGAGAAATACCGGCAGGCAGGAGCCTCTGCGGAAGAGGCGATGCGGCGCGCAAGGATTGTGCTGGGCGGGCCGGAACAGGTGCGGCAGCAGTGCCGCGAGGCGCGCGGCACGAGGTTGCTTGAGGACCTGGCTCAGGATGTGCGCTACGGTCTGCGCATGCTGATGAAGAATCCGGGGCTCACGTTTGTGATTGTGCTGTCGCTGGCGATCGGGATCGGCGCGAACACGGCGATCTTCAGCGTGACCAGCACGCTGCTGTTGAAGCCGCTGCCGTATGCGCATCCGGAGCGGCTGGCGATTCTGTGGCTGCGCTCGCCGGGGATCGGCATACCGCAGGACTGGCCCTCACCGGGGCAGTATCACGACATCAAGGCGCAGAACCACGTCTTCGAGGAGACGGCGATCGCGATCGGCGAAGGCTATACGCTGAGCGGGCTTTCGAAGGCGATGCGGGTGGATGGCATCGAGGCGTCTTCGAGCCTGCTGCCCATGCTCGGCGTGAAGCCGCTGCTGGGCCGCATCTTTACCCCGGACGAAGACCGGCCGGGCAAGCCGGATGCGGTAGTGCTGACGTACGGACTGTGGAAGCGTGCCTTCGGCGGCGACCCAAATCTGCTGGGGCGAAGCATTACGCTCAACGGAAAGCCGCGTACCGTAGTCGGCATCCTGCCTCAGGAGTTCCAGCTGAGCCATGAAGTGATACCCGTGATCGGCGGCATCGATAAGGCGGAGATTTTTATGCCGCTGCCGATGGACGCGAAGAAGGAACTGGATTACGGTGACGAAAACTACAACCTTCTGGCGCGGCTGAAGCCGGGCGTGACCATGCAGCAGGCGCAGGCGGACATCAGCATTATTGCCGCGCGGCTGCGCGAGGAGAAGCATCGCGACCGCAGCTTCACCATCAGCGTTGTGCCGCTGATGGAGCAGGTGGTGGGCGATGTGCGCGGCGCAGTGCTGATTCTTCTCGGCGCAGTGGCCCTAGTGCTGCTGATCGCCTGCACCAACGTGGCCAACCTGCTGCTCGCGTGCGCGACTGGACGGCAGAAGGAAATCGCTATGCGCACCGCACTGGGCGCGGGGCGAGGGCGGCTGGTGATGCAGCTGCTGACGGAGAGCGTACTGCTCAGCCTGATGGGCGGAGTGGCGGGACTGGGCGTCGGCGCTGAGCCTTTACGTGGTCCGGAAGATTCATCCAGGAAACATTCCGAGGCTGGACGAGATCGGGATGGACTTCCGCGTGTTGGCGTTCACGCTGGCAATTTCGCTGCTTACGGGGATTATCTTCGGACTGGCACCAGCGCTGCGCGCCTCCCGCGTGGACCTGAACACGACGCTCAAGGCGGGCGGACGAACCTCGCACAGCGGAGGCCTAAATGTGAAGCACGACAAACTCCGGGGGGCGCTGGTGATTGCGGAGCTGGCGCTTTCACTGACTCTGCTTGCAGGCGCGGGACTGCTGGTGCGCAGCTTTGTGCGCCTGCTGAGCGTGCCGCCGGGATTCAATCCGGAAGGCGTGATTTCCATGCAGGTGGCTGCCGGCGTTCCCAAGTACAACTCGCGCCCGAAGAGGGTTCAGTTCTACGACGAGCTAGCCGAGCGGGTGCGAAACCTGCCGGGCGTGACCGGATTTGGCGCTGCTTCCGTGCTTCCGCTCACTCCGGCGATTGGATGGGGAGGCATGGAGATCGAAGGATACGTGCCACCGAAGGATGCTCCCGAACTGCAGGTGGACAAGCGCTCGGCGACGCTGGACTACTTCCGGACGATGAGCATTCCGCTGCTTCAGGGCCGCTTCTTTACGTCAGCGGATACGGATAAATCGCAGCCCGTGGTGCTGATCGACCAGAAAATGGCTGACCGCTTCTGGCCGAAGGGAGACGCCGTGGGCAAGCGCATCCGGCAGGGCGATAAGGAGCCGTGGCAGACGATCGCCGGCGTAGTGGGAGTGGTAAAGCAATACGGTCTGGATATTGATACAAAGATGGTTACGTATTTTCCTTATGCCGCGTGGGGGAATGGCCAGATGTATGTAGTCGCGCACACAACCGGCGATCCGGCGGCGCTGGCGAATTCGATTGTCGAACAGGTTCACGGCATCGATGCGGATGTGCCGGTGTTTGAGATCGCGACGATGCAGCAGCGGGTTCATGATTCGGTCGCGCGGCAGAGGTTTGCAATGACGATGCTGGGCGCGTTTGCCGGCTTCGCGATGATTCTGGCAGCGATTGGCATCTATGGCGTGATGTCGTTCCTGGTGACACAGGGGACTTCGGACATCGCCATCCGCATGGCGCTGGGCGCGCAGCGCAGGAGGATTCTGGCACTTGTGTTGCGACAGGGGATGGGGCTGGCGCTGATCGGCATTGCCGCGGGTCTCGCGGGCGCGCTAAGCCTGACGCACGTGATGAGCGGGCTGCTCTTCGGAGTGAGCGCGACTGATCCGGCGACCTTTGCGGGTGTTGCGATTCTGCTGACACTGGTGGCCGTCGCAGCCTGCTATTTCCCGGCGCGGCGGGCGATGCGCGTTGATCCCATGGTAGCGTTGAGGATCGAGTAGCGGATTATTGGACAGAGCCGCGCAGTTTCGCGTTTTCGGCTTCGAGAGCCTCGAGGCGGCGGCGCATGGGTTCGAGCATCTTCGACAGCTCTTCTTCTGTGTAGCGCGGGGTGATGTGTTGCGGGCAGTTCCAGTCGAATGCCGCGATATGAATGAGCACGGCACGTTCGGCGGGTGATTTTTCTTCCGGCACGCGCAGTCTTTCGATCAGCTTCCGCGCCTCTGCGTCTCCTTCGTGAATCTCTGCGTGACCCAGAATCTTGAGGCGCTGCCGAGCCGGGTAGTCCATGAAAAAGAGGGCGACGCGGTCGTCGTGCCGAAGGTTCCCGACGCTGATGTATTGCTTGTTGCCGCGGAGATCCGCGAAGCCGAAAGTGCGGTCATCGAGTACATGCAGAAAGCCTTTCATTCCTCCGCGATATTGCATGTACGGCCAGCCCGTTTCAGTGACGGACGCCATGTAGAAGCCATCGCTTTCCCGGATAAAGGCTTGTTCGTGCGGGCCGAGACAGTCTCCCGGATCCGCAGACTGCTCGATGCGTTCATAGAGGTAGCGGCTGCCCTGTTGCCGCTGCTGCTCTTTGACGAGCGGGGTAAATGCGAGCTCTGCGAAACGCCGGCCATGGGTTTTCTCCGGTGACAGGCTTATAGGATGAACCGATTGGCCGCTCGGCTTCACTAAGGAGCGGCGCGCAGTGCTCAACGTTTGCCCCAGCCGCCGCCACCGGGGGTTTCGATGTGCAGGATGTCTCCTTTAGAGAGGCGCTGCGTCCACTTTCCGGGGATCTCCGTCTCTTCGGTGGTCCCGGCTTTGAGAACCCAGGCGCCTCCGGGCGCACCATCTTCTCCGCTCTGCAATCCGTAGGGTCGGAATTTTCTGCGGTCGGCCAGCAGCGTCACCTGCGCGTCGGCCAGCATCTCGACTTCGCGGATGAGTCCGTCGCCTCCGCGAAATTGTCCTGCGCCGCCCGATCCATCACGATAGGCATAACGCCGCACGCGCAAGGGGTAGGCGTATTCGAGGGCCTCGATCGGCGTGTTGAGCGAATTGGTCATGTGGGTCTGCACGCCGGAGACGCCGTCGATGCCGGGACGCGCACCCATGCCTCCCGCCGTTGTCTCGTAGTAGGTGAAGGGCTCGCCGGTGCGCGGGTCTACGCCTCCGATGGTCAGATTGCTCATGGTGCCGGCGCTAGCCGACGGGACGCGCCCGGGAACTGCCTGGGCGAGTGCACGAAGGAGTACGTCGACAATGCGCTGCGAGGTTTCCACGTTGCCTCCAGCGACGGGTGCGGGCGGGAGCGCATCGACGATGCTGCCGGAGGGAGTCTCAAGTCTGAGCGGGCCCAGAATGCCTGCGGTCGCGGGAGCGTCCTCCCGGAGCAGGCAGCGGAGCATGTAAAAGCACGCGGAGAGTGTAATCGCGCGGACGGCATTCACGCTGCCGGCGACTTGAGGGGAAGATCCGGAGAAGTCGATGTTGAGTGATGCTGCCGCGGGGTCGAAGCGCAGGCGCACGGTGATGCGGCGGGGGACGGCGGTCACGCCATCGTCATCAAGCCAGTCTTCTGCACTGAAGTCGCCTGCTGGCATGGTGCGCAGCTCGGCGCGCACGAGGCGCTCGGAGTAGTCGAGCAATTCTTCGACCAAGGGCTGCAGATTCTGCTCGCCGTATTTCTCCGCCAGCTGCAACATGCGCTGCTCGCCGACGCGACAGGCGCCGATTTGCGACGCGAGATCTCCTTCGCGCTCCTGCGGCGTGCGCACATTCATCAGAATCAGGTCGAGCATTTCCCGGTCGAGGTTTCCTCCGCGAACGATGCGCACGGGAGGAATGCGAATGCCTTCCTGAAAGATTTCACGGGCGGGTCCCATCGAGCCGGGGAATGCGCCGCCGACGTCGGCGTGGTGCGCGCGATTCGAAACATAGAACGCGGGTTGATCGTGGCTGGGCAGAAAGACGGGCAGCACCATGGTGATGTCGGGAAGGTGTGTTCCGCCCGCGTAGGGATCGTTGAGGATGGCGATGTCTCCCGGCGCGAAGGCCATCGCCGCGACGGCGGCCTGCACGGACATGGGCATCGAGCCGAGGTGCACGGGCATGTGGTCGCCCATGGCGATGACGCGCCCCAGTCCGTCGAAGATGGCGCAGGAATAATCGCGCCGCTCTTTGATATTGGGTGAGAGCGCGGTGCGGCGCAGGGCGGCGCCCATCTCCTCGGCAATGGAATGCACGGCACTTTGGAAGACGGCGAGGTCTACTGGGTCAGGTTTAGCGGGATCGGCTGCGGTATGGGTCATGCGGGCACCGTGATGACGATATTTCGATAGCTGTCGACCTGTGCGCGGCAACCGGGCGGCAGCAGCGTGGCCGACGTGTATTCGGTGATCATTGCGGGACCAGGGATAGCGTCTCCGGGCGAGAATGCTTCGCGGCGATAAAGGCGCGAGGGGAGGAATTTGCCGTCGAAGAAGATTGGGCGCTCGGCATAAAGAGCGACGTGGCCGTCTCCGGGGACAGGCTCCTGATATGCGGGCGACCAGGGCTCGGCGGCGGCGATGATGCGCAGGCGAAGATTCACGATCTCGACGGGCTTGTAAGCATCGCTGAAACCATAACGCTGCTGGTGGAGGCGATGAAAGGCTTCAACGGCGCTCGCTGGAGACGCATAGGGAACGTTTAGTTCGTATCCCTGACGACGATAGCGGATGTCTATTGAGCGCAGAGCCGTGCCCTGGAGGCCTTCCCTACTGAACTCAGTGGCGGCGAGCTGTTCCATCTCCGCGAAAGTGTCTCTGATGCTTTCGATCGCATTTTCTGCAAGCATCACGGTGCGCGAATAATCGCGCACGAGATCAGCCAGCAGAATGCCTACTGCAGAAAGCGCTCCGGGCATGGCTGGAATCAGCACCTTGGGGATGCGGAGCGCGCGAGCGAGTGAGCAGGCGTGCAGCGGTCCACCGCCGCCAAAGGCGACGAGTGTGAACTCGCGTGGGTTGTATCCGCGCTCGACGGAGATGACTCGGATGGCTTTCTCCATCTGCGTATCGACGACGCGAAGAATACCGACTGAGAAGTCTTCGACGGTCGCGAGCGAGCTCTTCTGCTCGCGCATGATTTGCCTGGTGGATTGCGAGTCCAGTTGCACGCCTCCGTCGAGAAAGCTTTCCGGGTCGAGCCGCCCGAGCAGAAGCTGCGCATCGGTGACCGTGGGCAGGGTTCCGCGACCGAAACAGATTGGCCCCGGGTCGGCTCCCGCTGACCCCGGGCCCACGCGCAACATGCCGCCGGCATCGAAGCGGGCAATCGATCCGCCGCCTGCGCCGGCGGTGTGAATGTCCAGCATGGGCAGGCTGATGGGCACGCCTGCGACGACCGATTCGTTGGTCCGCTGCGCTCCGCCAGCGGCCGAGTCGGCGAGGAAAACATCGGTCGAGGTGCCGCCCATGTCGAATCCGATGATGCGCTCGAAGCCCGCCAGGCGCGCAACATGGCAGGCACCGATGACGCCGCCGGCCGGGCCAGACAACACGGTGCGCGCAGGCTCCTGCGCGGCGAGCCGCGCGGGGATGATGCCGCCGGAGGACTGCATCACATCCACACGGCTGCCGGGGTACTGCTTGGTTACGCACCGCTCCAGCTGCAGCAGATAGTTTTGCATGGGGGGCGCGAGATAGGCGTTGACCACGGTGGTCGATGCGCGCTCGTATTCGCGGAATTCGGGCAGAATGCGGTGCGAGGTGGAGATGGGCAGGCCCAGGCAGCGGAGTGCCGCTTCGGCACGGCGTTCGGTCTCCGGGTTCGCGAAGGAAAAGAGCAGCGAGATGGCGATTGCCTCGGCTCCGCTGTGGCGAAGGGCATTCACTAGCGCGTCTAACTCCCCTTCGGTCGGAGTACGAAGGATTTCTCCTTCGGCGCTCACCCGTTCGGGCACGCCGAAGCGCAGCTCGCGAGGGACCAGACAATTAGGAAGTGGCGCGAACCAATCGTAGAGGCGGCTGCGCGTCTGTCGGCCAATAGCGATGGTGTCCTCAAAGCCAGCCGTGGTCACAAAGGCGACGCGCGCGCCCTTGCGCTCGAGCATGGTGTTGGTGCCGACGGTGGTGCCGTGGCGGAGGTCGAATGCGCTTTGCTCACCAGTTTGGGCAAGACAGTCGAGCACGGCGAGGGAGGGATCGGCGGGAGTGGAGAAAACTTTGAGGACGTGCAGTTTTCCGGCGGCGAGATAGACGCAATCGGTGAAAGTGCCTCCGGTATCGATGGCTACGCGCAAATGAGTCCGCTCTCGTATGGTAGTGTCACGGCATCTCACGAGGCCTGCTTTAAGACTCTAAAGCAAGCGGAGCGCAAGTGAACGGCATCTACGGTTGGCTGGCCGAGGCATCGCGGGATCAGAAGCGCACGCTGCTGGCCGCCTCTCTCGGCTGGATGCTGGACAGCATGGACGTGATGCTGTACGCGCTGGTGCTGGGTGAGGTGCAGCGTGCGATGCATCTGTCGGCGGCGATGAGCGGCGCGATGATGTCGGCCACTCTGATTGCGGCGGCCCTTGGCGGCATGGGTTTCGGGTGGTTTGCCGACCGCTTTGGCCGCGTGCGCGCGCTCACGTTCAGCATACTGGTCTATTCCTGCGCCACGGCGCTTTGCGGTTTCGCGCAGACGGCGGTACAGCTCTTGATTTGCCGGGTGCTGCTGGGACTGGGCATGGGCGGAGAGTGGGCCTCGGGCGCTACGCTGGTCGCGGAGACGTGGCCCGCGCAACACCGTGGCAAGGCTCTGGCGCTGGTGCAAAGCTCCTGGGCGGTGGGCTACGCGCTGGGTGCGGCCGTAGTCGCGCTGGTGATGCCGAGGTTCGGATGGCGCGCGGTCTTCTTTGCCGGCATCGTTCCGGCGTTGATCACTCTGTGGCTGCGGCGGAGCCTGCGCGAGCCGGAAGTCTGGCAGGAGCAACGGAGGTCGCGTCCCCACGCGCAATCCCAGATCGGCCGGCTCTTTCGGGGCGCACTCGGCTACAGCATGCTGATCTGCGCGACGATGAATGCTGCGACGTTGTTCGCGTGGTGGGGACTCTTCACGTGGGTGCCGCGCTTTCTTTCCATGTCGACGACGGAAGGCGGGCGCGGGCTGAGCATTGTTCAGACCTCGGCGTGGACGATCGTGATGCAGGTGGGCACGTTTCTCGGCTATATCGTCTTCGGATATCTTGCCGATCGCTTCAGCCGCAAATACACCTACATCGGCTATCTGCTCATTGCCGCACTGCTGGTGCCGCTCTTTGCGTTCGTGCGCAATCCCAATGCTCTGCTGCTCATTGGCCCACTGGTGGGCTTCTTCGGAACCGGCTACTTCAGCGGATTCAGCGTGATCGCCAGCGAACTCTTTC
Organism: Acidobacteriota bacterium; assembly: GCA_013289875.1. Taxonomy (GTDB): domain Bacteria; phylum Acidobacteriota; class Terriglobia; order Terriglobales; family Acidobacteriaceae; genus Silvibacterium. The sequence goes on along the minus strand of JABCZC010000026.1, from coordinate 51,145 downwards.
CGACTGTTCTGCGCGGCTCGGCGATGGGATTTGTCTACAACGTGGGCCGGATACTCAGTGCTGCCGCGCCGTATCTCATTGGCCATGTCTCAGAGCACGCGGGATTGAGCTACGCGCTGTGCATTACCTCGGGCGCATTTCTACTGGCGGCACTGATTGCGACAGGATTGCGACTGCCGGATGTCTGGTCAGGAGAATTGGCCTCCCACCCTATGCGCAAATAACACGCATAGGATGGGCACCCTCAGTGCGGCGATCCGAGAAAGCGGATCCTTCGACTGCGCACGCTGCGCTCAGGAAGACCACTCTTTTCATAGGAGCATTTTTGCCCCGTAGGTCTGCATAGCAGCGATGGCCTGGGTGGCGATGACGGGGTCGTCGCCGAAGCCGCGGAGCCAGAGGACGTCGGGCTCGCGGCGAAACCAGGTGAGCTGGCGCTTGGCGTAGTTGCGGTGGCCTTGCTGGGCGGCGACGATGGCCTCGGGCAGGGTAATTTCTCCGCGCAACACGGCGCGGGCCTGCTTGTAGCCGAGAGAGTCGAAGGCGCGGGGAGATTCCCCGTATTTCGAGATGAGCAGGCGGGTTTCTTCGATGAGGCTCCCGTTTATAGTTTCAGGGGCAAACATCTGTTTGGCGCGAGCGTCGATGCGGGCATAGAGGGCTTTGCGGTCGGGGTCGAGGCCGAGGCGGAGGATTCGGAAGCCGGTGAGGGGGTGGCGGCCCGTTTTCCATGCTTCGGAGATGGGTTGGCGGGCGGCGAGCGAGACTTCGATGGCGCGAATAAGCTTGGGCGTGTCGTTCGCGTGGATGCGGGCGGCGGATGGGCGGTCGAGGCGAGTGAGGACGCCGTGCAGCCAAGCTTGACCGTGCTTCTTATTGCTGTGTTCGAGGCGGGCACGGAGGTCGGGCAAGCGCTGCGGCCCGGCGAAGAGGCCGTCAGTGAGAGCACGCAGATAAAGGCCGGTTCCTCCAGTGACGATGGGGAGATGGTTGCGGGCGGCGATCTCTTTCAGTGCCTGACGGGCGAGGCGGGCGTAGTCTCCGGCGGTGGAGTGCTCGGCGGGAGAGTAGATGTCGATGAGGTGATGCGGAACGCGCCGGCGTTCGGAGATTGAGGGCTTGGCGGTGCCGATTTCCATCTCCCGATAGACGGCGACGGAATCGCAGCTAACGATTTCCCCGGCGAAGTGTTCGGCCAGAGTGAGTGAAAGGGCGGTTTTCCCGCTGGCGGTGGGGCCGAGGAGGATGACGAGCAGCGGGTCGGGATATGCGGCGGTCAAAAGCGCCACCATCCGGGAGGGAAAAGGGCGTGCAGGTCGGCGCGGTAGATGGCAAGGATCAAAATGATGGCGGCGATGATGAGCAGTCCGGAGATCTGACGGCGGAGGAGTTGCTTGGGGCTAGTCATCGATGGCTATTTTGACACCTGTTGGTAAGTGCTCTCCCACTCTATGCGCCTAGAACGCGCATAGGATGGGGCACCGCGACGCAAGTCATCCCACCTTAGCTTCGCGAAGGTGGGGCACCCAAATCTTCCTGCGTCTGAAAATCCGGTAGGCCGCAGTTCGGAGTCACCGTTGGTCGCCGGGTTTGATGTTGTAGAGGAAAAAGAAGCGCAGTTCGAGGTATTTACCTTTGAATTCTTTGGGCAGCTGGGGATAGGGCGAGGCTCCGGTGATGCCTCCCCAGGCGGCGCGGTCGAGGGAGACGTCTCCGGAGGGCGACTCGAGGATCATCTCCTTGACGCTGCCGTCGGGCAAAATTTTGAAGCGGATGCCAACGACCCCTTGTTTGAGCAGGGGCGGCTGGGCGGCTTCGGGGATGATTGGGTACCAGGCACGCTTGGTATCAAAGATAACGCGTTGAATATAGGGACCGAAGTCGACGCCCATGGTGTCGCTTAGAACGTCGACAGCACCGTTCATACCCGGGTGCTGCGGATTGACGCCCTGGCCCATATCGCCACCGGACTGACCGGCTCCGCGGGCCTGGCGGGCAAGCTGCTGAAGATCCTGGCCGACGGTGGAGTGTCCCGTGTCGAAATTGGGCCTGGTAGGCGCGGGCACCGGCGCTTCAATCTGGCTCTTCTGATTTTGCGGCAGAGGCTGCGCGGGGGGCTGCGGCGGTGCTTGCTGCTGGGCGACCTGCGGCGCGGGCGGAGCCGGAGATGGCGGCGCCTCCGGTTGCGGCGTGGGCGGTCCAGCGCGGCGCATGGCCTGGAGCTGCTCGAGCGTCTTCTTGTCGAGCGTAGGTTTGCGGGATTCAGCGATGCGGTTCTTATCCGAGATGGCCGGTGCCTGCTTAGGCTTGAGCTGCTTGAGGGCGTCAGGCGGCAGGTCAAGGTAAGTCATCTCCTTTTCGCGCTGCTTGAGCACGGTGGAGGGATCGACCACCTTGACGTTGAAGAGGTATTTGGGACCGTAGAAAAGATACCAGAAGACAAGCAAATGGATGATGAGCGCGATCCACACTTTTTCGCGCAGACTGGCCCAGTTGCGGCTGCCCTCAAGCTCGTCTATGACGTTGAGCAGGTCGTGGAGTTCGTAATCCTCGTAGCGACTGAGCGGGCGAAGGCGAGGCGGCTCGGGTGGCGCGCTCGGAGGACTGGGTGGGACTTCGGTGATCGGCATTATGGCTGTGCGGACATCAAGCGCACGGCTGGAACGCGCATTCGCGCCGCCGATACGCGGTTGAACATCATCTTATTCTCTCATTCTTTACCGGTTTTCCGCAGCGTTGTTTTGCTGCGGAGATGGTTACCGGAGTTCCCTCATTCCGATCACCTACAATCGTTGAGGATGATTCAGGCAGCAGTGATTACCGTGAGCGACTCATGCAGCCGGGGCGAGAGGGAAGATCTCTCCGGACCGGCGGTGGCGCGGGAACTGGAAGCTCATGGGTTCGACGTGCGAGAGCGCCTTTCAGTACCAGACGAGCGCGAAGCCATTGAGGACGCACTACGCGAAGCGGCGAAGCAGGCCGGGCTGGTGGTGACCACGGGTGGGACCGGCATCGCAACGCGCGACGTGACTCCGGAGGCCACGCGCGCGGTATGCGACCGGCTGCTGGATGGGGTGGCTGAGGCGATGCGCGCGGCGGGGCGCGAGGAGACTCCTTTTGCGGCACTGGGGCGGGGGATTTGCGGGACATTGAGCGAGAGCGGCGGGAATGAGGCGCTGGTGCTGAACCTGCCGGGGAGTCCGCGAGGCGCGCTGACATCGCTCAAGGCGGTGCTGCCGCTGCTGAAGCACGCGCTGGATCTGCTGGCGGGAAAGACGGAACATGAGGGAGACGAGGATTGAAGCGGCTGGCTGCACTTTCAGTGAAATACAGGGTTCTGCTCTTTGGCTTGCTGAAGCCGCTGGGCTTCTGGGGCGTGGGCGCGATGGCACTCATCGACTCGAGCTCGATCCCGGTGCCGATGGATTTGATCGTGGCGGGTTATGCATGGAGCGACGCACACCGCTTCTACCTTTATGTGCTGATGGCGTCGATCGGGTCGGCGATCGGCGGGCTGGTTCCCTACTGGATCGGGCGCGCGGGCGGAGAGATTTTTCTGATGAAGCACGTCGACCGGGTGCGCTTTGAGAAGATGCGCGACAAGTTCGAGCGACAGGAGTTTCTGGCACTGATGATTCCGTCGATGATGCCTCCGCCAACCCCGTGGAAGCTGTTTGTGTTCGCGGCAGGCGTCTTCGAGATGCGAGTGGTGAGCTTCATGCTGGCGGTCTTTGCAGGCCGCGCCGTGCGGTTTACGGTGGTGAGCCTGCTGACGATTCGCTACGGGCCTCAGATTGTGCACGAAGTGGGAGAGATGATGCATCAGCACATGCGGGTGATGCTTGCCGGGCTGGGCGTGGTGCTGTTAGCGCTCGCTGTGCTGGCGGTGCGCAAGGGGTTCGGGAAGCGGGCGGCAACGGTCTGAGATGGAGCGAATGAGAGCGTTACGGTGGCGTGGATTCTGGCTACTGGTGCTTTGCCTGTGTTGTGGCCTTGCGAGAGCGCAGACAACCGAAGCGTGGCTTCTGTGGCCGGCCGGAGCACCGGACTCTCACGACCCAGCGCGGGCCGAAACTGTGCGCGTGACCCCGCAGGGCGAACACGTGTTGACTCACGTCAGCCAGCCGTCGATCACGCCATTTCTGCCAGCACCCGGCTCGGCCAGCGGAATCGCAGTGATCATTGTGCCGGGCGGAGGCCACAGCGAGATCTGGATCGACCATGAAGGCTACAACGTGGCCCGATGGCTCCAGCAGCACGGGGTCGCGGCGTTCGTTCTCAAATACAGGCTGGCGCGGGAACGCAGCTCGACGTATACGGTCGAGGGAACGGAACTTGCCGACACGCAGCGCGCTATTCGGCTGGTGCGGAGCCGGACAGTGGAGGAGCATATCGATGTCCATCGCATCGGAGTGATGGGTTTTTCCGCAGGCGGCGAGCTGGCCGCCCTCGCAAGTACGCGCTTCGATCAGGGCGATCCTACGGCCGTTGACCCGATCAACCGGCAAAGCTCGCGGCCCGCCTTTCAGGCGCTGCTGTATCCGGCGATACCGAAAGATATGCAGCTCTCTGCGCAGACGCCGCCGGCGTTTCTGGCCTGCGGCGAAAAGGACAGGCCCGATATTTCAAAGGGCTTGCCGATGCTCTACCTGGCGCTCAAACAAGCCGATGTTTCCGCCGAGCTCCACGTCTATGCCGGTATTGGCCATGGCTTTGGTGTGCGAGCCAGCAATCCGGCGCCGGTTTCGGGTTGGCCTGCGCTGTTTCTCGACTGGCTCGGAGTCCTGTTCCCGAACGGCGGGACTCCCTGAGTGTCAGGCCGCGTTTTGCGTTTCGACGGCGATGCGGTTAATCTGACGCGGTCGCACGTGCAGAGCCGGAGATGGCGATGAGATCTCGGATGGTTTCGGTGCTTCAGGGAGTATTGGTTGGGTGCCTGGCGGCTGCGCTGCCGGCAGCGTCGCAAAACAGTCAGCAACAGCCAAGCACCCAGCCGAGTACGGGCAGGCCGCCTTCCCAGGGACAGAGTGGCCGTCCGAAGCCGGGTGGAGACATGACCATCCAGCCATACCCGAATCCTTCGCGACCAAATCCGGGACCGAAGCCGCAGCCGAATCCACGACCGCCGAAGCCGGGTGGAGACGTGAGCATCCAGCCATACCCGAATCCTCCGCGTCCCCCAAATCAGGGACCGAAGCCGCCACCGAATCCGAATCCGCGGCCGCCAAAGGCGGGCGGCGGAGACGTGAGCATCCTGCCGTATCCGAATCCGCCACGGCCAAATCCGGGACCGCGGCCGCCGAACTGGGGAAGACCGCCACAGTATCGTCCGCCGTATCAGTGGCGACCGAGCGACTGGGATTATCTGCACCGGTATTACTATCGCAATCTCGGGTATATCAGCCGCACGGGACGTCCGATCTGGATCGTTGGAGGATTCATCCCGTACGGGTACATCCCCTACCTGACGCCGCTTCCGCCACATCTCTACGGATACCTGCCGCCTCCGCCGCCGGGATACACAATGGGATACTTCCAGGGATATGTGGTGGTGTACGACCCGCGCTCGGGCTTTATCGTGAACGTGATCGATCTGTTGCGGTAGGGATCGGGAGATCGCGCAAATGTCGCTTAGTCCTCCACAAAGCGATAGCTCGCGTGGCAGTCGTAGTCGATGCCGTGTTTTCGCTTCAGGTCCTGAATGTAGGCAAAGGTTCTGCTGGTATGAGGGCTGGCGACGCCGTCGCCGAAGGGCTCGCAGGTATGCAGCAGTATTTCCTCGAGACAACTGCTCAAGCTCATTCGCTTGAGCTCCGCCAGATCGTGAAGCAGGGCGGCGAGACGCTTCTCCAGCCGTACGGGGACACCTACGCGCTCAATCCTGAGAGCGGGCTGAGCCGAGTGGACGAGATGATGTCCGAAGGTGAGTGAGTAGCCGTGCAGATCCCGAACCATATAGTCGCGTATCCCGTAATCCCTGTCCCCCGGCGGCTCCACGATTTCGACACCGTTAGCGAGCTGGAACTCGTAGAGCTGGTCGGCGTCGCCGACGACGAAGCACACGGAGGCACCTTTCGGATTGGGCGTGCCACGGCTCAGAAATAATTGAACCTGATCGAGATTCACACCCGCGTACGTCGGCGGGTCACCACCCCAGGTGAAGCTCCGCCGGAAGCCGAGCTTGTCCGTGTAGAAGTCAACCGCGGCCAGGATGTCGCTGACTATTAGAACCGGATGGAGTTGCTCGCACTCGACGTGCGGGGCGGCGGGTGTGGTCACAGGCTTTTCCTTTCTGACTCTCCGGTCAGCGCAGCTCGGCCTTCAGGTTCAGGCTGCGGGCCAGGCGGTGTAGATACTTGGGATGAATGCCGAGCAATCGCGCGGCTTCGGGATAGCTTCCAGATGCTTCGCGAAGAGCTGTCAGGATCAGCTCTTTCTTGGCCTGGTTGAGCACGTTGTGGTACCGCGCCCCCTCGATCGCCGCCGATTGTTCTTCCAGTATGGCGGTCGGGAGATCCTCGGGAAGGATCTCCTCGGTCAGGCCCAGTACAATGGCGTGCTCGATGGCGTTCTCCAGCTCACGGACATTCCCTGGCCAGCTGTAGTTCATCAGCAGAGAGCGCGCTTCCCGCGAGATGCCTTTGAAGGGACGCTTGCTTTGGGCGGCGTACTTCGCGGCAAAGTAGAGAGCGAGGAGCGGAATGTCGTCGCGATGTTCCCGCAACGGAGGCATCGTGACCGAAACGACGTTGAGCCGGTAATACAAATCCTGTCGAAACTCGCCGGATTTGATGGCCAGCTCAAGATTCTTATTGGTCGCCGCCAGCACGCGGGCCTTGAAGGTGAGGGAGCGAGTGCCGCCAAGACGCTCGAACTCCCTTTGCTGCAGAACTCTGAGAAGCTTGGCCTGCAACAACGGCGCCAGCTCGCCGATTTCATCGAGGAAGACGGTTCCGTCCTCGGCTGCCTCGAGCTTGCCTTTCTTTGTTCCGACCGCGCCGGTAAACGCGCCCTTCTCGTGCCCGAAGAGCTCGCTTTCGAGTAGAGCCTCGGGGATGGCCGCGCAGTTGATGGCGATGAAGGGCCGCGCTGCACGCGGACTGCTGTGATGGAGGGCACGCGCGATCAATTCCTTGCCGGTGCCGCTCTCGCCGCGAATCAGAACGGTGGAATCGCCGTGCGCAACTCGCCGGATGAATTCCTCCACCTGTCCAATCTGGCGGCTCTCGCCGACGAGCTGACTCGCCGAACTGAGTTCCTCTTTGAGCCGCTGATTCTCGGAGCTCAATGCGTCCAAGGCGAGGATATTTTCCAGCGTGACGGCCGCGATGCGCGAGACGCGGCTGAGGAAATGGATATGGTCTTCGCGAAAGGACGAAGCATCGCCGGACGAAGTGAGGTAGATGACGCCGAGCGTTTTCTCGACGCCGATGAGTGGGAGGCAGAGGACGTTCGGCGCGTCGCTGGAGCCTTTCGTGCCGTTGGTGAAGACAGCCGACTGCTCCCAGATTGCGCGGCGCACGAGTTCCCGCTGTAGTTTGATGGACGGCGGATCGCCGGACCGCCGGGCCCAGCTGCAGATGGAGGTCGGTTCCTCATCAAGGCTGGCGAGCAGCACGATGGCTCCATTGTCGGCAGGGATGACTTCGAAGATCAGGCGCAGGAGCTCGCGCTGCAAAAGTTCGATGTCGCGGATGGAATTGATGAAGTCGCTGATGCGAAACAAGGCGGCGAGGTCGCGCGCCATGCGTCCCACTTCCACGCCAAAATGGGGAAGGGGCGCCGGTTGATCAACCCGAATGGTTTCCAGTTCGGAGATGGAAGGCTCGTCGCTCAGGCGCAGTTCCGTGATGGCGGAGTCGTCTCCCTCATGCAACAGGAAGACAAACTCCGAGTGGCCGACACGAAGGGTGTCGCCGTGGCCCACGACTTTGCGCCGTACCGGAATCCCATTGACGAAGGTACCGTTGTGGCTATCCAGGTCGGCGAGCTCAAAGCGCTCATCCACCTGTTCGATGGTGCAGTGTCTCCGCGAGACTGAGCGATCCATCAAGCAGACGTGATTCGAGTCGCCCCTGCCGATGGAAATCTGGCCATCGACCAGCGGGCGAACGGTTCCTCGCAATGAACCCGAAATGGCCATGAGCCTCGGCTTCATCGGAGCCCTCCTGCGCGCAAGTCTAAAGCATTTCCGAAAATGCGTTCGCGGAGTTTGTCGTCCGTGTCGAGGAATCAGCCGATTTCATTCGGTTCGGAGCCGATCGGTTCTGGCCGGTATCCCTTCGGATACTAGAGACAGCCTCGCGCCGTGAGGTGGTGAGCATCGCCAATCGCTGCTTAGCTCGTATCCCATTGCAAATACAGGAAGGGGATCAAGAAGCGGGAATCTTCGAGCCTCCTGACGCGTTTGGCACAGCGCTTGCACTATCTGTCGGCGTAACGGCAAGCACCTGAAGCAAGCACCTTCGGAGGCTGGCAGGAACAAATTCAACGACGCGCTCAGAAGAGGGCGTCTTCAAAAGGAGAAACGTCATGAAACGGATCATGTCAATCACGTCAATCGCGCTCTTCGCCCTCGTCAGCTTCGTCACCGTGGGCAGCATCTCGGCACAGGATCGCGCTGTCAAAGCCAACGTTCCTTTCGACTTCACCGTAGGCGACAAGCTGCTCCCCGCGGGCACTTACTTGATTTCCGCCGAAAACGACAACGTGATCAAGATTGAGAACCGCGATAAGCATGTCACGATGCTGAGCACGACGACCTCCGATGGCAAGGAATCGAAAACCGGCGAGCTGGTCTTCAACAAGTACGGCGACCAGTACTTCCTGCATGACATTCTCTGCTCCCAGGCAGCTATGAACATGGCGGTTCCTGTCTCGAAGCAGGAAAAGAGGGCCCGTGCCCAGGAAGCCAGCCTCAACAGCACAGGCCAGCAGGTCTACCTGGCGCTCAATCGCTAATCGCACGATTCGGCGCGGCTATCAAGACCCGGAGACAATCTGTCTCCGGGTCTTCGCTTTGTCAGGGCGTTTCGAGGATGGAAAGGTTTCTCGATTGTTTAAGGTCCTTGTGGATTCCAGGACCGCGCATTTCAACGTCGAGAGTGTGCGGGCCGGGCAGGATATTCGGAGAGTTCAAGGGCATCTGGATGGAAGCCAGGTAGCCGGAGCCGGAATCGAGGGTGAAAGGTATCTGGGTTTCCTTTTCAACGGAACCGGATTTGGAGCGCAGCACAAATTTCGCCGTCCAGCTCTCGGGCTTGCCCCTGTCGATCTTCTCCGGCGGATAAATCCGCACGAAGGCATGAACAGTCTCGCTCGCTTCAAAGCTACCCAGCGTGTCGGGCTTAATCCGGCAATCGCCGGCGCGCATCGGATCAATTGCGAGATGCGGTTGCTCCTTCATACCAGCCGGCGCGCGATGTTGCAGTCCAGTCGCTGGCCCTCCATCATCGCGGCACGACTTGCCCAGCACCAGGCTGCTGACCGCTACGCCCGGACGCGGGAAGGCCACGTCAACCTTTCGTCTGCTGTACGCATAGATATTTCCCTGGCCGTCATGCACGGCGATGCTCCAGAGATAGTGCCCGGGGCTGAGCTGGCCGTCCCGCTCCCACGACAAGCTCCGCCCGTCCCAGTGCACCCGCAGCTCGCGCTCAAGGATCACGTGGGCAAGATTCGGATCTTCTACCCGCTCGGCGATCGAGATCAGCACCGGCCCCCGGCCGTGCCCGCTCCATTCGACGACGGCGCTCATGGGCAGCACGGGTTCAAGGCCGTCGCGGAGCGGAAAATAATCGGCGCGCTGGGTGATGCGGAATTCGGGCGACACCACAGGCTTCGAAGCGGCCTTATCGAACAGCGCCGAGATCTGCGCCTGATTCATCGCGCGCTCCGTGTCGCCGGAAACGCCGACTGGGACGACATCGAGGATGGCGACGCGCAGGTCGTGGCGTGCCAGGTGGACCTCGACATCGGGAACGCCGCGATCCTGATCTTCCGGGGTCATGTCGAAGTCGAGCGAGTAGCCTCCATCGAGGTCGCGGTGGATCTGCTTGGCCAGGTCATCGAGCGAATTGGCAAAGCCGCCAAAAGTCGCGCCGGCGGTCTGCATCATCTGCGAGGCGCGGTAGGCGGAGTAGGCGAGTGAGGCATTCATCGCAGGGTCGACCTGCATATGGTAGGAGGGCCTGGCCCAGGACAGATCCGTCGAAGCGTCCCCGCCCGGGATTATTGGCTCAGGGCCCCCGACGTCGCCGATGTAGATGTGGGCGCCGATATGCTGTGCGACTGGGAGGAGTGCTTCTGGGCCGGCGTGCTCGAGCATCTGATCGTTCATGCCATAGAACGAGCCGGCAATAGGATTCATGGCCAGGATGACTTTCGGGCCTTCATAGCGCTGCATAATGCTGATAGCCGCCTCGGCCTTGTTCAGCCAGGGACCGTCCCAACGCAAGTTATCAGGCAGCGCTGCATCGCTGGTGTATTGGAAGGGCTCTTTCGTATTTGCGACTTCGTCTAGGAAGGCAAGAAGCTGGGAGCGTCCGTTTGTGAAGGGCGTCATCTTGCCGTTGGAGTCGAAGATGCCTACGCGCCAGGGGAGGAGCTCAGCGGGCTGCACTGAGAAATACTTGACTGCCTCTCTTATGCCGATGTTGTGGACGATGGGATCATTGGGCGGAAAGACGAGCAGCACCAGGGGAGGCACAACCGTTGTCTGCGTGCCGGGCGCGTGCAGGCGAAACTCGCGTTGCTTGCCGTTGACAATCAGAGTGAAGTCCGGAGGCTGCAGGCCGGGCGGGATGACGCCTTCATGGTCGACCACGCGGAGCGAGACTGTCGCCGACTGCGCCGCGGCAAAGCCATCACGCCGGAGCAGATCGAGTTCGTGGTAGAGATTAGAGCCAGCGGATTGCTGCGCATGATTCTGCTGCAGGAGTGCTCCCGGAGTAATGGTCTGGGCCGGGTTGGGTGCGGTAGTTTGTCCGATCGGAATTGGTGTGCGCGCTTCGGGCGGAGCCTGGGCGCGACCAAGGCAGGAGATCAGGAACAGCGCTGCGATCGTAAGTGATGCCCAGCGTCCCATGAGTATGTATACGGGCTTGCGAGCTGCCTAGCTGCAAGTATAATGGCGAATACTCGGGAACAGGCTGTCAGCGCGATGGCTGCCCGTAGTAGCCCTGGCGGGTACGAACAGTGAGGCCGGGCTTTGCCAGACGGATCTCCAGGCGGTGGTATTCGTTGGGTTCAGATCGAGCCGGATCGAAGGAGAGCTCGTACCACGCATCCGCGTCGGCAAAAGCCTGCTGCAGGAGGGCGGTCACGTCGTTGCTGGAGTTAAGCACGAGGCCACCACTCTGCGCCGCAAGTACCTGCAATGCCAGGTCTCCGCCTGAGACCTGATTTGGATTGGCAACTCCTTTGAGAAACTGCTCGTAATAGAAGACGTTTTGAGTGGGCTCGGCGGCGCCGAGAGGATTGATGTTGTAGAGGGTAATGCGCGCCTGCCGAAGCTGGGTGGACGCCTCTACGACCATGTTAAAGAGCTGCTGTTGCTGCTTCGCGCTGATCTGAACCGCGGGGCCGGAGAGTAGCGGCCATCCGGGAGAAACCCAGAGAACAAACTTGCGGCCAGGCTGGCTGGTCTCGGCTCCCGTGAGTTGCGCCAGCGCCTTGATGGACAGATCGAAGCGGTCTACGGCGCCGTAGAAGCCGGCAGAGCGCCGGATGGAGCGGAGAGCCACGGTTTGCTGATCGAGCGAGTCGGCGATCGCGTTGCCGTCTGTCGAGAAGTTGGCCTGAATCTGGGTTCCGGTATCACCGAAGATGGCGAGTTTAACGGGGTGAGCAAGCTTGCCTCCGTTGGCGCGGAGGAATTTGTCGATCTGGTCACGTTCATAGGCGATGGTCTGGTAACTGGTGTTCACGGCGTCAATGAGAAGGATGACTTCAACCGGAACCTTGGAGCCGCTCAGGGCCTGGAACGAGGTGATGGTCTGAGGAACCTTATTGTCCAGCACCGTGAAGTCCTGCTGCTGAAGACCTGCAACGGGCGGCCCGGATTTCGGAGTGACGACGACGTCCAGGTGGATTGCGTGGTCAGTGAGTGACGATGGTGGGGTGTCCTGCTGGGGGAAGGAAACGGCGGCTGAGAGCGAAAACAGCAGGGAGATGACGAGACGAGCGTGGGTGGGCATGAACTCCCTTCGTCCGAGCGAAGGTGGAGGGCTTCGCCAGAGCCTCATAGACAGATCGAAGCGCTAGGGGGTAGACGCGGCCGGAGGTTGGGGAGTTTCCGAGATCTATCTTTCCTCGCGTCTTGCGAAGCAGTTATGATGCATTGCCCTTTACGGCATGGAGCTTTTGCATGCGACGTTCGCCGACCATCTTCGGTCTTCTCGTTGTGTCTCTCGCGGCCTCGGCCTTCGGTCAGATTCCGGCATGGATGCCAGACCCCACGCAGCAGCAGACCTACACCCTGCATCGCTCGTCGAGCCGGGAGGCAACCGGAGCGAATGCGGATTTCCGGACGGTCACACCGGGACAGACGCTGACGGTTCTCGATGTGGATGGGCCGGGAATGATCTCGCATTTGTGGTTCACGCTTAACAGCGGGGAGCAGTACCACCTGAAGCGGATTGTGCTGCGGATGTACTGGGATGGCGAGGAGTCGCCGAGCGTGGAGACGCCGATCGGGGATTTCTTTGGCCTGGGCAACGGCATCTATTACGCTTGGCAATCGGCGGTGCTTTCCGCAGGGCCAGACAAATCTCTAAACTGCTGGTTTCCCATGCCGTATGCGAGGCATGCGCGGATCACGGTTACGAATGAAGGCAAGCAGACGCTGAACAATCTCTACTGGAACATCGACTATCGTGTGGATGCGAAGCCTCTGGCTCCGGGGACGCTGTATTTTCACGCGCAGTATCGCCAAGCTCAGCCGGCGCAGGGGTGGGCGAAGGAATGGTACGAGAACGGCGATCCGCAGGTGAATTTTCGGCGGAATCTGGATGGGAAGGATAACTACACCTGGTTCGAAGCCAAGGGACACGGACAGTTTATGGGCGTGACCATGTCGATTCTTCAAAACCAGGATGGATGGTGGGGCGAGGGGAATGATGCGTTCTGGATCGACGATCCGGATAAGCTCGCGTCGGTGGGGACAGGCAGCGAGGACTACTTTCTAGGCTCGTGGGATTTTGGAGGAGGGTCGCAAGTCTTCCCGCTGCACGGATCGCCGATGGTCGGCAAAGAGTTGGCGGGCGAGCGCTGGAGCGTCTACCGGTTCCATCTGGATTCGCCGGTTCCGTTCACGAAATACATCAAGGCTGGCATCGAGCACGGCCACGCGAATGCGCGTTCGGACAACTTTTATTCGGTGGCGTACTGGTACCAGACCGAGCCGCACATGCCATTTCCGCCTTTGCCGGAGATGAGCGACCGCATTCCGACTCTGCAGTTTGTGGGCGGTCCGGGGAATGCGAAGACGCCGTATATGCCGGGGAATCCGCAGCCAAGGTGAATTGTTAATTTCGTCTAGATGCCGGCGGTCTGGTTGTGTGTAGTTAACTGGCGAGCCAAGGCGGGCAGGCCGAAGGCGAGTCCCGCGACTAATGCTGTCGAGATGAGATCGTTGCGGTAGAAGGGCAGGCCGGCAACGTAGGACATGCCGAGTCCGGCGAGCGTCTGCGGATAAAGCGGGGACCCGACCCAAGCTGCGAAATTCGTCGCTAGGAAGAACGAGGTGGGTGCGATGAGGACGGCGGTTCCGACGCGGAGGGCCGAGACGTGCTTGGCCAGAAGAATGCGGCCGAGGACGATGACGGCGGCGTACCAGGCCCAAGTAATGAGGTAGGCCGAGACGTGGAAGGGATAGCTGTAGAAGTAGACGGTCAGGTAGTAGTCGGTTGCGGCCAGCAGGGCGACGGGCAGAATGGCCTGACGGAGCGGGCGGCGGGCTCCGAAATAGAGCAGCGAGCCGCCGACGGCGGTGAAGTTGAGCCAGGCGGGGTGCGGGATGATCCGGCTTAGAACAGCCGCGATGATAAGCAAATAGGCGGACATAAACCCTCGAGGAAATAAGAACTTGGCTCTTTTATTCTGCGGACTGCGGCGGGTGGGGGTCAAGGAAAAGCGTGCGATGTGGTGAAAATAGGTTTTGATCAACTAGTGGAGCGGACAGCTGACCGCTCCGCCGCTATTTCTGCTCCCGCCCGCCGATGAACGTGCCTTCGATCTCATTGCCGGGACCAACGTAAACAGCTCCGCCGAGGGGGTTGCGGCCCGGATTTTGGCTGGTGCCGTCGCCGAGCGCGGAGTAGCTAAAGCGCAAATCGTCAAACTCCACGGTATGCCAGCCGGGTTGAGGCGGATCGGTGCTGCTAAGGGGCGCGTAACCAAGGTCCGTAACCAGCGGGAATTCCGACCAGTCCAGATAGACGCGGCCAAGCCAGGATTGTTTGGAAGCGGCGACGGCCGACGTCACGGGCGGCTTGTAAGTGATGCTGGACGGGCGTTCGGACTGTACGTCGTCGTTACGGGTGTGCACTTCGGCGGTCTGATAGTAGCCGGCGGTTTCTGCAACGACATGCCAGGTGAAGGGATTGATAGGATAGGGTTCGGCATCGATCTTCACGATAGGGTCGGCGACAACGCCGCTGTTGCGAACAAGCTCGATGGCGTGCGATTTCTCCGCATTGCGCAAGGACCACCAGAGGACCATGAGCGTGAGGGCGGCGATGGCCCAGCCTCGTCCGCGGAACAGAGGACGACGCGCTCCGATCTCGCGGTCGGCGAGGCCAAAAATCCAGGGCAGGGCCAGTGCGCCCAGGAGAGCGAGAAAGATAAGCGGATCAAGGATGAAGACGATGCTGCGCTCGTACCAGTGCGGGTTGAAGGGGAAGAACGGGCGGATGCCATAGTTGTTGGTGTAGTCGAGGAGCAGGTGGCTGAGATCGGCGATGAGCGCTAAGAGCCAGATCAGTCCCCAGCGGGGAGGCGGCAGGCCAGGCCGCGGTGGTTTGCGGCGTTTTCTCGAGCTGCTCCATTTATGGAAGAGCCAGACGACGCCGGTGGTGACGAGCGCGATGACCGGAGCGGCGATCAAAGTGTGCGTGATGCCGCGGTGGCGCTCGAAGCCAACCAGCGGCCCGCGAAAGCCCCAGAATACGTCGAGGTCGGGGGCTTCGGCGGCGAGAGTCATGGCCAGCGTGGCGTAGGCAGTCTTGCGGTTAAAGCCGGAGCGGCCGAGGCAGGCTCCGGTCATGAAGTGCGTGATGGGATCCATAGGGTTCGGAGAACAGAATACTAGGGAGCTAAAATCCGAACCATGAGCCGTGGGTCAGTTGAGGGCAAGATGGAGAAGCTGCGCGAAAAGATTCGCCATCACGAGTATCTGTATTACGGGCTGGATGCGCCGGAGCTTTCCGACGCCAATTTCGACGCGCTGATGCGGGAGCTGAAGGCGCTGGAGGCCGAGCACCCTGAGTTGGTGAGGCCAGATTCTCCGACGCAGCGGGTGGGCGGCAAGCCCAAAGAAGGCTTCGCGAAGGTGGCGCACTCGCGCCCCATGCTGTCGCTCGATAACGTAACCAGCGAAGAAGAATTGCGCGACTGGGATCGGCGGGTGCGGACGCTTGCGGGCGAGGGTGCCCATAACGAATCAAAGATCAGCTATGTGTGCGAGTACAAGCTGGACGGGCTGTCGATGGCGCTCCATTACGGCAGCGAGGAAGGCAGCTCTGCGTATCTGGTTCGCGGAGTGACGCGCGGGGACGGCACCATCGGCGAGGATGTGACGGGTAATGTGCGGACGATCCGGTCGGTTCCGCTGTCGATTTCGCACGCCAAGCTGGCCGAGGCAAAGCTGCCGCCGGCGTTTGAGGTGCGCGGCGAAGTGGTGATGCCGCTCACCGCGTTTCTGAAAATGAATGAGCAGCGCGAGGCGGCGGGGCTGGCTCCGGCGGTGAATCCGCGCAATGCGGCGGCGGGAACGATTCGGACGTTGGAGCCGAATATCGTGGCGCAGCGGCGGCTGGATTTCTACGCGTACTTTGCGCTGACGGAGACGGGTGAGAATTTGTTCGAGGAGCAGTCGGACGCGCTCGAAGCACTGGTGACGGCCGGGTTCCGGGTGAATCCACACCGCGAGGCGATACGGGATTTCGACAAGCTGATTGCGTTTGTGAATCGCGCCGAGGAAAAACGTGTCGATCTCGGTTACGAAATTGACGGCGTGGTGATCAAGGTCGATTCGGCGGAGGTGCAGCGACGGCTGGGATATACGGGGAAGGCTCCGCGATGGGCGGTGGCATATAAATTTACGGCGCGCGCGGGCATCACCAAGGTCGAAGACATCAAAGTTCAGGTGGGACGCACGGGCAAGCTGACTCCGGTCGCGGTGCTGACACCCGTGTTCATCGGCGGGACGACGGTGAGCCGTGCGACGCTGCACAACGCGGACGAAATCGACCGGCTGGGGCTGCTGATCGGCGACTACGTCAAGGTTGAGCGCGGCGGCGATGTGATTCCTAAGGTCGTCGAGGTCGTTGAGGACAAGGACCATCCGCGCGGTGATAAGACATTTGAATTTCCAACGCACTGTCCTGTGTGCGGCAGCGAAATTGTCAAGACCGAAGGCGAAGTTGACTATCGCTGTGTGAATGCGGACTGTCCGGCGCGGCTGATCGAGAGTCTGCTCCATTTTTCCGCGCGCAAGGTGATGAACATCGACGGACTGGGCGAGGCTGTGGTGGAGCAACTGCTCAATCGCGGGATGGTGAAGAGCATCGCCGATCTGTACTCGTCGACTCAAGAGCAACTGTTGTCCCTGGAGCGGATCGGGCAGAAGACGGCGGATGCATTGCTCGCTGAGATTAAAAAATCTAAGTCAGCACCGCTCAATCGCGTGCTGTTTGGGCTGGGGATTCGTTTTGTTGGCGAGAAGACGGCGCAGTTGCTGGCCGAGGAGTTCGGCTCGATGGATGCGCTGATGGCGGCTTCACTCGAAGAGCTGGAACGCGTGAACGAAGTGGGGCCGCGGGTGGCGCAGGCGATTCGCGAATTCTTCGATGAAGCTCAAAATCATGAGCTAATTGAGAAGCTGCGCGCGGCCGGGCTGACGTTCACGGCAGAGAAGCGGAAAAAATCGTCGCAGCTCGAAGGGATGACATTCGTGCTGACGGGGACACTCCCGAACCTGAGCCGCGAGGATGCGAAGGCGAAGATCGAAGCGGCGGGCGGACGCGTGTCCGGGTCAGTCAGCAAGAAGACGCACTATGTGGTTGCGGGCGAAGAGGCCGGGTCGAAGCTGGACAAGGCTCGGGAACTGGGCGTGAAGGTGCTGGATGAGGCTGGGTTGGAGGAGATGCTGAATAGCTGATAAAGCGGGTAGCTGATCGGTCCTTAGCTGTCCGATTTTCAGCTGCTTCTCACTTTGGCGCAAAGTAGCCCTTGCGGACGTTTACCTGGTAGCCACGATTGTGGCAGAAGAGGTAGATAGGGCGGAAGGCTCCGTCGGCCTTGAAATCGGCGGGCTTGTAGACGAGCGCGTACTGGCTGCGGAGCTCGTCCTGAATAGCAGCAAAGCTGACGGGCATGTCTTCGATGCGCTTGGGATAGAAGGCGCGGCCGCCGGTGGCCAGGGCGATCTTCTGCAGGGTGTCGTCGCCGCGGTCGCGGCTGGGGCTGACGTTGGTGCTGATGGCGTAAACAATGGTCTCGGCGCGCTGGCACTCTTTGATGGCGTCGTCAAGGTACGCGTGGCTCTGGTTGTCGTCTCCATCGGAGACGAGGACGATGGCCTTCCGTACCGGTTCCGTGCCGCGAGCGGTGAGCAGCTTGTCACGGCAGGCGCTGTAGACGGCATCGAAGAGCGCGGTGCCGCCGCCGGGGCGCAGCGAGTTGATGCCGGTGGTGAGCAGGTCGAGGCTGTTGGTCCAATCCTGCTTATAATCGGGCGTCACGTCGAAGCCCATAACGAAGGCCTTGTCCGTGCTTGGCTTCACGATCTGAAGGAGAAACTCGATCGCGGCCTGCTGCTCGAACTGGAAGCGTGTGCGGATGGACGTGCTGGTGTCGATCACAATACCGACACGCAGGGGCAGGTTGGTCTGCTGAGTGAAGCTGTAGACGCGCTCGGGAGCCTTCTGGTCGTCAAGCAGGGCAAAGTCGCTCTGCTGGAGGTCGCGGATGAAGTGACCGTGGTGATCAGTGACGCTGAAGACCAGATCGACTTCGTTGACCTGCCGGGTGATGGTGTATTGCTGGTCGGGATTTTCCTGCGCTTGGCCGGGCGCGGTCGCCGGCGAAGTTTGTGCCGGAGATGTCTGCGTCGGCTGGGCCTGATTGCCAGCGGCGACAGGCGCCGGACTACCAGAAGTGGCTGACGCCGGACTAGCGGGTACGGCCTGCGCAAAAGCGGAGGAGACGGAAAACGCAAACAACAGAACAGGGACGAAGCGAAGAATCGTGGGAAAGCCTTTGATCATTTTATTTAGGTCATTCTACATTGCGGAGCTCATGGCAGGCCAAGAGCCTATTCCGTCCGCAGCGCCTCCATGGGATCGAGGCGCGAAGCGCGCCAGGCGGGCACGAAGCAGGCAACGGTGGCCACGGCCAGCAACGCAAACGCGACCAGCACAAAAACGACAGGGTCGAGGGGCTGTGTTCCATAAATTAACGATCGGATCAGTCGCGTGGCGGC
This sequence comes from Acidobacteriota bacterium, assembly GCA_013289875.1. GTDB lineage: Bacteria > Acidobacteriota > Terriglobia > Terriglobales > Acidobacteriaceae > Silvibacterium. Next base: position 32,442 of record JABCZC010000026.1, on the reverse strand, counting down.
GGCGCTGGCCGCGAGTCCCAGCACCAGCCCTAAAAGAGCGGGACTCAGACCGTCGGCGAGCATCAGCTTCATGACCTGGTCGCGCTGCGCGCCGAGGGCCATGCGGATGCCGATTTCGCCAGTGCGCTGGGCGACGATGTACGACAGGACGCCGAAGAGGCCGACGGCGGCAAGAATGAGCGAAAGCGTCGCAAAGACAAGCAGCAGGATGGCGTCGAAGCTGGCGGCGGCGGTCTCCTTGCCGACTATCTGGTCAAGAGAGAGCACGTCGGCGACAGGCAGGGCCGGGTCCAGTTGGGCAACCACACGCTGGACGGGCAGCGCCATGCTCAGGGGATCGGAAGCGGTGCGCACAGCCAGCTCCAGATCGCCGCGCAAGCCGCCGTAAAGCGGATAATAGATAGTTGGCCGAGGCTCGCGGCTTACAACCTCGCGAACGTCGCCGACAACACCGACAATCTCGCTGCTGACGCTTTTCTCATCCAGCTCGCCGTTATTGGGATCCTTCACGTGTTTACCGATCAGGTCGGTCGTTGGCAGGAATTGGCGCACAAAGGATTCGCTCACAATTGCATATTGGCGGCGAGTGAGGCGCTCCACAGGCGAAAAGTAGCGGCCGCGCAGCAGAGGCATTTGGATCGCCTTGAAGAAGCCGGGATCCACGAAGCGAACGTTGGCGTCCCAAAACTGACCCTTGGGCGGCGGCGGGACTTCGGGGATGGTGAAGGCGTCGTCCTGGCAGTGGCCTTGGCCGGGCAGGCAGGTGCTGATGCCGACGGCACGGACACCGGGCAACGCGCTTACGCGCTCGACCAACTGCTCGATGAATGCGAGCTTTTTCGGGCCGTCCTGATACGCCGCGTCCGGCAGGGCGATGCTCAGGTGCAGAACATTTGCGGTGGGCACGCCAATGTCCACAGTGCGGAGCTTCTGGAAACTGCGCAGGAAGAGTCCGGCGCCCACCAGCAGCACAACGGTGAGGGCCACTTCAATCGAGAGCAACGCGCGGCGCAGCGTGATACTGCGGCGGCTTCCGCTTACCGAACGGGAAGATTCCTGCAGGGTGCGCAAGACCTGCTCTTCGTCTTCAACAAGGGCTGGCGCGAGGCCCGCGGCTATGCCGCAAAGTGCTGCGAGGCCAATGGAGAATAGGACGGCGATAAGGTCCAGGTGGATCGATTCGGCACGGGGCAGATCGGTGCGCTGATGGAGAAGCCACTGCAGACCGGTCTGGGCAAAGAGCAGTCCGAGCAAACCGCCAGCCAGTGAAAGCAGAATGCTCTCGGTGACCCGCTCGCGAAGGAGCCTTGCCTTCGAGCCGCCGAGGGCGGTGCGAATCGCCAATTCCCTGCGCCGCGAGGCGGAACGCGCTACGAGCAGATTGGCAATGTTGAGGCACGCGATCAGGAGCAGGCATCCCGTCGCGGCAAAGAGAGCATAGAGAAGCGTCTTGACCTGATAGGTATCCGCGTCGAGAAGCGGACGGATGTATGCCGCGTCGAAAACCGGGCCCTCGGGAAGCTGCCTGCGCACCTGAGCGGAGATATTGCTCAAGTCTGCCTGTGCTATGGCAGGAGAAACGCCCGACTTCAGCTTGCCGATGATTCTGAAATTGTGCGAGTCATGCGAGGCCATCACCTGCGGAGGCACTTCGGGATACACCGGTACCCAAAGCTGTACGCGGGGGTTGGGATACGAGAACCAGGCGGGGAGAATACCGATGACCGTGTATGGCTTGGAGTCGAGCAGGATGGTGTGCCCAATGATGGCAGGGTTGCCTCCAAAGCGGCGTTTCCAGAATCCCCAAGTGAGCACGGTGGTTTCATTTGCGCCGTACTTATCGTCATCGGACGTGAAGAGCCGCCCATAAACGGGCTGGACCCCGAGCAACGGCAGCGCAGCCCACGAAGATGCGACGGAGTGGATTCGTTCGGGCAGCTGGCCGTCGCTCGATGAGAAGTTGCCGTCATCTTCGGTGCTGATGGCGATGTGCTGGAAGGTGCGATTTTCCTGCTCCCAGCTATGAAACGTGCCTCCGGCCACCGAGTTGTTGTTGTTGAATTTGAGTTTTGTGTCGGCTTCGTAGATTGCCACCAGGCGATCTACGTCCGGGAGCGGCAGCGGCTTGAGGAGAACGGAATGCACGACGGTGAAGAGGGCCGCAGTGGCTCCGATGCCGAGCGCCATGACGAGGATGGCGATGACCGAAAACCCGGACGTACGTGCCAGCGTGCGGATGCCGTAGCGGAAATCGCGGATCAGCGAGTCGAAAGTGTTGCGCAGTCCGGAGCCGGATTGAACCATGCCTGGATTATCCACCTGTGGTGGTGCGCCGGGTCAACAATAGCGCCACCGGTAAGCAGATTTTCGTCGTTCCTAAGGGGCGATCCGGTGGTACTTCATGATGCGCAGATCCTTGACGAGCGGATGACCATAATATGGCCTTTTATAGTCGAAGGTGGTTTCGAATATCAGGGTGGAGCCTTTGACTCTCCACGTAAAGGTATTCACCAGGTCGGCCTGATCTTCCGTCGCCACCTCATGCCCGTGCTGGTTGTCATGCACATAAAACTGCCGGTAGGTGACGGTGCCAGCGCTGGTAATCGTGAGATCCCTGCCGATATGGACGGCCGTTCCATTCTGCGTAATTGTGAGCGGTTTCTCCTGCGGAGAAACGGTCCTGGCTTCGCCGTTGTATGTCTCTTCGAACATCCGCCAGGTGCCGGCGAAATTGGGGAGAGAGCTTTGCACATTGGACGGTTGAGGCGGAGCGGGACGGGGTTGCGGCGGGACAGGAGCCGGCTGGGTTTGGGCCTGCGCCACCACCAGATCAATTGCGGTTCCAGACTCCACCTTCTTGCCAGACTTGGGGAATTCGTCGAGGACAGTATCCTGCACTACATCTGACCTCGGCTCTCGCGAAACATTGCCGACTGCGAGATGGAGATCCTGCAGCACGGTTTGAGCGACATCCAGCGACTTCCCTGTCAGACGAGGAACCTCTACCGACGCCTGACGCTTCACAAGCACGATATCGACCGCGGTACCGCTCTTCACGCGCGTGTTGGGTAAAGGGGACTGGCTCAGGACGGTATCGGCGGCCTTTTCCGCATCTACCTGATAAATTTTGCGCCCAACCACAAGCGTCGCCGCCTGGAGTTTCGCAGTGGCGTCGAATATGGTGCTTCCGGTCAGGTCCGGGACCGCCGGTTTCTTTGGCCATAGCAAATAAGCCCCGGCCGCAAGGACGACTGCAGCACCCACGACGAACGCCAGGATCGCTCCACGGGATTTCCACCAGGGCGCCGGGGGGGTGTCCTTGTTTCGGACTGTATCTTCAACAGCCAAAGGCGGAACGGGTAAAGGTCGGACCGGCACTCTTGCTTCGACTGCCGCAGGCGCTGACACTTCCGGATTCTTTGGGTCCTCCACATGGCGGCGGAGGGCCTTGATCAACAAATCAAGATCAGAACGCCACCGGGCGTGGGTCAACTCCACGCCGTTGCGGAAGGCCAGCTCCTTAAGGTCATCTGGAAGCTGGTCGGGACGCGGCATTTTCGCGCCGTGGACGAGTACGGGAATTACGGGGATGTCGCGCTTGAGCGCCGAGGCAGTTTCGAGACGAACGAAATCGGAGGGGTCGTCGAGGCGGCGCTGTCCCGCTTCATTCTTCGCATCAATCCAATCTCTGCCAATGATCGCCAGCAGAACACCGCAAGTGGCGACGCTCTCGTCAATCGCCTTGCGAAAATCGCGTCCCACTTCGATGGCGGCGACGTCCAGGAACACCGAATCTTCGCCAAAGTGGTTGACCAGATCGTCGAAGAGGCGCCCCGCTTCGCCTTCGGCGTCCTCTCGACGATAGCTTACGAAGATCCGAGGCATCGTGACTTCCTCTGCGCCGTGTGATGGACGATTATAGCGCTGACGCAAGAGGGATTTCGGCGTAGAGTATCCAGGACGCGCCCAACGCAGGCGCACCTTACTTTAAGGAGAGAATCCGATGCCCCCGAGCAAGATCATGATCATCCGCCATGCAGAGAAGCCGCCGAATCCACCCAACAAGAGCGGGCCGTGGGATGTGAAGGAAGACGGGCAGTCAGGCGGCGGAAAATCGCTGATCGTGCTCGGATGGCAGAGAGCCGGAGCGCTGAATGCCTTCTTCGCGCCATACAAGTCGAAGCCTGCGAACACAGAGATTGAGACGCCTCACCACATCTACGCGGCTAATCCCAAGGGCGAGACGCAACGCCCATTTGAAACGGTTGAGCCTCTGGCGGCGTGGCTGAAGTACAAGGAAGGCAGCTCGCAATTCAATGTCTCCTACGACGTTGGGGGCGGGGAAAAGGACATGGTGAAGAGCGTGCTCGAACATGGCAGCCCAGTGCTCATTTGCTGGGAGCACGACCACATCATGCCCGACATCATGGAGCACATCAACAAGGAAGTGCCTATCACCAACTACGCGCACATCACAAATCCTTTTCCCAACGTCTTCTACTTGGTCTGGGTGCTTGACCTGAAAGGCGGCAAGTACACGTGGTGTTCGGTGAACCAGAATCTGATGGCTGGGGACGTGTAGCGGCAATTTTTATTCATCGCTCTTTAGTTTCGCCAGAAGGGCATTGAGTTCTTCGGGCAGAGGCGCCTTCAGGTGCAGCGGCTGGCCTGTGCGGGGGTGCGCGAATTCCAGTTCTGCGGCGTGGAGGAAGTTGCGGTCGAGGGCGATGGTTTCAGGTTCGGGGTCGGATTTCTTGCGGCGAGCGGCGGCGACGACGGGAATGCGGGCCGGGGCTCCGTAGAGGGTATCTCCGGCGACGGGATGGCCAATCGAAGAGAGGTGCACGCGGATCTGGTGCGTGCGGCCCGTCTCAATGCGCACGGAGATCAGAGTGAAATTGCCAAAGCGCGAAACGATACGCTCGAGCACGCTGTAGTGTGAGACGGCAGCGCGTGCTCCGGTATCGCGCCTGGTGGTCATGCGAGTGCGGCGGATGGCGTCGCGGGCGATGGCGGTGTTGATCGTTCCGTCATCCTGCCTGAGGTTGCCGTGGACAAGCGCGATGTAGGTCTTGCGCATCTGGCGGCGGGAAAACATCTCGCTCAATTTAAGGTGAGCCGCATCGTTGCGCGCGACGATGATAAGACCGCTGGTCTGCTTGTCGAGACGATGGACGATGCCGGGGCGCAGCGGGCCTCCGGTGGACGAAAGCTGCTGGTAGTGGCTGAGCAGCGCGTTCACGAGCGTTCCGAGGTTGCGGGCGTCGTCGGCGGCTCCAGAGCCGGCGTGGACCATCATGCCGGCGGGCTTGTTGATGACAGAAAGGTCGTCGTCTTCGTAGACGATGTCGAGAGGGATGGCCTCGGGGATGCCGCGCAGGGGCGGCGGCGCTGCCTCTCCGGTGATTTCGATGACCTCGCCTCCGCGCAGCTTTCGCGAGGCCCGCGCGGACGCGCCGTCGACCAGAACCTTCGCTTCGGAGATGAGGAGCTGAATGCGGGCGCGGCTGATGCTTTCAAGTTGCGAGACCAGCCACGCGTCGAGACGCTGGCCCGCGTCTTCGGGCGGAACGGTGTGGTTGCTGAGGTTCACGGATTGTATTGTCCGGGACCGGTAAGACCTTGCGGCCAAAAGGCGGAGTTGGGCTCGGGCGCTGGAGCGGGCGGCGCATTGGGCGGCAAGAAACTGTGCACCAGTAACCAGTTGCGCAGCAGCATCGGCCAGGTAGAGAGAGGACTGATAGAGCCGCAGAGTCCGCAGCCGTGGTCGGCGTAGTCGTAAATGTGCAGCTCGGCCGAGACATGATGTCGCTCCAGAGCACGGTAGAAGTCGAGCGAGTTTTCGACCGGGACGGTGGGGTCTTTGGTCGTGGCCCAGATGAAAGTCGGTGGCGTCTGCGCGGTTACAGCGAACTGATTCGAATATTCGCGGCGCAGCGCAGGGTCGGGATTGGCGCCGAGCAGGTTGAGCGCCGAGCCGTGGTGGGCCTCGGGGGCTTCCATGGTGATTACGGGATATTCAAGCACCATGAAGTTCGGCTTGCAGGATTGCGAGTCGATGGAGTCGGTGTTCGCGGGCGCGGTATTTGTCTCCGTGGTGGTTGCAGATTCGCAATGCGTGCCGAGCGAAGAGGCGAGATGACCTCCGGCGGATGATCCCCAGACGCCGAGACGGTTGGGGTTGATGCCGTACTCGGCAGCGTGGGCACGGATAAGGCGCATGGCGCGGCGGCCATCGTCAATCTCGACCGGATAGCGATACGGCTTGACGCGGTAGTCGAGGACAAAGGCAGGGATGCCCTGCGCGTTGAGCCATGTGGCGATCTGGAAGCCTTCATGTCCCATGGCGACATGCTCGTAGCCTCCGCCGGGAATGACGAGGACGGCGGCACTCGTGGAGCGCGTCTTGGGCAGGAAGGCGTACATGCGGGGCTTGTCGGCTTCTGCGTTGCCGAGTGTTCCGGGGGCTCCATTGGGCCACAAGAAAACGGGGGGCGGAATGGCTGCTCCAGCTTGCGCATGGAGCATGGGTGCAGAAGCAAGGGCAAGTACGAGCAGCGCGGAGAGCTTAGGCAGACGGCGAGTCATCGGTAGAAGTATAGCCGCGCGACTTGGTGGTGCGGTCGAGCCAAAGGGCGGCTCCCATAATGACGGCACCGACGGCGATCGACTGCGAGAAGCCGGCTTGGCCGGCTTCTCCGCGATAAAAGGCAAGGAAGAATCCAGTGAGACCGCTAAGAAAGAGCCACGCTCCGGCGAGCTCGCCATCCTGACGGCGCGGCAGCCACCATATCAGGAGCGCAAAGACCATGAGCGAAACCACCGCGTCGTAGAGCTGCACCGGATGCAGCGGGAGACCGAGCGGGGTGCGGTACCAGAGCGCGGCAATGCGGCTGGTATAGGTCACAGACCAAGGCAGCCGGGCGGGCATGCCGAAGTCGAGGCCTGCAACGAAAGCTCCGATGCGATTGATGGCCACGGCCAGCGCCGCGGCGGGTGCAAGCGAGTCGGCGACGCGGAGCAGCGGCAACCCTTCCGACAGTGAATACAAGACGGCGGCGGCCACTCCGAGGAGGACGCTGAGCGGGACGATCCAGAAATCATGCACGCCAGTGAGGCCGAGGATCCAGAATGGGTGCTCACGGAAGACCCTGAAGTGTGCGACAACCAGCAGCAGGCGCGCGCCGATGAGCGTGGTGAGAATACCGATGAGGCTGAGGTTCCAGATTTTATTGGGGTCAAGCCCGAGGCGCCGAGCGAAGTGCATGGCAGCGGCCAGAGCCGCAATGAGCGCGAGCGCAGTGAAGGCTCCGTAGGTGGGGATGGCGATGTGTCCGAACTGGAAGAGGCGCGGATGCACTGCTGAGGATCAGACGCGGTCCGAGTCGCCACTGGCATCGCGGCGTATCTTCATCATTCCACCAAGAAGCAGCGCGAGAAAGAGGCCGAGGCAGAGTCCCTCGATGAAGTGCATGGCGTCATTCTGAAAGGGAACAAACAGCCGAAGGACCAGTCCCACGACTAGCGCGGCGAGGCCAAGGTTAAAAAGCCACAATTGTCGGGAAGTCTTCTTCATAACCTGGTCTCTTTTGTCGCGGACGCGCGAGGTAAGATGGTAAAGACCGACCCGCTGGGCCGTGCAGTGGCGCGCCGGTGAACCCGTCCTAAGACGGCGGGAACCCGCCGAGGCTCTTTAGGCATTCCGGACTGGCGGACACTGCGCACCGAGCCAATTGTCGAGTCAAGTTCCCTGTTCAATGAATGTTGGTTCAACCAGCGTTAGTCACCGCACCTGCTTTGCAGGCCGGTCTCTGAGATGGATGCTAACGGGGGTGAGACGGGATTGCAAGTTACGATGGGCAAGTGTAAGGATTTTCAAGTTCACGAGATTATTTTGGGATTTGGGAAATCCGCGCGAGCAACTCCTCGAGAGAAAGCTGTCCACCATTCATCTCGGGTATGTCCTTGAGGTGTTTCAACACGTAGCGAAGCGCTGCTGCGATGCCGCGCCGCTCGATCCAGATCTGACAGTCGCGATAGAGACCCTTGTAGAGAGCCTGGCTCTCGTCCGTTGCCTCGGCATTCCTGCAGACGTACCCACTCACGCCGTGGGTAAAGATGACCAGGTACCGCTCGCGCTCATCAATGCACTCGGCAGCAGCGCGAGTGACCACATTGTCCAGAGTTATGGTTTCCATCAATAGGAATTCTAGCTCCAGGGGGTGGTGCGAAAGCAATCTTCAAGGCGCGGGCTGATTTGGATTGTGAATCTGTCAAAACACTAAAGCGGGTCAGCTGATCTTCCGCTCTTCGCCGAGCACAGAATCCAGCAGGCCGGTGAGCGAGTGGGCACGGGTGCGGATGGAGTTGCGCGTCTCGTTGGTCGTGCCGGTTAGCGCGTTGTAGCGCTGCTCGAGAGTCGCGAACTCGTCGGCGATGTTGAGGGCTGCGAGGACGGCGACGCGCAGGGAGTCGACCGTCTTGCCGTGAGAGGCGACGGCGCGCATCTTGGCGTCAACGATTTCAGCCAGGTGGCGGATGTATTCAGGGTTTTCTCCGCGCAGATGGTAGGTCTGGTCGTAGATGTCGACCGAGATGTATTCGGTGGAGATATTTTCGACGCCATTCGAGCTTGCTTTGTTTGGTTGCGGTCGGGTGGGCTCAGTCATCGGAACGCGGTCTCCAGGTTGATTTAGGCGGTGATCTCGTCGAGGTGCTTGAGCAGGCGCTCGACGCGGAGGCGCACGGTCTCGCGCTCCTGTTCGAGGGCTTCGATGTGCGTGGCGGTGTTCGAGCTCTGCTCGATGAGCTGCTGGATCTTCTGCTCCAGAGTGGCGACGCGGTCTTCAGCGGCAGCACGGGCCTCGCGCTCCGTCTTCACCAGCTCGACCATGCGCAGCACCCGCTGCTCGAGCGCGCTGAAATCATCGGCGGCGAGGGGGAGTTCGGGTTCCTGAAGGGCGATAGTCGACATGCAAGGGTTCTCCTGAGACAAGTTTCTAGGCGAAGTATATCGCTCGATGCGCGGAGGAAATCGCGGAAAATCGCCGCAGGCGGTTGGGGCGTGCCATGTTGTGTACGCCCGTTCCGGATTGGTGCAGGTTCTAGCTGCGCAGGCGGCTGCCAATGGATTGCATCGCTGCAATGACCTTTTGTGAGAATTCCTGCAATTCTTCTTCGCGCAGGGTGCGATCCTGCGACTGGAAGACGGTTCCGAGCAAGAGCGAGAAATGTCCTGTGGGCACGGACTTCACGTCACGCAGGATTTCCTTCGGCGCGAAGCTGCGCAGCTCGGCGATGTCGAGCCCCTTGAGCGCTTCTTCGATGGTTGCCCAAGGGATTGTGTCGGGGAAGAGCAGCGAGAAGTCACGGCGAACAGGCTGGTAGCGCGAGAGCTCGCGGGCGATGGGTTGGCGCAGCGGCTGTTTGTAAAGGCGATCAAGATAGATTTCGCCGACAAAGACGGTTTGCCTGAGCTTGCGGCGCTCGGCTTCCGCAGGATGGAGCTGTCCGAAATGCGCGGTGGTGAGTCCGTCGACCACGGCGCGAGCAGACCGGCCCGGATGCAGCCACGCGGGCAGGAGCAGATTGTCGAAATAGGCAGATCGAGCCGAGAATTTTTCGAGAAGCTTCTCGACGGTGCCCTTGAGGTCGTAGAAGGTGACTTGTTTCTGGTCAAACGCGCGGCCGGTTGCCCCGATGGCGAGCGATGGACTCTCGGCTACTCTTTCCGGGCTGCCGCTGAAGACGGTGCCGATTTCGAAGAGGGTTGCGTCCTCGACGTCGCGGTTGAGGTTGAGGGCGAGCATTGACAGCATGCCAGGCACGAGCGACGGCCGCAGCATACCAGCCTCTTCGCTGAGTGGATTGCCGATAGCGACGGCGGAGGCAGGCTGGGGCGCGAAGAGGGCTGCATCGGTAGCGGCGCAAAACGTGGAGAAGACGGCTTCATTCCAACCAAGAGCAAGCAGCGTGCGGCGGAGGGTGGTTTCCTGCTCGGCGTGGGGCAGCTCGACGACGCTACCGGCGAAGGCGGGCAGGGTGTTCTGGAAGCGGTTGTAGCCATAGACGCGGGCAATTTCTTCGATGACGTCGATCTCCCGCTCGAGGTCGAGACGCCAGCTGGGGAGTGTGACGCTGTAGGCTTCGTCTGCGGACTTTTCAAGACAGCAGCCGAGGCCGGTGAGAATGGTTTCGGCGGTGGCGGCGGTGATGCCTTCCTTATCTTCTGTCACCCCGAGAATGCGGCGGACTTCGCCAAGGCTGAAGGCGATGGCATCGCGCTTCGCGGAGCGTGCTTCGGCTTCGGAAATGACGACGTCGGTGAGGTCGCCAACTTGCGAACCTCCGGCTTCGAGGAGAATGCGACTGACCAAAGCGGATGCCACGGGCGGTGCGTTGAAGTCGGCTCCACGTTCAAATCGATGGGACGCGTCGGTATGGACGAGATGACGCTTCGAAGAGCGGCGGACGGTGACCTGGTCGAACCATGCGGCCTCAACGAGGACGTTCTTCGTGTCGGCGGTGATCATGGTGTCCCAGCCGCCGATGACTCCGGCAAGGCCTACGGCTTTCTTTTCGTCGGCTACTACCAGGTCTTCGGGGTCGAGGATGCGTTCGATGCCGTCTAAGGTCAGGAGCTTCTCGCCCTTGCGCGCGCGGCGCACAATGATGCCGCCTTCGAGCTTGTCGAGATCGAAGACGTGGGTGGGCTGTCCGATGGCGAGGGTGCAGTAGTTGGTGGCGTCAACGGCGTTCGAGATGGGTTTCTGTTCGAGCAGGCGGAAGCGCTCGACTACGATGCCGGTGGAGGGCTGGATCTTCACGTCGCGGAGGACGCGGGCAGTGAAGCGTCCGCAGAGCCTCGGTTCCTCGATAGAAACCGGGAATGCAGGTCCCTCCACTGCGTCCTCGCTGCGCAAGGACTTTAGTCGGGATGACAAATCGTTGAGAGTAGCAGCCAGAGGGGCGAGTTTGAGGCCGTAGATGATGGCCGCTTCGCGCGCGATGCCGTAGTGATTCATGGCATCGACGCGGTTGGTGGTGATGTCCATCTCGAAGAGAGAGCCATTCGGACCTAAATCGAACACGCCTTCGACGGCAATGCCGCGCAGGGTCAAATCGTCGGCTAGTGCGCGATCGGTGACGCGAACTCCAGGAACATATTCACGCAACCAGGAGGTGAGGATTTTCATGCAAACTGCTCCAAAAACCGCAGGTCCCCCGAGTACATGAGGCTGACGTCGCCGATGCCGTACTTCATCATGGCAATGCGGTCGATGCCCATGCCGAAGGCAAATCCACTGATCTTCTTCGGATCGTAGGCAGGCTGCTTCTGCTGGACGAATCCAAAGACGGAGGGATCGACCATGCCGCAGCCCAGGAGTTCGATCCAGCCGGAGTATTTGCACTTGCGGCAGCCGGATCCTCCGCAGAAGGGGCAGCTGATCTGCACGTCGGCGGAGGGTTCCGTGAAAGGGAAGAAGGACGGGAAGAAGCGCGTCCGGACGCTCGATCCGAATAGCTCCTTCATGGCGTGGTCGAGCGTGCCCTTGAGGTCGGCGAAGGTGATGTTGGTGTCGACACAGAGGCCTTCGAGTTGGTGGAAGATGGGAGAGTGGGTGGCGTCGGCGGCGTCGTTACGGTGCACCTTGCCGGGAATGACGATGCGGATGGGTGGAGGCTGCTCCTCCATGGTGTGGATCTGCACGGGCGAGGTGTGGGTGCGCATGAGCAGGCGATCCCGCAGTGGCTTGCGCTCCTGCCCGGAAACGACGAGCGTGTCCTGCGTGTCGCGCGCCGGGTGGCCCGGAGGGAAGTTGAGCGATTCGAAGTTGTAGTAGTCCGTCTCGACTTCGGGGCCGATGCCGACCGAATAGCCCATGCGCGCAAAGATGGCGATCAACTCGTTCTGGGTGCGGATGAGAGGGTGCTCGGCGCCGAGTTTGCGGCGGGTGCCGGGAAGAGTGATGTCGATAGCCTCTGAATCGAGAGCGCTCGAACCCGTGGATGCTTCGGCGTGCTCAAGACGTTGTTCGATCTCGGCTTTCAGGGTGTTGAAGCGTTGGCCGATGAGCTTTTTAGCCTCTACAGGCGCGGACTTGAGCCACGCATCGCTGATGGCCTTGAGCCGCCCTTGTTTACGGCCCAGCCATTGGAGGCGAAAGGCTTCGACGGCCTCGGGCGTGGCCAGTGCGGCCGATGAGGCTTCGACTTCGCGGGAGATGGCGGCAAAGGCCTGGTCGAGTTCGGCTTCGCGGTAGCCGGATAGATGGGGAATTGAGTCCCCGGATTCGTGCTCTGGCATGATCTTTTTGAGGATAAATGATGAGTGAGAAACGAAGTGCCGTGTGGAGTGAGTCGTTAAAGACAGATCAAGCGGGAATGGCGACTTCGATGACGCGCGTTGTGGGTTCCGGCACAGGTGCGCCGTCAGCCCTTAAGCCTTCGATGTGGAATTCGATACCTTCACGAATAAGCTCCTCGGTCTCCTCGAAGGTTGATCCAGCTACGCCGAGGCCCGGCAAATCCGGGGCATATGCGCTCCAGCCTGTTTGAGTTTTCTCAAAAATTACTGCATATTCCTTCATTTTTCAGACCTGCCGACTTGAAGATGTTATTGTACGTCCCCTGGTTCATATCCGCCGATGGATGGCCCGCGATATTTACCTTTCCGAGTTTTGACGGATGCTTGAATTGCCGATGACTGCCTCGTTGAGCTACTTCATACCAGCCATCCTGCTTTACCATTCGGATGACATCGCGAACTTTCATTTTGCTCCTCTGATTTCAAAATAGTGACTCAGAGAAAACCCTGAGAAGAACTTCCTAAGTCCGTCTGACCGGTCAAACTTCGGTCATCCTAATTGTGGGACGACCGCCTTGGGCTGATTCCTGCTAAGAGGAATCAATGGGCCATTCTTCGACTGACAGGATTACACTGGACAGCATGATTCGGTCCTACCAAGGGCACACGCCGGTCATTCCCGAGAGTTGCTACGTGGACGTCTCGGCGCAGGTGATTGGCGATGTAGTGCTGGGCGAGCACGCGAGCGTGTGGATGAATGCCGTGGTGCGCGGCGATGTTCACTCGATCCGCGTGGGCGGGCACTCGAATGTGCAGGACTGCGCGGTGCTGCATGGGATGCGGCATCTGTACCCGGTGATTGTGGGCGATTATGTGACTATCGGCCATAACGCCACGGTGCACGGGTGCGTAATCGAGGACGCCTGCCTGATCGGCATTGGAGCCGCGATCCTGAACAATGCGCGTGTGGGCGAGGGGTCGATCATTGCGGCTGGAGCGGTGGTGCCGGAGGGAATGGTGATTCGGCCGCGATCGCTGGTGGCCGGTGTTCCGGCGAAGGTGCGGCGCGATCTTACGTCGGACGACCGGGAACTGATCCTGAAATACGCGCGGAACTATCTGGACTATACGAAGATCTACCTCGAAGAGCAGAAGAACTGGTCGTAGCTGAGAAGTGGCTCGGCGAAGGACGGATGGCAGATCAGCATTCGCCAGCCCACGTCAGTTCAGCGATCGATCATTGCGCGCAGGTCATTGTGCCGTGGGCTAGGCAGGGGTGGGCGAGGCGATATACCTGAGACCAGTGACGCTTGGAAGAAAACAGTAGGCGCTCCCACGCGTGATGACGAATCGCGCGAAACCGCTGACCTTGACGGAATTGGTCGTGGAAGTCGGTATGGTGAAGACGCTGGACGAGGGACTATTGGCTCCGATCAACGGGTCGACGCCGGAGATCATGCCACCGACAAAGTTGTCTGTGTTCATCCACTGCGACATGAGGAACTGAAACTGATTGAAGAAGTCGGCATTGATGAAGTAGCCGATGAGTCCCCGTTCTATGCCGTCGTTGGGCTGCTGAGGATTGAATGGAGGACCGTAGGGAACGTTGCGGCGGATGATGCGCGCCTGCTGGGTAAAAAAGCCCTGAACAATCTCGTCCCGGGGATTACCGCGGCGAATGTGAGCGCCGATGGGAAAGGCGACGCCCTTGGGATCGGGTTCAGACTGGCCGGGCACGGCGTTGGCGTACAGGAACATATTTAGTCGATCGGACGGAATGGGGCAGGTTCCCGTCGGGGAAAGCGCAAGCGGCACACCGCTCCGCCAGCGGCCCAGCAGCTTGGCCGCGAGCTGGTCGGGGGTGAGGTTGATGGTGGGCGCTGCCGTCTGCAGATATTCTTCGAACTCTGCGACCTGCTGTTTGAGGATGCGGAAAGCTCCGAAGCTGCCGTTGCGCCCGAGTGGGGTGTCGGCAACGCCAGGAGAGTATCTGTTGCCAAAGGTATTCTCGAAGCCTAAAAGGAAGTCGCCTGGGGGCGAGCTCCCGTCCTTGTTGACGCCCAGGTTGGGGTAGGGACGCGCGGGTTTGGGGCCACCGGCGATAAAGGGCTGAGAAAGACCGTCACGGTAGCCAAAATGGACATACCCGTCGGGAAGAACCTGGCCATCGTGGCGATGGGTGAGATGGAATGAACCCGCAATCGCGGCAAGTAATTCGGAACTGCGCCATTCCAGCTCATGCGAGGTGCGCGCGAAGAGCGAAAAAATGGCGTGAACCTCAGAGGCAACACCCATGTTGCCTTCCCAATTGGCAGGGGCGCTGGCATCCACATCGAAGATTGCGCCGGCGTTGCCGATGGCTCCGCTGGCAAATTCGGGCGCGAAACCGTCGAGAAGAGTGGATGACACGCCCAGTGACGCGAGTCCTTCATAGGTGAATGCCACGTTCAGCGTGTAGTCCGGTTTGACATGCCAGGTGGCGGCAGTGGTGACAGCCAACTTGTCAGGATTGGTTGCGACCGGAATTGCTCTGGCCAAGTTGCCAATCAGGGCTCTCGCGCGACCCGGATCCGCAACGACGGCAATGAAATGCCGAACACGGGCGAACGAGCCGTAGCCGCGCAGAATGATTCCCTGGATGTCGTCCAACTGGAGCGCGCTCACGACCACCTCCACAGCTATCGGGGGAAGCTATTGGGGCGGCGTGCATCCGTTGCCCCAGATCTGCACGACGGTGCAATTGGGGTAGGCAGAATATAGACCCGTTGGCAGATTGTACTGGCTCACGAAGGCTTCGAAGGCGGCGACATTTTGTTGCACGGGAAGTGGAGGAGCTGGGTCGACACAGGAGAGGAGAGCGTTGAACACGTCTCCCACCAGATTCGTGAATGCCTGGATGTAGGCGTTAAAGTCGCCGTCGTAAGTGGTGATCACAAACAGATATTGAGTGCCGGGAATCATGAGAAACCGGGCAAAATGAACGGTACCAACCTTGTTGAGCGCGGCATTAATGGCCGCCTGGTTCTGAGATAGATAGTCGAGGATGGCCTGATTCTTGCCCGGCTGGATGGTCAGCATCAGGTTGAGCGGACTCTGAACGGCTGTGGCTACAGGAGCGGGGACGGCAGATGACATAGTGATTCTCCTTGGGCCTTCTCAATTTTTTGGATCCGAATTTTACGGTCCAGCACATGGAACAAAAAATCTGCAGTTTCTTGCAGGCGAAATACTAAGCTTAGGATCTACGAGAAGCAAGACTTCGTGGAATTACTCACTTCTATACTCAATTCATGAAAATAATAGGTTCCCGCGCGCTGCAGGAGCGCGCTGAAAGACTGTTCCCCGGTGGGGTAAATTCGCCGGTGCGTGCGTTTCGCGCTGTAGGCGGCGATCCTCCGTTTGTCGAGCGTGGTGATGGCGCGTACTTATGGGACGCCGACGGCCGCCGTTACATCGACTACTTCGGCTCGTGGGGACCGATGATTCTGGGACATGCCTTTCCGGCTGCGGTGGAAGCCGTACAACGGGCGGCGGCGCGCAGCGCGAGCTTTGGCGCGTCGACAGCAGCTGAGGGCGATCTTGCGGAATTGGTCGTGAAGGCGTTCCCGTCGATCGAGAAGCTGCGCTTTGTCAGCTCAGGGACCGAGGCGACGATGTCGGCCGTACGCGTGGCCCGCGCGTTCACCGGGCGCAAGTATGTGATCAAGTTCGAGGGCTGCTATCACGGACACTCCGATGGGCTACTGGTCAAGGCGGGCTCCGGCGTGGCGACGTTTGGCATCCCCGGATCCGCGGGTGTGCCCGAGGAGATTGCGCATCTGACGCTGGCTCTGCCCTTCAACGATGTTGCCGCCGTGGAGGCGGCTTTCGCAACGCATAAAAACGAGATTGCCTGCGTGATCGTTGAACCGGTGGTTGGCAACGCGGGCTGCATTGCTCCGGCGGCCGGGTATCTCGAGGCGCTGCGCGCGATAACGGCGCGCGAGGAAGCGGTGCTGATCTTCGACGAGGTGATGACCGGCTTTCGCCTCGCGCTGGGCGGTGCGCAGGAGCTTTATGGGATTACTCCAGATATGACGACGTTGGGCAAGATTGTCGGCGGAGGGTTGCCGTGCGCGGCCTTTGGCGGGAGGGCGGAGATCATGAATTTGCTCGCGCCATTGGGACCGGCGTACCAGGCAGGAACGCTGAGTGGGAATCCGCTGGCGATGGCGGCGGGGATCGCGACAGTCGGACACTTGGTCAAGCATCGCGATACGGTGTATCCGCTGCTCGAAAACATCAGCGCGGCAGTGGCAGATGGCGTTGCTGCCGAGGCAGCCAAGGCCGGCGTGCCGATGGTGACAAATCGCGCAGGGGCGATGTGGACATGGTTCTTCACTTCGACGCCAGTGATGGATTTCGCGACGGCGGCGACTTCGGATACCGCATCATTTGCGCGCTTTCACCGCTCGATGTTGGAACAGGGTGTGTGGCTGCCGCCATCACAGTACGAGGCGGTCTTTCTGGGGACAGCGCACGCTATGGATGACATTCACCAGACGATCGCGGCGGCGGCAGTAGCGTTTGCTTCCCACCCGTCACGACCAAATGTGTCGTGACGAGTGGGGCGCTCTGAGCTGGTCCTCGGCTACGGCGCGCCGTAGAGCTCAACCTCGGGCTTGTTCGGGTCTTCGGGACGGGCGCGAGAATACCACAGCTCCAAGCTGCGGATCACGCGCTCGCCACCGGGGAGCGCGATCCACTGGCTGCTGCCGCCATCAGGAATGACGCGGTTCACGGGCAACGACTCGGCTGCCCCGTCGCCATAATGAATCACGACGTGATCGAAGAGAATCGGCGCGTGCCGCACTTGGAGCATCACGGAGTGGAAGTGGCCTTCGTAGCGGCCAACCTTGATGTCGTCGTGATCGGTGCGGCCGTCGACGTGCGCTTTGCCCAGATAGAAAACAGGCCGTTGTGACTGTGGAGGCGGATAATACTGGGCCTGCGCGACGGTCGACAGCGCAGGGATGGCGAGGCCAAAAGCTAGGACAGCGAAAAACATCTTTGAACGTTGCATACGATGGGTTCTCCTTGCGTAGTACTCATGCATGGTGAACGCGTCGGTCAGCGTGAAGTTGCGAGATGGAGCAGAAGAATAAAGTTGCGGTGAGTGAATTAATTTTTGAGGGTGTCTCCGTTCCACACATCAATGGTGACGAAACGGATGTCCTGCTCTCGCGCGCGCTCTAACAAGGCCTTCGTCGCTGCAACTGTCGCTGCACGGTCTTGTCCGATGCCTGCCTGACCTCCGTCGTGCAGCAGCAGATTCGAGCCGCGGCCATTGCGGCGGTTGCGTCGAAGTCCCTTGTCGAGGTTGGCGAGAATGGTGTGGGGATTGAGGGCCGGATTCCAGTCGTAGCCCATGGCGTTCCACATGACGGGCGTGAGGCCGAGTTCGCGGGCGGTTCTTAGCACGTCTGGCCGGCGGGAGCCGTGGGGTGGACGGAAGTAGCAGACCTTTTCGCCGATGGCATCTTCGATGGCGGCATTAGTCGACGCGAGTTCTTCGTGCACGCGGGACGGCGGTTGGTAGAGAAGCCAGGGATGGGTGAAGGTGTGATTGCCGATGAGGTGTCCAGCAGCGTGCATACGGCGGGTGAGATCGCGGCGTTCGCGGACGAAGCGGCCAATGAGGAAGAAGGTCGCGCGGACATCGTGGCGGGCAAGAATTTCGAGAAGCCGCTCGGTGCATGCATCGTTCGGTCCGTCGTCGTACGTCAGGGCGTATTCGTTTGGATCACGACCAGCGAGGATCGTCCGCCCAAAGATCTGCGAGGTGGGCCACATGGCAGCATAGCCGTATCCACCGGCGGCAAGGCCGGTGCCTGCGACGACAGCGCTGAGAGTGGCAAGCATCGGGATTAGTTTACGAGGTGCAAGTTTCTGTTGAGCTGTTGTCGTCCGCCCAGATCGTTTTAGATTTATCTTGAGATTAACGTGCCTATTCCTCTCTCAGTCGGCGACAGGGTTCATTTGAGCGGCGGCTACGACTTCGAGCCACCCTGGCTCCAAGGGCAATCGCGTTATCTGGGTACAGTATCTGCATTCATACCGGGTCAGAATCAGACACCTGCGGCTGTCATTCAACATGATTGCCCAATCTCAGCGGATAACATCACTGGTGAGACTTTGGTTCTCGAACTTCGCTACGTTGGAGCCGAGTGGACAGAGCAAAATTTTGTGCATGTCGAACTTTGCGACTTTAGTTCTGAGGCAAAGGCCTTGGCAGCATCGACGACAGGGTAAATGGATCGAGCCCTACGCAATGTGCAAAACGTCTTGACCCCCGCGAACATTAATCAATCTGGCTGTCGCTTCATGTTCAATCGTGACGTTTTCGTATTTTCTTCGCTGCTGAGGTGCGATTAACTCGTCATGGCCAATCTCTTTGGACCGCCGCGATTCATCGCTGTCGAAGGGCCCCTGCGCGTGGGTAAATCGACGCTGGCGCAGATTCTAGCCGAGAAGCTGCATGCGCGGCGCGTGATCGAGCCTGAAGACAATCCTTTCCTCGACCGCTTCTATCAGGCGCAGGCGGGGATGGGCTTTGCGACGCAGCTCTGGTTCCTGATGGAGCGCTATGAGCAGATGCGGCAGCTGAAGGATTTCGATGTGCCGGTGGTGGCGGATTATCTCTTCGAAAAAGACAAGCTCTTCGCCTACGTCAATCTGAGCGATGCCGAGCTGAACCTTTACAACCGCTATTACCAGATGTTTCGCGAACAGGTCCCGACGCCCGACCTGGTGATTTATCTGCAAGCCTCGCCCGAGGTGCTGAAGCAGCGGCTGAAGCGCAAAGGAGTAGCCGGCGAGCAGGCCATTAGCGATGCCTATATCGAACAGGTGGCGGAGGCCTACGAGCACTTCTTCTTCCACTACACGGGGAGCGATCTGCTGGTGGTGAATACGTCGCAGATTGATTTCGTTCACAGCAACAAAGACCTGCGAATGCTGCTCAAGCGGCTGTCGGAGCCGATCAAAGGAACTCAGTACTTTTTGCCTCTCGAAGACTAGTCGAAGGCGCAAGCGCCTTCGGGGCAAGGGGCTCGCTAAGCCTTTCACTTGACAACGTCAAAGTTGAGGGATGAAAGTTACAGCGCACCAAAATCAAAATACTCTGCGAGCCGTCTCCCCCACGACTGACAGAACGGGAGATCAAGACATGCTTGGAGATCTAATCGGTGAAAGCAAGGGCAAGAGAATTGTGCGGCGGGTCTTGTCGGTCGAACCGCCGACGGCAGAAGTGTCGTTCGAAGACAGCGGCAGCATGTTGGGTGTCGCTACGACAGGCCTTGGCACCTACACAGCGGTGGTAAACCCGGACCTATCCATAAACGGAGAGGGTCAAGGACTGATCACGACGGCTGACGGCGAAGGCATCAGCTGGAAGGGATCCGGTCTGGGCAAGTTCGGCGAGGGCGGCGCAGTCAGCTACCGCGGCATGCTGTTCTACCGGACTACCTCGCAGAAGCTCGCGCGCCTGAATAATATGTGCGGTGCTTTTGAATTTGAGACCGATGCATCCGGCAACACCAGCGCAAAGGTCTGGGAATGGAAGTAGAGGGCTGAGCCCCTTTCCGACAGGCGTATCAAGGCATGCGACGTGGCGAAGCCCTAAAGTCCCGCGCGACGCAGCAGGCGCTGGTTGTAGCTATGCGCCGCCCAGGCTCCCCAGATCATGGAGACGGGCCAGATGAGGAAGGCTGCGTGTCCGAGAGTGATGATAAATGCTGGTACCGATAGAAGAATCATCACGATCGCACCCCAGATGGTGCTGTAGAGCATACCCAGCGGCCCGAAGAAAAAGGTGAGCACCAGCGAGAGTGCGACGCTCTTGGTGGAGGCAACGATGACGGTCGGCGGCGGGTATTGGCTCATGGGGCCCTCTCCTGATCTCCCTGGATGATGCGGGAGATTTGACCTTACTCCTGATCGGTAACGATAGCGATCATGAAACCATCGTAGCCCTTGCTGCCGACCGTCTGGATTGCGGTTGCATCGAGGCGCGGATCAGAGGCAATGATTTCGTTCATGCGGCGCACTCCCTTGATTGCCGGATCGGGATCGGCGGCGTCAATCACCTTTCCATCCCGCACGACGTTGTCGCCGATGATCAGGCTGCCGGGGCGAGAGAGTCTGAGGGCCCACTCCAAATATCCCGGATAGTTTTCCTTGTCGGCGTCAATGAAAATAAGGTCGAAGGGAGCATTGCCTTCCGCAGCAAGCTCCGGCAAGGTTTCCAGGGCTTTGCCAAGGCGAATCTCGACTTTGTCGGCAAGGCCTGCGCGGGTGATGTTTGCCTGGGCAACCTCCGCGTGCCTGGGGTCGGCCTCGAGGGTGATCATCCTGCCGTTTGCGGGCAGGGCGCGCGCCAGCCAGATGGTCGAGTATCCGCCCAGGCTGCCCATCTCGAGAATCGATCGCACGCCTATGGCCCGCGCCAGGATCATGAGCCATTTGCCCTGGTTCGGAGCGACGGCAATCGGCGGTAGCCCGGCCTCGGCGCTGGCGGTGAGCGCCGCATCGAGCACGGGATCGGCGGGTATCAGTGTTTTGGTTATGTAGCGATCAACAGAAGTCCAGAGTTCCTGAGACATGGATCAAGCATAACCGGGAGGAGGATGGTCGTCAGCCCAGGGGAAAAGCGCTAAGGACTTCATACTGCGCTCCACCGGACAGGGTGAGGCTCTGGTAGAGCCGAAACTCGCTGGCATGGAAGTTCTGGTGGAAAGCGGGATCGTCCGAGGCGTTGGAGCGAAGCCGGAGCGGGTCACGGGTGCGGGCAAGGGTGACGTGTGGCGAATAGGGCCGGCTCTCGCGGGCGAAGCCAGTCGTTTCCATGGCAGTGACTACTTGTTCAGCGAGGGCGAGAAGCGCTGCTGAGAGCTTCACGTTTGCGAAGAGGACGCCGGCACATTCGAAGACCCCTACGCCGCTGAGTTCGACACGCAGCCCACGAGCCTGAATCTTTGCGAGGGTCTGCTCGATCACCTCACGGCGTGCCGGATGCACCTTTCCGAGGAAGCTAAGGGTGACGTGCATGTTGGCGGGGGGTGTCCAGCGAATGTGCGCGGCGTTCGCGGGCGCGATCAGCTTCACGGCGGATTCGGCCAGCGCCTCAGCGACCGGGGTGGGCAAGCCGATGCCGACGAAGAGTCGCATGGCATATAGGATATGCGACGCGTGTTGCCGCCGCTCGTCCCTGATATCCTTGAAATAAGGCCTAATCGAAGCAAATGAGTATCTTGAAAGCCGTTCGCGGCACACGCGACTCTCTGCCGCCTGAAACCGAACTTTGGAACCATGTGGAAGCGACCACCCGGCGCGTCTTTGCGCGTTACAACTTCGGCGAGATTCGCACGCCCATCTTCGAAGACACGTCACTCTTTGCGCGCGGCGTAGGCGAAGAGACCGATATCGTGTCGAAGGAAATGTACACCTGGGAGGACCGCGCACGCGCGCAGTCGGAGAAGGCGCAGTCGCTGACCTTGCGGCCGGAAAACACGGCGGGCGTTGTGCGGGCGTATATCGAGCACAAGCTGGGTGAGACTGGGCTCTTGCAGAAGCTTTACTACATCGGGCCGCAGTTTCGCAGGGAGCGTCCGCAGAAAGGGCGCTATCGGCAGTTCTGGCAGATTGGCGCGGAGGTAATCGGGCCATCGAGCGCGGGGTCGGAGTCTCCGCTGAGAGACGCGGAGGTGCTGGAGATGCTGGCTGCATTTCTGGATGAGCTGGGCATCGAGGACTGGCGGCTGGAAATCAACTCGGTCGGTTCGGCGGCTGATCGGGTGCGGTATGTCGCCGCACTGCGCGAGGCGCTGGCTCCGGTGAAAGACAGGATGTGCGAGGACAATCAGCGGCGCGCGGAGACGAATCCGCTGCGCGTGCTCGATTCAAAGGACGAGAACGACCAGGAGATTATCAACGGGCTTCCGAAGATTGCGGATTACCTTGACGAAGATTCGAAGGCGCATTTCGCGGCTGTATTGGCAGCTCTCGATGCGTGCGGCGTGAAGTACGACGTGAATCCACGGCTGGTGCGCGGACTCGATTACTACACGCGGACGACCTTCGAGTTTACGCACGGCGGTCTGGGCGCGCAGAATGCACTGCTCGGCGGCGGCCGCTATGACGGCCTTAGCGAGGCATTGGGTGGGCCGAAAGCTCCGGGGATTGGCTTTGCGATCGGCGAGGACCGGCTGATACTGACGCTGCAGGCGCAGACGGAACAGGCCGCAACACTCGCGGACGCGTTCATCGCGCCGCTTTCCGTCGACCTTAATCCTGCGGCACTGGAGTTGGCACGGGAACTTCGTCGAACGGACCTGCGCGTGGAACTCGGCGATGGTGGCTTTCGGCTAAAAAAGTCATTTGAGATTGGCAACAAGCTGGCGAGGAAGATCGTGCTGCTCGGCCAGGATGAAATGCAGTCCGGTATCCTGACTGTGAAGGATTTTGCGAGCGGCGTGCAGGTGAAGGTGGCGCGGGGAGATCTTGCGCAGGCGTTGCTTGTAACCGCAAATAATTAAGCCTATTGGGATTTTGACTTGTTGGATTTTTTAGGCACATTGACGCGCACACATACGTGTGGAGAGCTCCGCGCATCGGACGCGGGCAAATCGGTTGTATTGCTGGGGTGGGTAAACCGGCGGCGCGACCACGGCAGCCTGATCTTTCTTGATTTGCGGGATCGGTACGGCATCACGCAGGTGGTGATGGACAACGAGCTGAGCCCGGTGGCACATGCCAAGGCCGAGCATGCGCGGCCAGAGTATGTCGTTGCGGCGATTGGCAAGGTGCGGCTGCGCGGCAAGGACGTGATCAATCCGAAGATGGCGACGGGAGAGATCGAAGTCGTCGCCAATGAGCTGCGCATTCTGAATGATGCGAAGGTCCCACCGTTTTCGCCGGCCGAAGAGGCCATCGCCAACGAAGAGGTGCGGCTGAAATACCGCTATCTCGACCTGCGGCGGCCGGAGATGCAGCGGAACTTAGAGATTCGGCACAAAGTGGCGCTGGCGGTGCGCGAGTACCTGTCGGCGCAGGGATTTTTCGAGATCGAAACGCCCTTCATGACGCGATCGACGCCGGAGGGCGCACGCGATTACCTGGTGCCGAGCCGTGTGCATCCGGGCGAATTCTATGCGCTGCCGCAGTCTCCGCAGATATTCAAGCAGATTCTGATGATCTCCGGCATGGATCGGTATTTCCAGATTGCGCGCTGCTTCCGCGATGAGGATCTTCGTGCCGACCGGCAGCCGGAGTTTACGCAGATAGATCTGGAGATGACGTTCCCGCAGCAGGAGACGGTCTTCGCTGTGGTCGAGGGATTTCTCAAGGCCGCCTTTGAAGTCACCGGCGAGCAGATCAGGGCGCCGTTCCCGCGAATGACCTACGACGAGGCCATTCGCCGTTATGGCATCGACAAGCCCGACCTGCGCCTGCCTGCCATGGTCGACCTGACCTCGGACTTTACGCCTGAGCTGCGCACTGCGCTCAAGATCGAACAGGAGCTGCCGGTGCTCGGGTTCACGGTTCCGCGTGTCGGCGAACTTTCGGGCACGGCCCGCAAAGCGCTCACAAGCGATATTCGAGCGAGCCTCGGCGATTCGGCACTGGACGTTCTTGACATCGCGCGGTTGCGCACCAACGATACATTTGCCGGCCTCGCCGATAAGATCAGTGAGAAGCTCTCCGACGAGCTGAAGGTATTCGATGAGAGGGGGCTGGCTTCGAGAGATCTGAACGTGGTGATTACGCCGAAGCCCGGGGTTGCCGCGCAGGCCAAGGATCGCCTGTGGATTTACAAAAAAGTCGGCCAGCTCAGGCTCGACCTCGCAAAGCGATTCCAGGACAAGCACAGCGCGTTCGAGAAGAAAGGTAACGCAGACGATTACAAATTCCTCTGGGTTACGGATTTCCCGTTCTTCGAGTGGGACGGGCAGACCCATACCTGGACATTTGCCCATCACCCGTTCACCTCGCCGCACGAGGACGATCTGATTGCGGGACGGATGGAGTCTGATCCGGAGGCGGTGCGGGCGCTGGCGTACGACATTGTGCTCAATGGCATGGAGCTTGGGTCAGGCTCGATTCGTATCCATCGGCAGGATGTACAGGGGCAGATTTTCCGCGCCCTGGGCATGTCCGACGAGGAAGCAAGGCTCCGCTTTGGATTCTTCCTCGATGCCCTGCAGTACGGCACGCCGCCGCACGGCGGCATTGCGCTGGGGCTGGACCGCATCATCATGATCCTGACGGGCGCGACGAGCCTGCGCGAGGTGATCGCGTTTCCGAAGACTGCGAAGGCGATTGATCTGATGGCGGATGCACCAAGTCAGGTTAGTGAACAGCAGCTTCGCGAACTACATATCAGGCCAACGAAGGCGTAACGATGCCGCATGTCTATCGCGCCGATCTCGTGTTTCTCGACGGAGAGTTCAAGGCCGATCGCGGGCTGGTCGTCGGAGACGACGGGCGTATTGCCGCAGTAATTGATAGTGCGGATATTGACGGCCAAGAGACTACGCATCTGCGTGGCAAAGCCATCCTGCCTGGCTTCGCCAACGCGCACTCGCACACCTTTCAGAGGCTGATACGCGGACGGACGGAAACGCGCGGTGTGGGCGGCGACGATTTCTGGTCGTGGCGCGAGCCCATGTATCAAGCGGCACTCAGTGTCGATGCGGAAGACGTATATCGCGTCGCGCGCATGACATTTCTTGAAATGGTGATGGCCGGGACGACGACTGTCGGCGAATTTCATTACCTTCATCGAGCGCAGGATGGGTCGGCGTATGACGATCCGAATCTGTTGGCAAAGCAGATCATTACGGCGGCTGGTTCTGTCGGCCTGCGCATCGCGCTGTTACGCGTGGCCTACGCACGTGCTGGATATGAGTTGCCTCCTTATGCGGGCCAAGCTCGGTTCTACGAGACACTGGAAGAATATCTGGAGAACACGGCCTCACTGGCTGAGGAGTTATTGGGATCGGAACGCGCATGGCTGGGAGTCGCACCGCACAGCATCCGGGCGGTGCCTCTTACTCAAGTAGAGGAAATCGTGGCGTGGGCGCGCGACAGAAATCTACCCATTCACATGCACGCCGCCGAGCAGCAGGGCGAGCTCGCTGCTTGCCGGCGCGAGTACGGAGCGACTCCAGTAGAACTCCTGGCGCAGCGTGGCCTGCTGTCGAATAAGACCACTCTGGTTCACGCCATCCACATTACCGATGCCGAGATGGATTCGCTCGCCGCGAACAATACCATCATCTGTTCCTGTCCCACGACGGAGCGCAACCTAGGCGATGGCATCATCGACGCTGCCAAAGCAGCTGCACGCGGCATTCGCTTCGCCTTCGGGTCGGACAGCCAGACCCAAATCGACCCTCTGGAAGATGCGCGCGCGCTTGAGTATCACTTACGGTTACAAATACAACGGCGCGCTGTGCTGGACGAGATCGGCGGATATAATTTGTCACAGCGACTGGTTCATTGTGCGACCGTGGGGGGTGCCGAGGCGCTAGGCTTCGACAGCGGTGTTCTTGCAGCGGGCTGTCCTGCAGATTTCCTCGCAATCGAGCTCGATGATCTGTCAATTGCAGGGAATTCTGCGTCAGAACTCTTATCCGTTGTCGTCTTCGGGCTCGCACGTCCCGCAATCAAGGATGTGGTCGTCGCTGGAAAGCACATCCTTAAAGACGGGGCCCATCCGCTCTACAAGGAAATTGTCGAGCAATACAAAGAGGTCTATCGGAAGGTCTGGCGAGCATGAGGTCGGCGACGGACATTCTGCGCGAACTGGTGAGTATTCCGTCGGTATCGTCGATGTCGAACCGGCCGGTGATCGAAGCGGCAGCGCGGATGCTCGAAGGCAGTGGATGGACGACGCGGCAGTTTCCATATCGTGACGCGGGTGGCGTGGAAAAGGTCAACCTGATCGCGCGCCCCGGTCATCAAGCCGCGCTCACCCATGCAGATCTCGCTTTCGTCTGCCATACGGACACCGTTCCCTTCATCCCGGAAGCGTGGCTTGGAGCCACCGTGCTGGAGGAGCGCAGTGGATTCCTCCACGGCTGCGGCGCCTGCGATGTAAAGGGATCGCTCGCGGGGATTCTCGCGGCTGTCTTCCAGACAGAGGCTGTTGTGATCGACGACAGCGTCGCGCTGATACTCACCGCCGATGAGGAAGTAGGATGCGTGGGCGCCACTCATCTGCTCGCCGAGCCCGTTCTGCGGGCGCGCACCGTTATCGTCTGTGAACCCACATCGCTCCGTCCCGGCGTTGCCGGAAAAGGCTACGGCCTGGCTGAGGTTCGGGTCGTTGGCAAGGAAGCGCACAGTGCCTTCCCCCAACAGGGATCGTCGGCGATATACGCGGCGGCGAAAATGATGCTGGCTATTGAGAGCAACAAGCATACAGCCGCGAGTAACGAATTATTTGACCCGCCCTGGACTACTTTCAACGTTGGCACGGTGCATGGCGGAACGGCGAAGAACATCGTCCCCGGCGAATGCCATTTCCTCGTCGAGTGGCGACCCATCCCTGACGAAGATCCGGCGGCGGCAGCCGGGTGGCTGAAGAATCTCGCTGAGAGAACACAGCACGAGAATCCTGGGTGTGCTGTTTACGTCGATATTCGGCGCGCCGAAGCCGGATTTGCCTACTCCCCCGATTCGCCTTTGGTCCGGACCCTGTCCGCGCGGTTCGGCCGGCAACCAACTGGAATCTCTTTCGGATCGGAGGCGACTCGTTTTGCGAAGATCGCCGACGAGGTTGTGGTGGTCGGTCCGGGCGACATGCACACGGCGCACAGTGCTCGCGAGTGCATTGCGATCGCAGAGCTCGAGGCGTGGACCGAGTGCGTGCGACGGCTGCTAACTCGCTGAGTAGCTATAATTTTTTTATGAAGCAAGCCCCGCTGGTCGGCGTCGTGATGGGCAGCAAGAGCGATTACGACGTGCTCGCGCCGGCCGTTGAAATCCTGAAATTGTTCGGCATACCGTATGAGGCGCGCGTCGTCTCGGCTCACCGTACCCCGGACTGGCTCTTCACCTACGCTGAGCAGGCCGAGAGGCGCGGGTTGCGGGTCATCATTGCGGGGGCCGGGGGGGCGGCGCATCTGCCGGGCATGCTGGCGGCGAAGACGCTGGTTCCGGTGCTCGGAGTGCCGGTTCCGGCGACGATGCTGAACGGGATTGATTCACTCCTCTCCATTGTGCAGATGCCGAAGGGGGTTCCGGTGGGGACGCTGGCCATCGGCAAGCCGGGAGCGGCCAATGCCGCCCTCTTCGCGGCGGAGATCCTGGCTCTGGCAGATCCCGACCTGCGCGAGCGGCTGCGCGCCTGGCGCGAGGAGCGCAGCAAGGAAGTGCTTATGCAGGAACTGGGCGAGGAGCTGGGGCAGTGACGGCGATTCTTCCCGGGGCGACCATTGGCATTCTGGGCGGAGGGCAGCTGGGGCGCATGACGGCAATGGCGGCGCGGCCTTTGGGCTACCGGATTCAGGTGATGGACCCGGATCCGTCGTGTCCGGCGCGGTTCGTGGTCGATGCGTGCTTCGAGGGTGGATGGGATGACGCGCGTGTTGCGGCCGATCTGGCGCGCGGCTGCGACGTGGTGACGCTGGAGATCGAGCAGGTGTCGATTGCGTGCCTGGAGGCGGCGGCGAAGTATGCGCTGGTGCGTCCGGGCGCGGGGCCGATGCGGATCATTCAGGATCGGATACTGCAGAAGCAGTGGCTCGCAGATCACGGCGCTCCGATCGGGGCGTGGCGCGCTGCGGAGTCGGAGGCAGAGCTCGCTGAGGCGATCACAACGCTCGGCGGCAGATGCTTCGTGAAGAGCGCTCGCGGAGGATACGACGGGCGCAGCCAGGTGAAGATCGGGTTTGGAGAGGCGACTACTGCATCCGAAGCATGGGCGTTATTGGGCGGGAAGCCGTGTGTGGCGGAGAGGGCGCTCGATCTGGATAGGGAAATATCGGTGATGGTGGCGCGGGCACCGAATGGCGAGACGAAGAGCTTCCCGTCGGCGCTGAATCATCACGAGAACCAGATTCTCGAGTGGAGTGTGATTCCGTCGTCGGTTTCCGCCGATCTTGAACAACATGCGAAGCGGATTGCAGTGAAAATTGCAGCGGATCTTGGCATCGAGGGTTTGCTGGCGGTGGAGATGTTCGTGACTAACGGCGGAGACCTGCTGGTGAACGAGCTGGCTCCGCGTCCGCATAACAGCTACCATGCGAGCGAACTCGCGTGCGTGACGAGCCAGTTCGAGCAGGCCGTTCGGGCAGTGTGCGATCTGCCGCTGGGCGACGTGTCCGTGGTGCAGCCGGCGGCGATTGCCAATCTACTCGGTGAAGTCTGGCTTGGCGAAGACGGCGCGACTCGCGAGCCGCGCTTCGACCGGGCGCTGGCGATTCCCGGAGTGAGCCTGCATCTTTATGAAAAGCACAAGCCGCGCAAGGGACGGAAGATGGGGCATCTTGCGGCGGTGGGGAAGACTCCGGATGAGGCGGTGCAGCGGGTGATGACGGCGAAGGAACTGCTCTAGGCCTTCGTCTTTCAGCTTGCTGCTTCGCGGATTCTACCAAGCTACCCCCTCCCCCCGGTCTACCGATCCATCCCGCACTTCATACATTCCAAAGGTTTTGCGAGTTTGGGAGAGGGCGCGGCCGGCTGTAATCCATTCATTTGAGAGATTTTGCGGGTTTCTCCTGTATTTTCTATGATGCGGGGCCGGTAATTCGGCCTGGTCGAGGCAGCCCTGAAGCACGAAATCTCCAAGGAATGGGTCTTCAAACTCATGAAACGCTATGCCGCCCGGATAAATGACCTCGGAGCCGCCGCGCAACACCGCCGGAACGGGCAACCGTAATCCATTTCATACACAGGAGAAACCCGCAAAATGTCTTATATCAACGGATTATAACCGCCGCGCCGAATCGGCCTGTTCGAGACGCATCTTCGGGAGCTTGCGATAGAGCGAATACCAGCGATATCCAGCGCGGGTGGTCGGGCGGTGGGGTCCGGAGACGCGCCGGGAGGGATTGTGGAAGTAGCAGTGATTGCGTCCGCGGAGGGCGGGCGAGCCGCAGGTTTTGCCGGTCGAGCTGGGAAAGGTGCACAGGGGAACTATGGATTGCCTCCTGAATGAGCGCAGAATGAAAAAGCCCGCCAAAGCGGGCTGATTGGATTTCTATTTCTATTTTACCGGGTTAGGGGAAATGTTCGGCCAAGGTTGATTGCTCGGTATCGCGCCTTAAATGAGTACTTTAACGGGGCCGCGGGCTGATCGTCTCTTGACAGCATCGGCGACGTCAATTTGGGAATTCTAACCCACACAAGCCAACACCGGGCGTGTATGGGGGAACGGTCGGTTGCTGCCCACCCCGGTTACGGATTACATACCTGATTTCAGGCCGTTAAAATGCCAACCCGTGATCGACGTGTTTTAGTTCCATATATTTTTCGGACAACATTATGAGAGGGCTGTCTCCCGATTCGACACACCTGATTAGTTCAGCCAAGTTGATCCTTAGTATGTACGCGGGGTTGCTTAGAATACTCAGGTCTTGAATCGCGCGAAGCGGTCGGGATCCGGCGCCTTTGTTACCGACCTCCTTTGCAGTAAACAACACAGCAACTTCAGTTCCGTGCGTTTGCGTCAAGGTATATGAACGAGTAATCCAGTTACCGTCCAAGGCCTTGCTACTCATTTTGCATTCGCAAATGAAATGGGTGCCCCACGCCCCAAGAGCTGGGATAAGTATCCTAAGCGGAGCCAGATACACCAGCCAATCAATTTCATTCGTGAGAGTCTGTATGTTGCCGTAAATGCTGAACACCTGGCAGGCTTCGAGTATCATTCCGACGAGTTTTTCGAACAGTTTTCCTTTTAGGCGATTTTGCTGGGCCGCGAATTGTTGTCTGCCCTTTCCCGTGTTATTGGGACGCGTCGCCGCCACTACCATGTCGATGCGCCCCAACACTGACCTAAATCTTTGAACGTTGATCGGAGTTGTCAGTCCCCGGCTAACTTCCGCAACGCTTGCCTTTCCTGCTGCTGCGAAGTTGATAATATCTTGAAGTGTTACGGCTTCATTCACCGGCGTCAGCGCGGTAGGAGCTGCGGTCATTCGTGACCTCGCAGGGAATTTTCGTCGGCTGTCACCAAACCATCTGGGTCCTTTTCTTCCTTTTCTATGCGCTGAAATGCAACTTCTATGTGTTCAGGACGTCTTGATTCGATCGGGTGGCCCTCGTCATCAATCAACGCCAGAGGAATCTCAGAAATGCTTGACACCCAAGGGTTGAGTCCTGAGTAACGATGATCTTCTAACTTGATGCGGAACTTTACACGGCATAGTCCGGAGGCACTCATTTCGAGCAGAAGTTGCAACGCCTGATCTCTAGTTATTGCGAAGCGTTGTTCAATCCAGTACGGCCTGAGCACTTCACCCACGGGCGCCTTGGAGATATATTCTCGAGCATCTCTTATCCCGTCAGACCCAATGTAGGTTCGAGCTCTAGATAATCTTGCGAGGATATCGTCAATCAGCGACAAGGTCGGTTCTGCTTCGTTCCAAACGAAGAGAATTTCTGGGAACAAGCCGCGCATCGAAGCTCGGGTAATAATTTGCTGCTTCTGCCACAGAAGAACAACCGACTGAGCCTCTGAGGAACGGAATGCTGACCTTATTGCTTCGGCGGATATTTTGATTCCGGTATTTGCAAGACCTTGAGCGAGAGCGGATGCCGCGTCTTCGTCGGATTCTGAGTCCAACTCCATCTTGCCACCGCGTTTGAACCTCAAAGTTCTGCGCAGATCGACTACGCCTTGTTCCTTATCCTCTAAGAGAATGTCGGTGACTGGCTTCAATCTGAAGGGTTGCAGCTTCAAAGTAAGCTGCGATTCTATGATTTGCGCTATTTCTTGAGCAAATGAAGCATATGTCTGCCTATCTTTTCCAATTACGGCGTGAGTGAAATCCCGGAAAGTGAATTGACACAAGTTGCGTGCGCGGATTGATCGCGGCAACCATGATGTGTCGTTTCGGGATTTTGGTTCGTACCTGTTGGTTATCAGGGCTGGGCATCATTTCCCAGACATCCACCATATGAGCAAACTTGACGAATACTCGTTCAGCCGAAAAATCATCAACGCAAAGTTGGGGGGTGAGTTCCCTCTCGTCGCTTTGAAGTGGTTGAAAATTCTCTATCAGAGTTCCGAAGCTTGCTTTACATGCTCTGAGAACAGATGTGTATGTGAAGGGTGATTCTGCTTCGAGGAGTACGCAATGCTTATATGGAGAAATAGTTTCAATTCGATGGCTCAATATGGAAAGGCGATCCCGCGTAGTTATCGAATCGATGGCATGAACCGCCGCCTCTTTAGATCGAAGTTGGCCAACCAGTTCGCTTGGCAAGCGCGAAGCTAATGCGAGCTCACGCAATTGCGAAATGTTGAACTTCGTGTAGATCGATTGCGCGTTTTGGTCGATGGCGGGTACAGTGATCGCGGGAAAGCGTTGAAACCGTGTGAGACGTCAAATTTCTTTATAGTGCATTTCGATCAAACATGAAAATTGGCGCTAACACGACCGCAAAGTTCCCATGACTCAATACGGTAATGAACTACCCAAGGTGAAGAACGCCTGCCGGCGATAACAAGAGAAGATGATGAAGTGTGGTTCTTTCGATTCTTGGAAACGCCTAAATCCCAGGGTCACGCTGTCAGCTTAGCCTGCGCGATGATCCCACTCAAGCCAAAAAGCGGACTTGAGCGGGCACCATCAGCGTTTTCAATGGTTGGTTTCTAGCCGATATCTTCGGACCAGTTTTCGAGGTACTTCTTCATCTCGGCCATGAATTTGCCGGCGTCGGCTCCATCGATGATGCGGTGGTCGAAGCCGAGGGTGAGGTGGATCATGTGGCGGATGGCGATCGAGTCTGTCCCGTCTTCGCCGGTGACGACGGCCGGCTCCTTGAAGAGGCCGCCGACGCCGAGGATTCCGCTCTCCGGCTGGTTGATGATTGGCGTGCCGAACTGCTCTCCGAAGATGCCGGGGTTGGTGATGGTGAAGGTG
>JABCZC010000025.1 GCA_013289875.1 Acidobacteriota bacterium | reverse complement strand
GGGGTGGTGATTAACGGCAACAGCTGGAGGAGGCAGTGGCGAAGGCGTCGCGGGGCCATGATTGACGGCAACCGCTGGAGGAGGCAGTGGCGAAGGTGTCGCGGGGCCATGATTGACGGCAACAGCTGGAGGAGGCAGAGGCGAAGGTGTCGCGGGTCCATGATTGATGCTAGCTAAGGCGCTGCCAGTGGAAGCCAGAAGAATCGCAGTGAAAAGTAGCGATGAAGCGGGATATTTCGACATTAAGTTTTCTCTCCAAAGGGTTGCGTGGGGGTTGCGCTGAAATGAGACTAACCCCGTCTGATGCAATCTACTACAACTTTTGTGCGATTTTTTTTGAGCGGAGTAACTGCACCCTAATTCACCGCTCTCAATCGTGGTGACGACTGAGGCGAATTTATCTGACCCGGAGATGATCCCGAAAGAGATAATGGGGTTACTTTGGTAAAGGGCCTTTTTTTTTGCTTTCTTGTTTTTCAATGAGTTAGAGGAATTTACGGCCTTATTCGACGGCTTGGCCAAAATGATAATGAGAAGTAGAGGTTCCCGAGGTAATAGTCCCAGAAAGAGTCAGTACGTTCGAAGTCAACGCCGGAGGTTAGTTGAAGGACCACAAGGTTTTGGCGAAAGATAGCTCCGGGAAGGATAACTTCGCCGCCCGACCGGTCTCCAATGCCCTATATCGATGTGGAGTTCCTGGTGAAGATTCCTGGGAAGACGATCCTCCGCGCCCGCTAAAAGGGAGGCCACTCGGTCGGGCTGCCCTGGAAGAGAGCTTCGAATTTTTCCACCCGATAGGCGCCGTCGTGAACCGCGAAGACTCGCGGCTTGCCAGTCGCGCCCGTGCTCCACAGCGAGCAGCCGGCGTAAGCGCCGTCCTTGCGAGCGATATAGTACTCCATGTCTAGATATCGGATTTTCTTCATGTCGCCGTTGTAGTTGCGAACAACGCGGCGCAGCGTCTCCATGCCAGCGTCTTTCGGGCTGTAGCCTTGGCGCATCAACTCGACGATGGTGTGTCCTCCTGCGACCTTGATGTTCTCTTCGCCAGATCCGGTCGCGCCAGCCGAGCCCACATCCTGGTCGGTATAGCTGCCTGCGCCGAGAATCGGCGAGTCGCCCAGGCGGCCCGGCAGTTTCCATGCAAGGCCAGACGTGGTGGTTGTCCCTGAGATCTCGCCCTTTGTGTTGACCACAGAAACATGGATCGTTCCCGTTGTCGGCCACAGCACCTGCTCGACCGCGAAGAGACGCTGTTGCGGCTCAATGCCCAGATCAGCCGCCATCTCGGTCAGCTTCTTCGTACGCAAGCGAATCGTTTCATCCCATTCCGCCGTAGGATGCCGCGGGATCGACCCCGGCCGCAGAGACGACAGTCCATGGAGATCGACGGTCGGATTGGGCGCGGGCTTATCGGCGAAGGGATCTTTCCAGCCCGGATCGGCCATACCCGGCCCCCACCAGTCCATCTGCGAATTGCTCTCCTTCCACAGCAGCCATATTTTGCGGGCGTCGTCGGTGAGCAGATTTTCCCGCGTAAAGCCGAGATCGACGGCGAATTTCTCCGCCCCTTCCGCAACCAGCATCACGTGCCCGGTATGCTCGAAAACCTTGCGCGCGACCAGGCAGACGTTCTTGACGTTGCGTACACCGCCGACGGAGCCCGCACGGCGTGTCGGTCCGTGCATGCAGCAGGAGTCGAGCTCGACCACGCCTTCTTCATTCGGCAGTCCGCCCAGTCCAACGCTGTGATCCCTGGGATCGTTTTCTCGCCCAACGCAGATGTGATGCGCCGCCTCGAGCGTGTCCACGCCGTCAAGGAGCATCTGGTAAGCCTCCTGGACTGACTGATCGCCAGTGATGCGCGTAACGATGACGGGCTTCGCTGGAGGCTTGAGCTGCTTGACCTGCTCGGCGATGTCAGCGTCAGCGTCGGGGCCGGAAAGGCCGAGTCCAGCGGCGCCGAGTGCGCCCAGCGAGAGAAAGTCGCGGCGGGTGGTCATGCTCGCGATCTTAGCAAAGGGGGAGTTGACGATACGCGGAAGGTTGAAGAAACCGTGAGGACTTCATCTGTGTCTTCCGCCTCCAGTGCGCTGGTCAGGCGCTAATGGTTGCGAAGGAAACTGATCGAGCCCCACCACGTAGTAACAGAGCAGGTTGTAGGAGCCGAAGTAGGCGTCGCTGTCGATCTTTTCAGGCGTGTCGTCCACGGAACCAGGCAGATGTTTGGTCGCCTTGGAGACGGAGTGAAGCAGGATGGCGGCGATGCCGGCGTAGCGATATTGCCGGGTAACGTCGATCCTGAACCATGAGCCGGGAATCGATGCTTCGGGCTCGGGTTTTCCGACCTCATCGGCAGCGCGAAGGAGCGCGGCCTTCAATATAGCCTCGGTATAGCTGGGCACCGATCCGCTGGGTTGAATATAGAAGCACGGTGGTCCGAGGCCGAGCGCTTCAAAGGCAATGACCGCCCTCGCTCCGTGCAGCGACTGGAGCAGAGCCTTGGAACCGGTCTCGCCATCGACTTCCGCAAACACAAAAGTGTGGCGCCGGGGGACGGCCGACAGGGCGTGGTAGAGAAACGGAAGCATCATCGCGCCGCTCCAGTTATCGACAGCGCTCATGCCTGCGCCTTCATGCTCGTAGTGAGCTGTGAGGACGATAGTCTCGAGCTTCGTGCCTTGGGGTGCGACTCCAGGCAAGGTGCAGACGAGGTTGGTGCCTTCGCCGGCAGGCCGCTCGCGCAGGTTGTCTCCCTTGCATTCGAGATCGTAGAAGGTTTGTTTGAGCTGGGAGAGGCGGTCCGCATCACGTCGCGGAACGTTATGCACGAGCATATCCACGGAATGCCGCTGCATGTTCCAAAAGATGATTTTCGGCGGCTGGTTAGTGTCCGAGGCAAAGGCCGGGAGCAAGAGGATGAAAAAGTTGGCCAGAACACGCATTGGAATTTGCCGGTGGGGGCAGAATAGCAGAACCAGCCATTCGCCATTAGGGATTAGCGATTAGCCTCCGGAGATCTTACTGACTTGCCGGCATTGTGCAATCGCGGCGCGGAATCTCGACGGGCTGGACCGGCTCTCCCGAATTTTTGATCAAAGCTCCCATCTTCAAATAGGCGGCGTTCGTCCAGCCGAAGCCGATGACATTCATCTTGTATCCGCTGGCGACGTTGACCTCGGTCGATGCCGTGATGACGTTGTATTTCTCGCGGATGCTGAGGTCGCACGCGTAATTCTGCTTCACCATTTCCCGGAATTTTTCGGAGATCCGGACCGCGTCTTTCGTGTCACCGCTTTTCGTGAGGCCCTCGACGGTGAGCCAGGTAACCGGCGCCCAGCCATATGGGAGATCCCACTGCACTCCCGTTTCATAGGGGCTCATGGCTGCGCCTCCGGCGCGTTCGAATACCTTGAGGTTCGCTTCGACAGCCGTGGCCTGTTGCAAGTCGGCGGCGCCAGCCCATAGAGGATAGAAGGTCGTGAGGTAATCGTAGGTCGATTGCTTGCCCGCCACGAAGTCGTAGTCGTAATACATGCCCCTTTGCGGGTTCCACAGATACTTATTGATCGCAGCGCGACGCCGGTCGGCCAGTTGGTTCCAGTGTTTTGCTTCGCCCGGCTTGCCCAGTTGCTCTGCCATCCACGCGAGATCGCGCTCATATTTATAGAGCAGCGAGTTCAGGCCGGAAGGCGCGTTGTGATGAGTCCAGCCGCTGAAGGGGCCGTAGCGGAAAGCCGGATCGAAGCCGGATTCGCGCATCGCCCGATCGCCTTCGTAGAAGTCGTGGCTCAGCCAGTGCCCATCGACATGCGCGTGCGCGCATACGTAGGAAATGTGCGGATCGCAACTGGTCTTAGCCAACTCGACCTGTGCTGCGGCATCCGGGTTGTCCGGTCCATTCACCAGAAAATCGGTTTTTACCTCGGGATGCCCGAGCAGCCAGCGAATGACATCGGGATAGTAGGTACTGTCGTCGGCCATCTCTTCCACGGGCCCTTCGCCCAGGTCGAAGTAGCGCGCCAGGCCCGTGTCGCCCGCCTTGTGAAAGTCGCTCAGCCATAGCGCGTGATCGCGCGAAGCATATCCGTAGGCGCGAGGGAGCCAGGCCGCTGCGCGATCTTTGTGTCCGGCGGAAGATTCCGCGTCGTAGACAGCGCGGATCATCGAGGAAAGAAAAGGAGGCTGCGAACGGGTGAAGTAGTAAGTGCGGTTTGCGTTCAGGATTCCGCCATAGTGTTCGATCTCGTAGAAGAAATTCTCGACCATCCCTTTCGCGAGTTCGTCGCGCCCGTCCTGGATCAATCCGAGGATGATGAAATAGCTGTCCCAGCCATACATCTCATTGAAGCGGCCTCCCGGGACGACGTACTTGTTGGGCAGATACAGGAGTCCCGAGTGGGCAATCTCCGATGGCCTTACCTCGCCGAGTTGCTCGATGCGTCGGGGAAGGCGGTCGACCTTCACCTTGCATGACTTTTCCAGCGCGGCGATTTCCAGCGGTTCGGCCACATCCTTCGGCAGATAGAGAATCGGAACCGTGGCGAGCTTTGGATCTGCCACAGACTTGCAGTCGTCCATCGATCGCGAGAGTTCATCCCATGCGGCGTGAATGTACGCCTCGATGGGCTGTCCCTGTTCAGCTTTTGGAGATAGCTGATGCGAGGCGGCAGCTCCGGTCTGGGCGAGCGATACTGCGGAGCAGAGAGTAAGCGTCGCCGCCCACACAAAAGCATCGGAAACGAGTCGTCTTGAGAAGAATGGTTTGTACATGGCGATGAAAGAAAAACGGGCAGAGAATAACGGGACGTATGTTAAATCAATGTCCCCGCATTTGGCTGCTGAATACCGTGACCTTGGCCCGAAGGCGGCCATCCTGCTACGCTGGCCTTTCGATATGCGACGTACTTATGCCTGCCTTCTCGCTCTTGGTTGCTGTCTGCTCTCCGCTGCCGCGCGCGGACAAACCAGCTTCACCGTAAACGACATTTCCGCTGACTTACGGAGCAGGATTGACGCCACCGCGCAGCAGGCGCTCGACCAGACAGGCGTGCCCTCCGCGTCTGTAGCCATCGTGCAGCACGGCAAGATCGTGTACACCCAGGCCTATGGGAAGGCGAAGCTGGACCCGCCCGTTCCTGCGACGCCGGCGATGCGGTATTCGATCGGGTCGATCTCGAAGCAATTTACGGCAGCGGCGCTCCTTCTGTTGGAGCAGCAGGGCAAGCTCTCGATCGACGACCCTGTATCGAAGTACATCCCCGACCTCACGCGCGCGAACGAAGTGACGATTCGCATGCTGCTGTCGCACACGGCTGGCTACCAGGACTTCTGGCCGGAGGACTATCTGATGCCTCCCATGCGCGAGTCGACGACAGCGCAGCACATTCTCGATGTGTGGGCGAAGAAGCCTCTCGATTTCGATCCGGGCACGCGTTGGCAGTATTCGAACACGAATTACGTCATTGCAGGGCTGATCGTCGAGAAAGTAAGCGGAATCCCGCTGATGAAATTCCTTCAGGCCAACGTCTTCAAGCCGCTCGACATGCAATCGGTGTGGAACTCCGACGCCGAAAGACTGGGCGACACCGATGCCTCCGGCTATATCCGCTATGCGCTGGGTCCGCTGCGGCCTGCGCCCAAAGAAGGTAAGGGATGGATGTTTGCCGCGGGCGAGTTGGCGATGCCGGCATATGACCTGGCGCAATGGGATATCAGCGTAATGAACCGGTCGCTGCTCGCTCCGAAGTCTTACCACGAGATGGTTGCCACAGTGAAGCTGAAGGACGGCACCGATTCTCACTATGGTCTGGGCCTCTTTGTGCGCAACTCGTCGGGGCACACCTATTACGAGCACTCCGGCGAAGTCTCCGGCTTCGTCTCCGACAACATCGTCTTTCCCGATGACAAGGCGGCGATTGCGGTACTGACGAATCAGGACGCCGCGCGCGCTGCTTCAATCATCGCCCGCGGTCTTGGCCCAGTTGTGCTTGGCATCGATACGCAGGCTTCGAGTGAGCCAGAGAAGCAGGCGCTGGACATCTTCACCGGCTTTCAGCAGGGCAAGATCGATCGCGCGCTCTTCACTCCGAACTGCAATGCGTACTTCAGCCAGGAGGCACTCGAAGATTTCCAATCCAGCCTCAGTCCATTGGGCAAACCAACCGCGCTAAAGAAGACCACAGAGGAATTGCGCGGCGGCATGATCTTCAGGGTTTTCAGCGTCGTGCTGGCTGACAGTAAGCAGCACCTGCAGGTGACCACCTACACCATGCCCGATGGAAAGCTGGAGCAATACCTGGTGATACCCGGGCAGTAGCTATTGTCCGAGCGGCCGGTCGGTGTACAGAGTCTTGTCCGACAGTTCCTGCAGCTTGTACAGCCTTCCCTTCAACAGTTGTTCGACGTGATCGTGGAAATCCCCCGGCACGAAGAGGAATTTGCGAGGTCCCGTGCCCCACATCGCGAGAAGATCGGCATCTTCGAGGAAAATGTGGGGAGCATCCGGATAGTAGGAGCCCCAGACCATCGACGACGAGCGGCCGTTGACCAGCAGCGCACTGCGATGGGTATAGAAAAGCACCGACGATCCATAGGACTGGTCGCCATAGAGCATCAACTGATCTTGCGGACCGGCTATGCGGTTGATGGTGTCAGCAATCGCGCGCGAGGAGAGCATCGGTTCGAAGCGCACGAGGGCAATCTGTGCTGCGATGAGAAAGATCGCCGCGGTGAAAGCGACGGAGACGGTTGCTTCGAATCCATGTCTGCGCTGGCGCAGGGCCCAGGCCGTCAGTGGCCCAAACAGCAACGCAATCACGGCAATGACCGCGGGCAATCGCAACGCAGCAAACGATGCTCCGGTAAGGTCGAAGAACTGCGATGTGGCCAGCGCATAATCGCCTACGCCGCGATGGGCCAGCAGGGTTCCGATGTCCGGCACGAAGGGCAGATGCCGCGATGCCCAGAGGCCGTACCCGACCGCGAGGGCAACCATCGTGCCGATGACGGCGAAGACTGCGTGCGCGCCCGTCAGCCACCGGCTCCGTGCATTGATTCTGGAGGCATTGATCCCGCCGTCATTGCCCTCGGGAGCCT
Organism: Acidobacteriota bacterium; assembly: GCA_013289875.1. GTDB lineage: Bacteria > Acidobacteriota > Terriglobia > Terriglobales > Acidobacteriaceae > Silvibacterium. The sequence continues at coordinate 56,961 of JABCZC010000025.1, read as the reverse complement.
CCTCGATCGTCGCCAGGGATCCGGTAATGAGCATCAGCAGCGCAAACCAAGCGGGGAAGGTGTAGTACTCCTGGTTGGTCGAGATGGCAAAGAAGGCCAGAATGAACGCGGCGAAGATCGAGAGCAGCAGGCCGGTGCGGGCGCGGAAGCGCAGGCGCGCGGCGATGGACGATGCAGCGTGTGCGCTCAAACGCGGGTCCAGGAACTGGATGGTATTGGTCGAGTCGTAGCGCAGGTCCGAAGCGAAGATGCGGCGATTGCGCCAGGCGCGAATCAGCGCCGCCGGGAGGAACAGGCTCCAGGGAAAGAGCCAGACCAGTTGCCCCGGCCAGAAAGCAAACCACGGCTGCTTGTTGTAGTCGTGCGGATAGCGCTTGCCCAGGAAGCGCAGAATGTGTTCGTTCATGAAATAGAAGTAGAAGAAGCCATGAACATGACCCGGTGTAGGAATATTGCCAACGGGATTTCCCTGATCGGGATTACGCAGGCCGGCGAGTAGGTGCCACGGCGCAGCGATGGCCAGGAAGAGCAGGATACCGCTGAAGAGTCTCAGCTCGCGCCAGCGTCGCCACTCGCCTGTGATGAAAAGGTAAGGAACGACGGCGGCAATAAAGAAGACCGGGGCGACGAGCCCTTTGGCGAGCACCGCAACGGCCAGCGCCGCGTATGCAAGGTAGAGGCGCCCCGGCTTTCGATCTTCCAATCCTGTAAAAAATGCGTAAAGCGCGAGAGCGAGAAAGAAAGTGAGCAGCGATTCCGGAATCAGGAAGCGCGTGAACAGAAAGATGCCGGTGGAAGTCAGGATGGCCAGGGCTGCATAAAACGCGGCGCGATCCCCGCAGGCTCTGCGCGACCATGTCCAGGCCAGAAAGGCGCAGGCAAGAACCGCCAGCGACACAGGCAGGTGAGTCGCAAAAGTGTTGTAGCCAAACAGGTGATAATCGATTGCGGCCAGCCAGTAGGGCAGCGGAGGCTTCTCGAGGTAGCGAATGCCATTGACCGAAAGCGTGACCCAGTCGCCACTGATGGCCATGTGCTGGGCGGCGTTGGCGTGGGTGGCGTCGGCATCATCCAGCAGCGAGGGGGAAAATAGCGCAGCAAAGTGGACCGCGAGAAAAACCAGCAGCAGCAAGGACCAGGTCTTGACAGGAGATGAAAGCAGCGCAGGTTTATCGGCGGTGGATTCAAGCTGCTTGTGAAGATCGGGGGTTATCATCGAAATCATTTGATCTGAAAAGCCAGAATATCAGTGGAGAAACGGGCCTGTGAAACGCGCTGTGAATGCTGAACTCGATCGGCTGCGGCAATTGACCGCGGCGCTTAAGCAGAATCTGGAGCTGTGTGCCAAAGACGCAACCATCGACGCCGTGCACGATATTCGTACCGGCACGCGCCGCATCGAAGCCCTGCTCGACACCATTTTGCGCGAGCGCACTCAGCCGGCCCTCGGCGAAAGTGTTCCGCAAAAACCGGGTCTCCAACCCGACGACCTGCCCAAAACGGCAGAACGCTGGCTGCGTCTGCTTAAAAGAATCCGTCGTACTGCTGCCCCAGTGCGCGATCTGGATGTGCATCGCAAACTGCTCGAAAAATTCAAGCCACAGAAGAAAGCCGTTGCGCCCGGAGAGAACGCGATCGAACCCAGCGATGCTCCGGCGATTCTGTCCGGCCCTGTCAAGCAGCAGGCTGACGACCTCGACGCCTGGCTAAAGCAGACGCGCGCTGACCAGGCACGGCCGCTCATGAAGGCTGCGCCGAAGTGGGCGCCACAGGTGGAGACGCAGTTGGCTTCGCTGGAAGAGGCAATGCGCCAGAGTCCGCTGCGCCGCAAAGCTTCGCGCAACGCCGCGGTCACCGCGCTGGAAGCCTTCGCCCGCCTTGCCAGCCAGATGCAGCAGCTTGACGCCGGCAATCTGCACGACTTCCGCAAGGGCGCCAAGAAGGCGCGATACATGGCCGAATCAGGCGGCACGGATGAACATGCCGGAGCCGTCGGCAAGGCGCTGAAGAGACTGCAGGACGAGATTGGCGACTGGCACGACTGGCTGGTCCTCGCCGAGGAGGCTAACGAGGCTTTGGGATCGCACGGCCTGGAGCTGACCGCGCTCATCGAAAAAGAGCGCGACATGCACTGTGCACTGGCCATGAATATCACCGAGCGTATGCGCGGACGGCTCATGGGTGAGTGGCAGGCGCTGGGCGCCCGTCCGCCTGTGCGCATCAGACCTCGTCTTCCGGCGCGCACCGAAGTTTCCTGAACCGTATTTTGACTGCACATTTCCGCAATCTCTCTCGTGTATCGTGCTTTCAACGGCCAAAAAATCATTCCAAGGAATCAATGCAGACCTTTGCGGCAGTGGACATCGGTTCGAACTCATGCAGACTGAAGATCGCCCGCGTGGTGCAGCACAGCCTGCGCGTGATCCACGAAGACCGCGAAGTTACGCGGCTGGGTGCAAGCGTATTTGAATCGGGTCTGGTTTCCCCGGAGTCTATGGCCGCCACGCTGAGCGCGCTCAAGCGCTTCTTCCGGGCGGTGCAATCGCATGGAGCCGACCAGGTGCGCGCCGTGGCTACCGCTGCCATGCGCGACGCACGCAATGGACGCGCCTTTCTCGCCTGGGTGAAGGACGAGACGGGCTGGGAAGTGGAAATCATCTCCGGCCTTGAGGAAGCCCGGCTGATTCACCGCGGAGTCATGGACAATGAGCCCGGCACTTCCGGACGCTGCCTGCTCGTTGACGTTGGCGGTGGAAGTTGCGAGATCTCCCTCTCCGTGCGCAAGCGCCTTCAGGAGACCATCAGCCTCCCGCTGGGCGCCGTGCGACTGACGGAAGAGTTTCTGAAGAGTGATCCCCCTGCGAAGGAAGAGATCGCCCGCATGAAGCAATTCGTTGCCCGCGAACTCAGAAAGGCGACGCGCCGCGTCAGCGCGGACCGTGTGCAACTGGTGATTGCGACCTCAGGCACGGCGGCCGCGCTGTCGGAGGCCAGCAAAGCCATCCACAAGGCGCGCGCTAAAGAATACGTAGCGCCGGCTCGTGACATCAGGCGTCTCGCCGACAAGCTCACAAAGATGAAGAATGAAGATCGCAGCGCGGTTCCCGGGATCGGTCCGCGCCGTTCTGAAATCATCGTCGCGGGCGCGCAGGTTTACTCCCTGATGCTCGAGCATTTCTCGCTGCCCGGCTTCCGCTATTCCGACATGGGATTACGCGACGGCATTCTTGCCCAGATGCTGGCCGAGCAGGATGCGCGCACCTTCGCGCACCAACAGTATGAACGCGACCGCTGGCAGGCAGTGCTTGAAACCTGTCGCCGCTACGGCGTCGATCCCCGCCAGGCCGAACCCGTGCGCCAGCATGCTGCGCAGCTCTTCCACGACATGGTCGCCGTTCACGAGCTTCCGACCGAGTACAAGACCTGGCTTGAGGTTGCGGCCATGATGCGGGACATCGGCAAGTTCCTCAACTATCAGGGGTACCACCGGCACGCGCAGTACATCATTGCCAACTCTGAAATCTTCGGATTCAACGCCACGCAGCGCGTCATAACCTCAGCCGTTGCCCGCTACATCGGCAAGAGTCGTCCCGAGCCGGAGGGCCGCACCATGCGGCAGGTTCCTCCGGAAGAGCATGAACATGTCAGGCGTGCCGTGGTGTTATTGCGGCTGGCCGTGGCGCTGAATCAAGATCGTGCCAGCGATGTGCTTCGCGTCAGAGTCCGGGTGTATCCCAAAAGGGTGCTGCTCGAAATCAGCCCGGGTCGCACCGGTGCGGAGCTCGAGTTGTGGTCGCTCCGCAAGGAGGCCGCTTACTTCTTCGATGTCTTTCGCCGCGAGCTCTTCGTGACGCTGGCGTAGTTGCCGCGCAGGATGCGCGGGTCCACCAGCCAGTGCAGGATACCCGGGCGGCGCGTCGTGTCCACACGTGCGATCGCGCCTTTTCGCAGACGAATATTCATCCGGCTGGGTGCGAGCAAGGCTCCCAGAAACGTTGCCAGATTCGGATTATGTCCCACTACGAGAACAGTTTCGTGTTTGGCGAGTTCGACCAGCAGTTTTTCAAAGTGGGCAACCGTTGCGCCTGGCGCAAGAGCTTCGGACACCATGATTTTGCCGTCGTAGCCGGTTTCCGTACCTACCAACGAGGCTGTTTGCAAAGCCCGTTTGAGCGGGCTGGAGACAACCATGTCAAAGTGGACTTTGAGCGCATTCAGGTAGTTGCCCACCAGAATGCATTGTTGCTTACCTTCTTTGTCGAGCGGGCGTTTGACGTCAATAAGGGGATTTGGCCGACTTGTTCCGGCGCTGGCATGACGAAGAATATATAGATTCACGTGGTTGATTCCGTTCGGGGAATTAAGTGTACTCCCTCGCAATTAACACGATTGTAACAATTTAATTCGCCTCGTCAGTGTGACGGTACCTTTGCTCTCAGCACGGGCCTAAATCACGGGCGCAGGCGTGGGTGCAGGGCCCGGCGGCAACTCTGGCTCGCGATCGGGCTCGGTTCCGGGATGGGATTGGGAGGAGAATCCGTGTTGGGGTCCGGCCCTCGAAAAGGAGGTATGGTGGGGTCGAAGCCGGGAACAGAGCTGGAAGGTGGACATGGGACATGAGGCTGGAGGAGGGAACTGCCGATGGAAGTCATGCTCTCATGGATGCGAGCTGGCGGGCGCACTGTTGGTTGCCTCTAGTTTCCATATTTCGCTCACCAGCAGGCCTCCCAGCCAGCGGTGCCTCCCAAGGAGCAAGAGACCCGCGCTCCTGAGAGCCGCCGGGTAATCCGGCAAGCGGCGTGTTTCGAGCCCTGTCAGCAGGGCAAAGGCAGCGTAGAGAGTCGAGACGATGAATCTCGCTGGAAGCGATGCCACTCCGGAAGGGATCGCAAACTCAGACACCACCCAGCGAGCGCCCGGAGTCAGATGACCGCGAATCCGGCCGGCAAGCGCATGCAGATCTTCCATGGTTAAGCAGTCCAGAAAAAAGTGGGTGACAACGAGGTCATAGCTCCCGGGGAGGATGAATTCGCGCGCATCGACGCAATACAAGGTAACGCGATCCAGCACACCGGCCAGGGCGACACGGTTGCTGAGCAATCGCAGCATCGTGGGACTCAAATCGACGGCATCGGCGCTTAACTGCGGATTGCTCTTGAGCAGCCGCACCAGGAATCTGCCGTCTCCATCTCCCAGCACCAGCGCCCGTCGCGCGTCGGTCAGCTCGGGTAGCCGGTAAAAGCGACACCGTTCGAGCATGGGTCCAAACGAGAGATATTCAAGCCAGCGATAAGGGCGGGCAATGCGATCGAAGTCTGGCCGCATTAATGCAAAACCGCCACGAACAGCAGCGGCGTGAGCAGAACAGCGTCGGCTGCAATCCGCAGTTGGAAGCTGCTCAGCCGCGACCTGTCGAATGCAGGAAACATCACCGCCGAGATCGCGCAGGCCATATAAAGCGCGGTCATCGCGACCGGACCTGTCGACAAAGCTGATCGAGCGCACACGATCGCCGCCAGCAGGGCAATGGCGCAACTCACGAAAGAGAAATGCTGCTGCGCCCATCGCGTCGTGGCGTGTGAAAGGCCAACCATCCCATCCCGCGCCTTTTCCTGAGTCTGGCGCTCCCATTTCTCGATGGCAATGCAATTCAGCCAGCAGAGCAGAGCGAACAGCGTGACCACAGGAATCAACGAAAGCCTGTGTCCCTGCAGCCTCGACCATGCGGGTACCGCGACCGCCGCGGCGAATACCACGCCGACGGTCGCCTCCTTCGGTAACCACCGTTCGATGCCCGGGCGGCAAAGGTGGACGAGACAAAAATAGGCCAGAGCTACAGCGAACAGCGCTGCGTCTTCTCGCCGGGCCGTTGGGTTCATGCGCGTGGCAATCAACCAGAGAAGGACAAGGCTGACCGCCGCTTCACCAACCAACGCCTTGCGTCTGTGTCTTACGTAGAAAAAGTGCCGCTCGCGCAGCTTTCCGGAAGAATCGAAGCGGAGCCCGTCGAGGATGCGATCCGCGACATAAACAAGCCATGTTCCCGAGGCGAGCAGCAGGAGTCCGCTCAAGGGCAACCCGATGTTCACCGCGCGGGCGATGCTCCACGCCCATAGAGCAGCCACGGTGGGAGCATCCAGCGAGAGCAGATGCCACCACTGGAATATCGCGGAAATACGGAAGCCGCGCTGGGCGGCGGGGATGGCGAGAGGTGGCGGAGCAAGGACCACTCTACGATTTTAAGATGCCGGCGATTTTAAGATGCCGGCGCGTGCGTTTTAATCGGCCGCCGTTTTTTCCTTTGCCGCAGGCTTCTGCCTTGCGCTCACCTTCTTCGCCGGATGCCTCACATGGTGTTTTTCCGGCAGGGGCAAAGCGGGAATCTCCTCTGCCGACGCTTTTCCCTCTGCCACCCGTATGAAAAAGTCCTGCGAGCTGAATGCCGGCAGCGCGTGCCTGGCATCGGTCTCGCGCACACGCTGATACACGCCGTTAGCGTGCAGCAGGCGGGCCTTCACCGTGTCCGCCAGATAGGCGGTAAGAATCTCATTGCGGATCCGGGCGCCAATCTGGGCATCGCGAATCGGAAACACCACCTCGCAGCGCTCGAACAGGTTGCGAGGCATCCAGTCTGCGCTGCCGCAGTAGATTTCCTCCTGGCCGCCATTCTCGAAGAGAAAGATCCGGCTGTGTTCGAGGAATCGCCCAATGATCGAGACGACACGGATATTGTCGCTCACCCCTTTCAGCCCCGGCCGCAGCGAGCAGATGCCGCGGACGATCAGGTCAATCTGCACGCCCGCCTTCGACGCCGCGTAGAGAGCCTCGATCACGCTGGGCTCAAGCAGGGAATTCATCTTCGCGACAATGCGCGCCGGGCGTCCCGCGGCCGCATGCTCGGTCTCGCGATGGATCAGGCCTATGAAGCTCTCGGCCAGGGTGAGTGGCGCCACAAGCAGGGGTGCATAGTCGTCCGACTCGGAATGCGCCGTCAGGTAGTTGAACACGGCGCCCATACTGGCTGTGATCGCCGGATCGGCGGTCAGCAGGCTCAGGTCGGTGTAGAAGCGTGCCGTATTCGGGTTGTAATTGCCCGTTCCCAAGTGTCCGTACCGCCGCACCACGCCGTCCGGATCGCGGCGCACCAGGAGCGCCAACTTGCAGTGCGTCTTCAGGCCCACGATGCCGTGGAACACCTGCACTCCCGCATCCTCCAGATCGCGCGCCCAGCGAATGTTCGAGGCCTCGTCGAAGCGCGCCATCAGCTCGACAACTGCCGTCACTTCCTTGTTCTGGGCGGCTTGGGTGAGAGCCTGAAAGATGAGCGAATCGGCGCTCGTCCGGTAAAGAGTCTGCTTTATCGACACGACTTGCGGGTCCTGCGCCGCTGCCTGGATGAATCCCACCACGCCGTCGTAGGAATCGTAGGGGTGATGCATCAGAATATCCCGGTGCCGCAGCTCATCGAACAGGTCTGTCGACTTGCGATTCAGCCGCAGTTCGCGCGGGACGAACGGCTGAAACTTCAGGTCAGGCCGCGGCGTGTCCGCCAGATGCATGACGCGCGACAGATTCACCGGGCCGTCCGTGCGGTACACCTGCGAGTCGTCGAGTTCGAAGTTCATTCGCAGCCGGTCGACGATCTCCGGATCGGCCGATTTTTCGATTTCCAGCCGCACTGCATCGCCCTTGCGCCGGTTGTGCAGCTCCGAGCGCACCGTCTCCAGCAGCGTGCGCGATTCCTCTTCCTGAAAGTAGAGGTTGCTGTTGCGCGTGACCCGGAAGGCGGCCTTCGAGAGAATCTCGTAGCCTCGGTACATCCCCGCCGCGCTGCGCTCGATCAGATCATGCAGAAAGAGGAAGTCGTGCTTGCCTCCTGTCGAAGGCAGCTCGACAAATCGCGGCAGGGCGCGCGGTACAGTAACCACTCCCAATACCGGCCCGGTCGCGCCTTTGCGCTTGCGTCTGAGCAGCAGCGCGATACACAAGGCTTTGTTCAGCACGCGCGGGAAGGGATGCGCCGGATCGATGGTGATCGGCGTAAGCAGTGGGTCTACCTCGCGCTGGTAGTACAAGGTCGCCGCTTTGCGTGCCTCGTCGTCCATGTCATCCCATCGCAGCACACGCACGCCTGCGGCGCGCAGCTCCGGCAGCAATTGCTGGTTCCAGCAAAGGTATTGCTCGGCCACGAAGCCGTGCGTGATTGCGTTGATCGTGGCTAGCGATTGCTCGAGCGTGGTGCCATCCGGAGCAGGCTCGGCATAGCCGTCCTCAATTCGTTGCAATATTCCGGCAACGCGAATCTCGACAAACTCATCCAGATTGCTGGCCGTGATCGCCAGAAACTTTACCCGCTCCAGAAGAGGATTCGTTATATCCTGCGCTTCTTCCAGCACACGGCGGTTGAAGTTGAGCCAGGATTCGTCTCTGCCGAAGAAGAGGTTTTGCTGCCGAATTTGCGCTCTAGCCATAAGTTTTGGGTGGGCACCGCGTCCCCAAAGTGTACATAAATTGCTATACCTCAGGCCCGTAGCGGCTGAATGAAACGTTCACGAAAAGATTGTTTATTCCCGGGCGTCAATTTGACTCCGGACTGCGCCTCAGTAAGGATGAAAAGAGAAGTGTACCGGAGGTTCAAGCCATGCAGGTTGGTGATTGTGAAGGCGGCCTTCTGAAGGCGCAGGATACGGCGGTCGAACTCTATCAGTTGGCCGCCCTGATGTTGGGCAACGAGAGTGAAGCGCTCAACCTGGTCGAATCCACGGTGGCGCAGGTCGATGTCGATCCCTGTGCCGAAGAAGAGGCCGCCGTCGATGCGGCTCGCCATCACCTCATCGAAGCGGCCGTGGCCCGCATGAAGCAGATTGATCCGCAGGCTTTCGTTGCGCCTGCTCCCGCCGACGGACCCGTTGTCAGCTGCATCGAGGAAGAGGATCTCTCGGCGGCCGGGATCTCTTCGAGCCAGATGGCGGAACTGATCGGCGGCGCCGGACGCGGCGACCTGCGCGTGTGGCTCGAAAAATTGCCCTTGGCGCAGCGCGCTGTCTTCGTCCAGCGTGCTGTGCTCGGTTGGGACAACGGAACCACGGCGGCGTGTCTCGATACTGGCACAGGAGCGAAGCCGGCATGGTCGGCCCAACAGGTCAGTGGGATGTTTCGTCAGGCGCTCTGCTCCCTTGCCAATTCGCTCGTCCACTCCGAGGCGCACAAGGCCACGGTGTAAGCTCTCCTTGAAGCCCGGCGCTCCTAATGCTCAGGGAATTATCCCGAGGGATTTAGTGTTCTTTTTGAATACTTTCCGGGACCTCGGCATCCAAATTTCGTAGCTGTCCAAAGAAGTTAGTTGTCTTAAAGGGAATCTTTTCCAGGAATGAAGTCTTTCGTATTCAAGGCTAGTCAAGGCAGCCGGGAGAGCGGTGCGCGCATCTGGGCGCTGGCCGCTGCGCTTCTGCTTCCCGCGGCGTGCCCAACGGCATTTGCATTCCAGTTCGGCCAGCCGGGTGGCGGAAGCGTCGTGCAGCCGGCTCCGCCAATTCAGGTCACGCAGCCGCAGATCAACAGCACCACATACCAAGGCAGTCAGACCACAGACAAGGCGACCGCCGGGGTGCTCGATCTTTCGCTTGACGATGCGATCGCGCGCGGTCTCAAGTTCAACCTCGGCCTCATCCTCACCAGTCAGAGCCAGCAATCGTCCCACGGCTCCCAGCTGCAGCAGTTGCAAACGCTGCTGCCCACCATCAATGCCACCTGGAAGGAGGCCGTGGCGCAGACGGATCTCCAGGCCCTCGGCCTGCGTGGCGGCGCCTTCCCGGCCATCATTGGCCCCTATGGATACTTCGACCTTCGCGCCTCGCTTACCTTGGCCCTGATCAACGTCTCGTCGTTGCAGAACTACCTCGCCTCAAAGCACAACTTTGCCAGCGCGCAGCTTTCTGTCAAAGATGCACGGGATATGGTCGTGCTCACCGTCGGCAATGCCTATCTCACCTGCATTGCCGATCAGGCGCTCATCGATGCCACGCAGGCTCAAGTCGACACATCCAAGGTCTCTCTCGACCAGGCCGTCGACAACCACCAGGCCGGTACTTCACCCCTGCTCGACGAGCTACGCGCGCGCGTCGATTACCAGACACAGCAGCAGTCGCTGATCACGGCGACAAATCAATACGAAAAAGACAAGATCGCCCTGGCACGCGCCATCGGTCTGCCGCTGGAGCAGAAATTCAAACTCACCGATCAGGCGCCCTACGCTGCTCTCGACAACCTCGATCCTGACGCCGCCGTGAAGCAGGCTCTCGGCAATCGGAACGATCTGAAGGCTATGCAGGAGCAGGTCGTTGCCTCCGAACACGCCCGCAAGGCCGCGACTGCGGAACGCTATCCCGAGATCAATTTTTCGGGCGACTATGGCGACACTGGCGTTAACTTTGGGAACTCGCACGGGACTGGCAACGCGAGCGGCACTCTCGACGTGCCTCTTTTCGAGGAAGCCAAGCTCCGCGGCGACGCCAAGCAGGCGCAATCGCAGCTGGATCAGAAGCGCGCGCAGGCAAGTGATTTGCAGGGTCAGATCGGCGCCGACGTTCGCGACAGCATTCTCGATATTCAAGCCGCGGCCAAGCAGGTGGAAGTGGCGCGCAGCAATTCGGAATTGGCCAAGGAAGCTCTCAGCGAAGCGCAGCAGCGCTACAAGGCCGGCGTGTCCGACAATCTCGCCGTGTCGCAGGCGCTCGAATCCGTTGCGCAAGCCGACAATCAATATGTCAGCAGCCTATACCGTCACAACATCGCCAAGCTTTCTCTGGCGCGTGCCCTGGGCGTGGCTGAGAGCAGTTACAAGATGTATGTGGGAGGAAAGTAAACAGTGGCGGACGAAAAGCCCGAGGAAAAGCAAGACGAGAGCCCGGACCCGCAGCCGGAGAAACCAAAGTCGCGGCGAAGGTTCATCATCATCGCTGTCGTTGCGTTGCTTGTGGTTGGCGCTCTCCTGTTCTGGTGGCACTCGACTTACTATGAGGACACTGACGACGCGCAGGTGAACGGTCACCTCATCCAGATCAGCGCGCGCATTGCCGGCCAGGTGATCAAGGTCAACGTCGATGAGAACCAGGCTGTCGAAGCCGGCACCGTGCTGGTCGAGCTCGACCCCAAGGACTTCCAGGTTGCCGTCCAGCAGGACGAAGCCAACCTGCAGAGCGCCGAAGCGGCCTACGAGGCGGCAAGAGTCAACGTCCCGGTGACTAACATAAATACGGGCAGTACACTCACCTCCGCCGGCGCCGATGTCCACGGATCGACCGCGCAGATCGCGCAGGCCGAGCGTCAACTCGACGCCGCCAGGGCGCGTGTCGTTCAGGCACAGGCGAACTCGACCAAGTCACAGGCCGACCTCGACCGCTACAGGCCCCTGGTTGAGAAGGACGTGATCTCGAAACAGCAATTTGACGCCGCCGTTGATGCCGCCGACGCCAACAAGGCAGCCCTCGTCGAAGCCCAAGCCAACGTCATTGCCTCCGAGGATGCCGTCCGCGTGGCGCGCGATCGCCTCGCCCAGTCCGAGGCTTCGTTCAAGAACGCTCAGACCGCTCCGCAGCAGGTGGCCATCCAGAAGGCCAAGGCCGATCAGGCGGCTGCCATCGTGCAGCAGGCTCAGGCAGAGTTGGATCAGGCCAAGTTGAATCTTAGCTATACCAGGATAATCGCCCCTGAAGCCGGCATCGTTACCCGCAAAAGCGTCGAGGTTGGCCAGAACGTCAGCATCGGTCAGAACATGATGACCCTCGTCTCGCTCAATGACATCTGGATTACGGCAAACTTCAAGGAAACCCAGCTCGAGCACATGCGCGCCGGACAAGCAGTCGTCATTTCGGTCGATGCTTACGGAGGCCGCAAGTTCGATGGGAAAATAACCCAGATAGGCGGAGCAACCGGCTCCGTTCTCAGCCTTTTCCCGCCGGAGAACGCGACAGGCAATTACGTCAAGGTAGTCCAGCGTGTTCCGGTCCGCATTGACCTCAGCGATCCTAAACAAAATTCCGATCACCTGTTGCGGCCCGGGCTCTCAGTCGAACCCAAGGTGAGGGTCAAGGACTAATTGCAACTGAAGAAGGCGTTGCTTCTGGCAAAGCCTTCTTCGTTGCCCAGGATTCATCGAGCCGGCGTAGAATCCTCGCGAACGCCGGAGCCAAACAGATCGCTCCCGCATCCAATTCAACGGAGGATGTTTCGAATGAGCAACACTGCACTGAAAGACGCCCCCTCGAAAAGCCACGACCTCATCACCCCCCACTGGCACGAAAAAGCCAAAGAAATTCAGAAGTTCGGTACGGTAGTTCGCGATCTACCCATCGGCATCGATGAAAAGACGCGTACTGAGATCTGCGATCGCCTCAACGTCCTGCTTGCCGACACGGCCAGCCTCCGCGATCTCTACAAGAAATCGCATTGGCAGGTTGGCGGTCCAACGTTCTATCAGCTTCATCTGCTCTTCGATAAGCATTTCGGAGAACAGGTTGAGCTCGTCGATCTGCTCGCTGAGCGCATTCAAACTCTGGGCGGCGTCAGCATTGCCATGGCCCACGACATCGCCGAACTGACCCGTCTCACCCGGCCCCCAAAGGGCCGCGAAGAGGTTCCGGTGCAGATTTCGCGCCTGCTCGAAGCACACGCCCTCATCCTCAAGGATGCGCGCGAGCTGGCCAGGAAGGCGGCCGACCTGGGTGATGACGGGACCAACGATATTCTGGTCAGTAACATCATTCGGACCAATGAATTCCAGGTGTGGTTCATCAGCGAACACCTGGTTGACATGCCGCTCGTCCACGCGAGGAATGGCGCCAGATAATTGGACTAAATCGCCGCGGTGCAGAGCGAAAAGATGCAGTTCCCCCAAACTGCGGGCCGGGTCCCTGGATCCGGCCCATTCCTTTTGCGGCGAATCGTTTTCGGTTCGCGCACATCTTCTTTATAGTTTAGGTAAACGGTCACAGAGGGCCACCCGCGATGCCGCTCGCGTTGGATTTTTTTCTGCATTACGCCTATTGGATAATCTTTCTCTGGGTGCTCGTCGAGCAGTTCGGGGTTCCCATCCCGAGCGTACCGCTGCTGCTTACGGCAGGCACATTGACCGCCACGCACAAGCTGAGTCTTCCCCTGGTGTTGCTTTCCGTCGTCCTCGGAAGCCTGGTGAGCGACAGCGTCTGGTACATCATGGGCAAAAGATACGGTGGCGGAGTGGTCAAGCTGCTTTGTCGCCTCTCCATGGAAAGCTCCACCTGCGTGCGCCGCACCGAAAATTACTTCACCAAACACGGGGCGGGTGCTTTGGTGCTGGCTAAATTCGTCCCTGGCTTGGGCTCCGTAGCCGCGCCGATTGCCGGACAGACCGGCATGAAATATCGCTTCTTCGCGCTCTTCGATACTGCTGGAATTCTCCTCTGGGCCTTTACCTTTACGCTCACCGGGCGCTTCTTCGGAGATGTCTTGAAGAAGAACCCGAACGCGCTGCAGTGGGTCGAGCATTTTGCCTTCTTGCTCTTCGTGCTCCTGCTGCTTGGCTTTTTCATTCACCGGTTTCTCCGCCAGCGCGCCTTTCTCCGCGAGATTCGAATGGCGCGTCTCGAGCCGCAGGAATTGAAGACAATGCTCGACCACGATCAGCCGGTGTACATCGTTGATCTCCGCCATCCGCTCGATTACCTGCCCGACCCGCGGACCCTCCCGGGAGCTGTTCTTCTCACCCCTGACACACTCGTCCAACAGACCGAGGAGATCCCACGGGACCGCGACGTAGTTCTGTTTTGCACCTGCCCCAGCGAAGCTACGGCGGCCAAAATGGCGCTCACCATTCGCAAGATGGGCATCTACCGCGTGCGTCCGCTGCGCGGCGGCTTCGATGAATGGAAACGGCTCGGCTACCCACTGGTGGATATTCCACCGCAGCTCACCGCCCGGGCCGGGTAGTACCCGCCCAAGGTACGAGATCTTCACCGGAGATTCGCTCCAACTTTCCCCATCTTGTGCTAACTTTCGAGAGACATGCGACAGGGTTCGCGCAAAATAGAGGTTGAGGCATGGCTTGGACTGAGAGATATTCCTGCGACGTTTGCGGCAAGGCGAAGAGCGAGGAAGTCGAGGATTGGTGGCTGGCCTGGAGTGAGAAGCTTTCTCCCACGCCCAGCGATCATCAACAGCCGGTCTTGAAGATTACTCGATGGAATACCTTCCTCTCTCACGATGCGGATGCGAAGCACCTGTGTGGCGCGCGCTGTGCACAAACCATCATGGATCGCTGGATGCAGGCCAAGAACGAAGAACTCTGATTTCCCGCCCTGTAATCTCAACCGCCTCAACCTGATCTCACAAGTCGCATACTATGAAAGGTTGTGCTCCAGCGACCCAACAACCGGAGCGCCGAGGAAGATCATTGGCATACGACGACCTGAGAGATTGGATCAAAGCGCTGGACAAAGCCGGCGAACTCAAGCGCATCCGGCAGGAGGTCGATCCCATTCTCGAAATCGCGGAGATTACCGACCGCGCCTCAAAGTCCGGAAGAAAAGGCGGAACACCCGGCGGCCCTGCGCTTCTCTTCGAGAACGTCAAAGGCCATCCCGGATCGCGCGTTCTGATGAACCAGTTCGGCAGCGAGCGTCGCATGCGGCTCGCCCTCGATGTCGACTCACTCGATGAAGTCGCCGCCCGTATCCGCGCCTTTATGGAAATCAAGTCGCCCCAGGGCTTCCTTGAAAAATTCAAGATGTTGCCCATGCTCGCGGAAGTCGGCAGCTTCTTCCCCAAGACCGTCCCGGCAAAGGAAGCGGCCTGCAAGGAAGTCATCCTCCGCGAAAACTTCAATCTGCTCGACTTTCCTATCCTGCAATGCTGGCCGCTCGACGGAGGCCGCTTTATCACCCTGCCCTGCGTCGTCACCCGCGATCCCAAAACCGGCAAGCGCAACATGGGCATGTATCGCATGCAGGTCTACGACGGGCAAACCACCGGCATGCACTGGCAGCGCCAGAAAAATGCCGCCGAGCACCTGCGTGAACGCCTGCGCGCCGCCGCGGGTTCAACTGCCGCACAGCACGTCCATGCAATGGCCGAAACCGCCGGAGGCACCGCCAATATCGCGCTCGGCAATGTGAAAGACGACCGGCTCGAAGTCGCCGTGGCCATCGGTACCGACCCTGCTACCACCTTCTCCGCTATCGTTCCCGCTCCCCCAGAGATCGAGGAGTTCATCATCGCCGGATTCCTCCGCCAGAAGCCGGTCGAGTTGGTCAAGTGCGAAACCGTGGACCTCGAAGTCCCTGCGCGCGCCGAGATCGTTCTCGAAGGCTACGTTAAGCTCGACGAGCTGCGCAGCGAAGGCCCCTTCGGCGACCACACCGGCTTCTATACGATGGAGGAGGCATACCCCGTCTTCCACCTCACCTGCATCACGCATCGCAAAGATCCCATTTACTCCTCCACCATCGTCGGCAAGCCGCCCATGGAGGATGCCTGGATGGGCAAGGCCGTCGAGCGCATCTTCCTGCCGCTCATGCGCCTCACGCTGCCCGAGATTGTGGACATCAACCTGCCCGTCGAAGGCGTCTTCCACAACCTCATGATCGTGTCCATCCGCAAGAGCTACGCCGGACAGGCGCGTAAAGTCATGAGCGGAATCTGGGCCCTCGGCCAGGCCATGTTCACCAAGTGCATCATCGTTGTCGATGAGGACTGCGACGTGCAGGACATCGCCGAAGTCACCCTGCGCGCGACCAACAACATCGATCCCGAGCGCGACATCCAGTTCACCCTCGGCCCCATCGATTCCCTCGATCACGCCTCCCGCATGCCCAACTACGGCAGCAAAATGGGCATTGACGCCACTCGCAAATGGGCCGCTGAAGGCTTCGCCCGCCCCTGGCCTCCGATGATCGAGATGGACGCCGCTACGAAAGCGCGCGTGGACGCCATCTGGAAGAAGCTGGGCATTGATTAGTCCGCCGCCTTCACCTCAATCGACACCAGACTATGCACCGATCGCGCCGGACGCTTGTCTTCGCTCACCACCAGCCGGAACGGCCCGGTCTTCGCGTCGAGCGGTTTGCCATCCATCGCGTCGGCGACCAGCACATCTCCCGGATGAAACTCCGGATCGGCCTCGGCAAGCGCCAGCACCGCCTTGTAGCCATCGGATCCCGTAGCGACTACATATTCCGAGAGCGCCTTCCCATGCAGGTCCTTCCCATGCGCAACACCCAAGCCCGCTAACAGGTCGATCAGCGGCACGCCTGAGTATGTCTCATCTGCATTGGTATGCGGATTGTGGTAGCTCACCGTCTTCTGCGGCATAGCCTTCAGCGCATCCAGCGTGAACTCGATATGTTTGTCGCCGCTCCGAATTTGAAGAGTTGAAGAGGTCCCTTGCACAAACAGGCTGCCGGTCAGGCCGACGAAGAGAACAAAAAACCTCGAAAACATCCGCAAAGCCCTCACGAACTCCTCCAGAAAAATCAGCCTTCATCTTATCCGCTTTTCGGCTGACTGCTTTCCCCCTGTCCGCCACTTGGCCTTATACTGTTCGCATGTCGATCGTGCGCAACATCGCCGCCATCAGCAAAGGCATGAGCATCACCTTCGGGGAGATGTTCAAGCCCGTCGAGGTTGAGAACTATCCCGATGGCCCCGGCCCCAACCGTGGCGCGGTTTTGCAAGAGCGCTTCCGCGGCGCGCACGTTCTGCAGCGCGACGAGAACGGCCTCGAGAAGTGCGTCGCCTGTTTCCTCTGCGCGGCCGCCTGCCCGGCGAACTGCATCTATATTGAAGCTGCCGAGAACACCGCCGAACAGCGCATCTCCAGCGCCGAGCGTTACGCCAAGGTCTACAACATCGATTACAACCGCTGCATTTTCTGCGGATACTGCGTTGAGGCTTGCCCCACCGACGCCATCACGCACGGCCACGGCTTCGAGCTCGCCAGCCTTAACGCCACCACCATGGTTATGCGTAAAGAGGACATGCTGGTTCCCCACGTCGGCGCGCCCGGCGTACTGGCCGCAAAGGCGGATTCCGTGAAGTAGCATCAAACCTGCGCGGCACGGAAGCGTAGCCACGCCTGAGACCCGGATGAGCACCTCTCCCCCTGCGATTCTTCACGTCTGCACCCGCGACATTATCCTTGTTCTCCGCGATCAGATTTTCCGGCTCCACGGCCTTGAGGTTGATTCGACCTTATCGCTAGACGAAGGATTGAAGCTCGCTCAGGCCCGCAAATACTCTCTTGTCATCATCGATGTCGAGGGTGACGGACGCATCCCCGCTGCCGAGAAGCTCTGTAGCGAAATCAAGAAGCATCGCCCCGATCAGGAAGTCGCATTCATCTGCAACTACCGGGTCTCCGTCCTCACTGACTGCCCCGACGACATCATCCGCAGCGAGTTCAACCCGCAGGCCATGATCGACGGCGTCCAGGCCATCCTCGAGTCCCAGAAATAGAATCCAGCCATCGCACAATACCGCGAGATTCATGTTGCGGCTGATTGTTCTTGACGAGTGCCTGACACGGTGGCATGATCAAGCCGCTTCTGCAGTCGGAGCAAGACGTAGACAACCACCAGTTGTACCGATTGTTTGCATCCCGGGGTTGCTTTTCGGATTCTGGTCTGCTCGATTCCGCTCTCCGATCAGCATCGATTTTGGGTCCAGTTCCCTCGCTCAGGAGTCCGAAATGATCCCGGCAATACACTATTTCTCCCGTCTCGTCCGCCGAACCCTCCACCCTCGAGCCACTCTTCGCGCGTTCATGCTGCCTGCAATGCTCGCGGCAGGGTTCCTGACCGCGATGAGCGAAGCTCAGGTCGTCAATGTGCCGACTCCGGTCGCCACTTCATCAGGTTTTCAAGGTTTCATCAATACCACAACTTACTTTGCGACCTTAATAAGAGATACCTCTTATGTCGGCAACAATCCCGGTCCCATAGTTATTTACTCTTGGAACCCGGCCACGCATCAAACAACGATCACCACGGTTCCGCCGAACGCTCCATACGATACAGACGTTTGTCAGGGAATCATTGCGATCCTGTCCAATACGCAAATGACCGCTTCTGGAACGTGCTGTCCCACGTGCACGGTCGACGGCGATGTGGATCGTTTTACCCTTTTCGATCCGCTCAATAACCCAGCGGCCGCTACGACCACCACCACGCTGACCGTGACCAGCGGCGACTCTGCGGTGACGTCTGTGGCTTCGGGCGCAGTTGTGACCCTGACTGCGACCGTGGTTTCCGGCTCGGCCAAAGTGACTCCGGGACAGGTGAACTTCTGCGACGCGGCGGCAGCTCGCTGCGAAGACTCGGCCTTGCTCGCATCCGCGCAGCTGACCACCGCCGGATCCGCCACGTACAAATTCCGGCCCGGCCCCGGAAGCCACAAGTACCAAGCAGTTTTCGTTGGAACCACGAGCTATGCAAACAGCTCATCGGCAGCGTCGGCTCTGACCGTATCTTCCCCGGCGAAATATCCGACCACAACCGCAATCGCATCCTCCGGTTCGCCCGGCAACTATACGCTGACTGCGACGGTGGTCGGCATTGGCAGCAACACTCTTTCCCCAACGGGCGATGTTTCCTTTGTGGATACAACCAACGGCAATGCCTCGCTGGGAACCGCAGCACTGGGAACAGCCACAGGGGCAGGGGGAACCGGTTTCACGACCGGTCCAACATCTGCTACCGGTTCCGCACCAACTTCTGTCGCCGTGGGTGACTTCAACGGGGACGGCATCCCCGATTTGGTAACGGCCAATTCAGCCGGCAATACGATGAGCGTGTTGCTGGGTAACGGAGACGGGACTTTCACCCTCAAGTCCTCGCCCGCCGTTGGCAACGCACCCTACTCCTTCGCAATAGGCGACTTTAACGGGGACGGCATCCTGGACATGGCCGTAGCCAATTGTGGCAATTGCAGCTATTTCAGCTACAACAGCAATACGGTGACCGTGCTGCTGGGCAACGGAGACGGGACATTCACCACGAAGTCCACACTCACTGTCGGCACGGCGCCCGAGTTCGTCGCGATAGGCGACTTCAACGGGGACGGCATTCCAGACCTTGCGGTGACCAATGGGAGCGACAATACGATCACCGTGCTTCTGGGCAACGGAGACGGAACATTTACGACGAAGTCTACGCTCACTGTCGGAGCGGCGCCCCGGTTCCTCGTGGTGAGCGATTTCAATGGGGACGGCATTCCCGACCTGGCGGTAGCCAATTCTGGCGATAGTACGGTGACGGTGTTGCTCGGCAACGGGGACGGAACGTTCTCCTTCAAATCGTCGCCCGCTGCCGCCCCTTCCAACCTCGTTCTCGTGGTGGGCGATTTCAACGGGGACGGCATCCCCGATCTCGCCACTGCGAACGAGGGTGTGGTGACAGTGCTGTTGGGCAACGGAGACGGGACGTTTACCGCCAAGACTTCGTCGGCTACAGACTATTACTACGTCGGGATTGTTGTGGGCGACTTCAACGGCGATGGCATCCTGGACCTTGCGCTGAGCAGTTGCGGCTCCCATTGCGGCGGTGTCAACCAGGTGCCGGTACTGCTGGGCAACGGGGATGGGACGTTTTCCACCGGCCCCATGCTCACTCCCGGCTATTTACCCTTCTCGCTCGCGGTAGCCGACTTCAATGGGGACGGCACCCAGGACCTGGCTTCGGCAAGCTTTGACGACGACACGGTGACGGTGTTGCTGAACAATATCTCGGAGACGGCGACGGCCACCCTGAGCAATGTTTCGATATCTGGTACGGAAACACATCTAATCGAGGCCAGCTATCCTGGCGACACGAACTTCAGCGCCAGCACCTCGAGCACTCTGCCGCTTCTCGCAGCGAAGGTTACAACTACGTTGACGCTCAGTTCCAACTCCAATCCCGATTCTGTAGCTGCGTTGCCCACTTTCACGGCCACCCTCAGCCCGTATTCCCTTGCAAGTATCACTACCGATGGTGAGACGGTCACATTCTACGAGGGTGGAACAGCTGTGGGCACGGGAACACTCTCCTCAGGTGTAGCTACGTGGTACATGCAGCCACTGTACAGGGTCCCGGCTGGAACTTACTCAATCACGGCTAGTTACTCAGGCGACGCCAACTTTAGTGGCACGTCAGGTACCGTGCTTCAGACGATATCGCCACTCCCAACGACGCTAACTCTCACCTCCAGCACCAACGCCCCTGCCAGCAACCAGATCACGCTGACGGCAATCCTCAACCCATACGGATTCGGCCCTCTTCCTACAAACCTGGGTGAAACCATAACCTTCTACAATGGCGGGACGATCATAGGCACTGGCACTCTGTCTGAACTCTTCGCCGCTCCATACACTGCGGGGTTTGCCACGCTGAACATCGCCTCGCTTCCTGCCGGAACCGATACGCTGACCGCCGCGTATGCGAGTGATGGCTACTACGCCGCTGCCACCAGCAATTCAGTCGCGCAGCTCGTAGAGCCTGTGGCCGGGACGCCGATCTTTAGTCTGCCGTCGGGGACCTATCCGAATGCCACCATCACGATCAACGACGCCACGCCCGGCGCGACGATCTACTGCACGATCGACGGAGGCCGACCCAGCTCTTCGTCAGCGGTGTGCACGAAGCCGATTTTTTTCAATAACGTTGGAATTCACACCATACAGGCAATTGCAATCGAGAGCGGATACATCGACAGCGCGGTGGCGACGGCGGAATATACCATCAAACCTGTGCTGGCCAGGCCAGTATTCAGCCCCCCGGCCGGCTCTTATACCACTCCGCAAAGCGTGACCCTCAGCGATGTTTCACGCGGGACGACCTTCTACTACACCACCGACGGCAGCATGCCTACGACATCGTCCACACTCTATATGGGGTCAATCACGGTTTCGGCGAACGAAACGATCAACGCGATCGCGGTCTCGAACGGGGCTACCGACAGCCCGGTGACGTCAGCCGCCTACACGATCGAGCCGCTTCCGGCGCCGACCTTCAGCGTGGCGTCAGGGACCTACCCCAGTACAACCGTGACTCTCAGCGCCACATCGGGCGCGACGATCTACTGTACGATCGACGGAGGCCGACCCAGCTCTTCGTCAGCGGTGTGCACGAAGCCGATTTTTTTCAACAACGTTGGAATCCACACGATACAGGCAATTGCAGTCGAGAGCGGATACATCGACAGCGCGGTGGCGATGGCGGAATATACCATCAAACCTGTGCTGGCCAGGCCAGTATTCAGCCCCCCGGCCGGTTCTTATACCACTCCGCAAAGCGTAACCCTCAGCGACGTTTCACGGGGTACGACCTTCTACTACACCATCGACGGCAGCATGCCTACGACATCGTCCGCACACTACACGGGGCCAATCACCGTTTCGGCGAACGAAACGATCAACGCGATCGCGGTCTCGAACGGGGCTACCGATAGCCCTGTGACCTCAGCCGCCTACACCATCGATCCACCTTAGAGAGCTGGCCGAAGATACTTGGCCGACAATTTCCCCTGAAGTCCTATAATAGAAATAGAGACCCAAAGGCCCGGCTGCCATCAGCCGGGCCTTCTTGCAGTTCGCGGAAGTAATCATCGTTATCCGTAAGTCCGTTAGAATCAGCGATAGCATGCTAAGTTATTTATTTTCTGTGATGAGCAGCAACTCATTTGCTTTCTATTAGATGCGTATAAGTAATCTGTTATGAGTTAATTACACTTCAACCCATCCATTAGCTCCAATGGAATGAATTAAGTAGCAAGAAAATGGAGGATAAGGGGGGAGGGGGTGCCCTGACCGTAATAAGCTACTGCTTTCCGACGAATTGCATCGTGTACACGGTCGCTGGATCGATCGGCTGCTGGATCACCTTCAGATCGACTAGCTGCTGATACATCGCCGACCACCGGGCCGGGTCGAAGTCGCCGGCCTTCGCCGGATCGTTATCAGGATAGATGAAGTGCCCTTCCTTCAGCGCCTGACAGGTGAACTGCATCTGTTCAAGCGTCATCGCCGGATTCAGCTTTAAGAGTTCGGCGTTCACCTCGCGCGGATCGGCAATGTAGTCGCGCCACCCGCGCAGCGAAGCGCCTACAAACTTGGCGACCACCTCTGGATGCTGCGTCAGGTAGTCGCGCGAAGTGAAGAAAACCCGGTAGGGCGCATACCCCGTATCGCTGATCAGCATCGTGCGTACATTCGCTCCTGCCTCGCGCGCAAAGTAGGGCTCGGACGTGACAAAGATCTGCTGGATGTAATTCGGGTCCCGAAGGAAGTTGGCGATGGAGTAAGTCGCCGGCACCTCGTGAACATCCTTCAACTTGTACCGAGCCACCAGGTACTCAAACCAGGTCGATCCCGGTTTGGCGGCGACAGAGTGCCCTTCCAGGTCCGCAAAGGTATGCACCGCAGAGTCCGCATGCACCATGATGCCCTGCGGATCGTGCTGCATCGTCGCGGCGACGGCGACCAGAGACTGCCCCTGCGAGTCCGCCGCCAGAACACGATCCGACGAACCCATCGCGAACTGCGCCGCGCCCAGCGAGACCTGCTGCTCGGCAATCACATAGGGGCCGCCCGGAAGGATGGAGACATCCAGCCCCTCCTGCCGGTAGTACCCCTTGAGCTGCGCCTCGTAGAAGCCGCCCTGTTCCGGCTGGGGGTACCAGTCAGCCTGAAATTTGACCGGAATCAGACCACTGTTACTTATCCCGCCGTGGCAACCCAGCAGACTGAGGAACACGACGGACAGCGCAAGAGAGAGTTTCGCACGGATCATGCCCGAGCTTAGCAATGCCTCCTCAGTCGATCAAGACGCTTCTTCCGCCGCCAGCCGCTTTCCCAGGCTAGCCGCAAACTCCAGCAATTGACTATCGCCGCCCCGCGCCGCCAGCAACTGCACACCCGGCTTGCCCGGCAACACCACCGCTGGCAATCCCGCCAGACTCCCCGGCGTGGTGTACCGCAGGATCCTTGGCCTCGCCGCGGAGAGGTCCGACCCGGCCGCCAGTCGCGGCAGGGGCACCGCCGGCATCAACAAAAAGTCCGCCTGCAAAAATAGAGCGTCCATCTCACGCACGAACCCTTGATGCCGCGCATGAAACTCCGCGACTTCCTCATCCTTCAAGGACGCGCCCCAGCGAAGCCTGTCTGCGATGGCCGGTTCGAACTCGTCGAAGAACCCGGTATGCCACCGAGCAGCCTCAACGGCTTGCAGAGAAGCATAGATCTCGAAGGCGCTTGTCCAGCAATCGGGTTCGACGGCATTCACCTGCGCGCCGACGCTCGCGATCCGCTCTTGCCACATCCTCATCGATGCCAGCACAGACGCGTCGCAATCCTCGAGCAAGGCGCCGATGACAATCGCCACTCGGAGCTGTTCTGCAGAACGCACTGTCTCCGGCAGGGCAAAGAGCCCATGCGCCAGTCGCGGCAGGTCGCGCAGATCGCGGCAGAGCCAGCCAATCGTGTCGAAGGATTCTGCCAGATGCGCACCGCCGCGCCAGTCGCCCACGCCTAAGGAGGCGCGGTAGCCTGCGAGGCCGCACAACGCGGCTGGAGCACGAATCGAGCCGCCGGTATCGCTTCCGATCGCCGCTATGGCGGAGCCTTCCTGCACGGCGGCCGCCGAGCCGCTCGACGACCCGCCGGTCAGGCTGGTCGCATCCGCGGGCTGAACGCAGTCGCCATAGTCGCGGTTCTCCCCGGTGATGCCATACGCCAGCATCTGCATGTGTGTCTTGCCTGTGATCACGGCGCCGGCGTCCTTCAGTCGCTCTGCAACCCACGAATCGGAGATAGCAGGCGTATTATGACTCGCATAAAACCGCGAGCCCGCACTGGTAACGAATCCCTCTAGATCAAAGCAGTCTTTGAGGGCCACCGGGAGTCCATACAGCAGCTTCTGGGGATCGGGACCTTGCTCTGCCAATTTGGCCGCGCGGTCGTGAGTCCAGGTTGGCTGCAGGACCAGGTATGTATTCCGGCTGGCACTGCCATTCACCCTCGCCAGAGCCGTAGCCGCCAATCCCTCCGGATCGACTGCCGCAAGCTCGAGCACCTTCTCAATCGGCGACGCTTCTATTTCCATGAGCTGATTCTATTCGCGAATGAAGAGGAAACAGTCGGCTCGAATTCACGCGATCCATGCTAAATTTCGTCAATGGGAAAGCTTTTGAGGCCAGAACATGATCGAGATGTAGCGATCATGACGGAGCTTGTCCGCTTCACGGCCCTCAGCTTCCGCACGCCCAATCCTGTGCCCTTTGGCGCGGCCATCGTGCACAGCAAGTCCGGAGATTTGTTGTACCGCGCACGCAACGCTGTGACGCGCGAGTCCGACCCGAGCTCTCATGCCGAGTTACGCACCGTTCGGCTTGCGGCTAAGAAGCTTGGCAAACCGTCACTCGCTGGATACACGCTCTACTCCACCTGCGAGCCCTGCGCCATGTGCATGGCGAACGCGCTATGGGCGCGCCTCGACCGTGTGGTTTACGGAGCCACCATCAAGGATGCCAATCGTCACTGCAACCAGATTCACATTTCGGCGCAAGAGATCGCCCGGCGGAGCGATATGACCTGTGTTGTCGAAGGCGAAGTCCTCCGCGATCTCTGCTATGGTCTATTCACCGATCACAGAATGCTGAAGGCTTTCCAAGCGTGGAGCACCCGCAAGGTGACGAGAAACAATGGGAGTACGAATGCCTGACGCGCTCGCGAATGCGATCCCCAATCTGATCTCAGATCCGCAGCGGTACATTGCCGCGCCCGCCATCATCGAACGGCTCTCCAAAGACTTCTACTGGTACTCGCCGATCCTCAAGAGGCAATTGGATGGCAAGCACGCTGACGCGGTGATTCAGCCCATTGACGTTGGAGAAATCCGCAATTTACTGCGCTTCTGTTTCGCACACGATATCCCGGTCACGCCGCGAGGCGCCGGCACGGGCAACTACGGCCAGGCGATTCCGCTGAATGGCGGTATTGTCCTGGACCTCTCGCGCATGGATGATATCGAAGCGATCACGAGCGACGGCGTCGCAATCTGCCAGCCCGGAGTTCGTCTCGGCGCGCTCGAAACTCGAGCGCGTGCGCAAGGCTGGGAACTGCGTTGCTATCCGAGCACGATTGTCAAAGCATCGATTGGAGGATTTTTAGGCGGGGGTTCCGGAGGGATCGGCTCGGTTCTCAATGGCAATCTGCGTGACTATCAGACGGTCCGCGCTCTCGAAATTGTCACGATGGAACAGGAGCCGCAGGTGCAGTTACTCGAAGGTCAGGCCGTGCACGATGTTCTGCACGCCTGGGGAACGAACGGCATCATCACCAAAATCTGGCTCGCGCTTGCACCTGAAGTTGATTGGGCGCAGTGTTCGGTAGCTTTTGACACCTTTGCCAAGGCCTACGATTTCAGCGAGCATATTGCCAATGCACCGGAGTGGACCAAGCGCCTGGTTACGACATTCGAGTGGCCGATACCCTCGTACTTCGGTTCCCTTAAAAGCATCGTGCCCTCAGGCACGCATCTGATCTTCTTTCTTATCGCGCAGGAACAACTCGCCGCGTTCGAGCAGTTATCACAGGCGGCGGGAGGAGCAATTACCTATTCAGGAGCATACAAAGGCCTCAGCACCAGGCCGCTGCTTTCCGATTACACCTGGAATCACACCACCCTGTGGGCCATCAAGCACGACGCAGCCTACACCTACCTCCAGTGCGCGTTTGATCCCGACCGAGTGCGCGACCAGATGCGCCAGCTCAGGGAACGATACGGCAACGAGATGCTCTTCCACATGGAGTTTTGGAAAAATGCGGTGGGCCGCATGATTCCGGGCGCTCTTCCACTTGTCTACTTCACAACCGAGGAGCGCCTCAACGACATGATCCGCTTCTGCCGCGCCATCGGTGTCTTCGTTGCGAATCCTCATGTGAATAATGTCGAAGCTGGTGGCCGCTATCGCGAAGACAACGTGCAACTCGCCGCCAAACGCCGCTACGATCCAAAGGGTCTGCTGAACCCAGGCAAGATGCTCAGCTTCCAGCCTCAGACTGAAGGGGCCGCTCGCCCGTGAAAACCTGGATTCCGCACTCCCGAACTTTCGCTTATCTCAATTGGAAGCAGGTCGAGGCTCTGCCGAAAGATTCGACTCTGCTCATACTGCCGACCGCTGCCATCGAGCAGCACGGACATCATCTGCCGCTCGCCACTGACACGTTGATCAATCATCTTCTCCTCGGCAAAGCGCTCGAAAAACTTCCCGCCGACTTGCCGGTGTTCGCGCTGCCGCCCATCTGCTACGGCAAAAGCAATGAGCACATCGGATTTCCAGGCACGCTCTCCGTATCGGCCGCGACTTTCATGGCAGTAGTGCGCGATATCGGCGCGAGTCTGTCCGCGTCGGGATTCAAGAAGCTCTGCCTTTACAACACGCATGGCGGGAACACTTCGTTGGTTGATGTGATGGCGCGCGATCTTCGCGCGGAGTTCGGCCTGCGCACCTTTGCCCTCTATGGTTCGGGAGGCGTGAACTTCGAAGGCTTGAGCGAGCAGGAGAAAGCTTATGGCTTTCACGCCGGAGAAGTCGAGACCGCATTCCTGCTCAGCGCCGTGCCTGAGCTTGTTGATACCGGGGCGTACACCATCAACTACATCGCTCATGTGGACAAGCCGGAGCTGCTGCGCCCCGAAAATGCCTCTGCCACATTCGCCTGGCTCACGCGGGATATCGCTGCGAGCGGCGTGATGGGCGATCCTCATCCGGCTACAGCGCAGAACGGCGCGCGTTGGATCGATCAGGCGGCTGCGCGCGTCGCCGAAGCGCTGCAGGCGATGGCGCAATACGAGAATCTCTATCGTCCATGACCTCTTCAGCTTTCATTGACTGCGGCAACGGCGTGCGCCTTGAACGCGGCGTTGTTTGCACGATGCCAGATGGGGTCCGTCTTCTGTCGGATCACTATTATCCAGCTGAACCGGGACCGCATCCCACGCTGCTCATGCGGCAGCCTTATGGCCGCGACATCGCGTCGACTGTCGTCTACGCGCACCCTGTCTGGTTTGCGCGTCACGGCTACAACGTCGTCGTTCAGGATGTCCGCGGCCGCGGCGGTTCGGAGGGCGAATTTTACCCCTTCCGCAATGAACGCGACGATGGGGCCGCCACCATCGAGTGGCTGCGCGCGCGTCCCGAGTCAAATGGCCGCATCGGCATGTACGGTTTCTCCTATCAGGGTGTCACGCAGTTTCTCGCCGCCGCCGCTCAACCTGAGGGACTGCTCGCCATTGCGCCGGGAATGGCTGCGACCGATTTATACAACGGCTGGTTCTATCACAACGGAGCTCTCCGGTTCGCAACCAGCCTCGCATGGGGATTGCAGATGCTCAAGATGGATGCGCGCCGTCTCGGTTTTCGAGAGGCAAGCGACAAGCTTGAACAGGCCTGGGCAGACATACGCAACCAGTTCGGCGTGTTGCCGTTTCGCTCCCATCCCGCGTTGCAATCGGCGGAATTGCCGGCGTACGTGCTCGACTGGTTCGAACACGACCATCCCGGCGAGTACTGGAAAGCGCTCGACGTCAGTGCAAGCCAGGACCGGATCAACGTGCCTGCTCTTCATATCGCCGGCTGGTTCGATCCTTATCTCAAGGGAACCATCGATGGCTTTCAAGCGCTGTGCGAAAGGGCCGCGAGCGCACATGCGCGCGACAACCAATACCTGATTGCCGGTCCCTGGGTTCACTTTCCCTGGGGAGATCAAATTGGCGAATTCAACTTCGGCCCTGAAGCGCTCCTCGATACCGACACGATTCATCTACACTGGTTCAATCACTGGCTCAAGGATTCGGGTGAATTCGCGCAGGAACCGCGAATCCGTCACTTTGCTTTGTTCGAGAACCGCTGGTATCAGACCGAAGAATGGCCGCCTGGAACAGAGGAGACATATTACCTGCACAGCAACGGCCGCGCCAATTCACGCAAAGGCGATGGAGGCCTCAGCTTAACGCAACCCTCTTCGGGAGAGCCCTGCGACGTTTTCGTCTACGATCCTGAGGTTCCGGTGCTCGCCCCCGGAGGCCCCGGCGCACTCGGCGGCTCGTACAATCTGGCCGCGCTGGAGTTGGGCAACAATGTCCTTGTCTACACCACCGAGCCCTTGTCAGAGCCGGTTGCTATTTTCGGATCAGCGCAACTCATTCTCTACTGTGCGGCGTCGGCGAAGACGACTGACTTCACCGCTAAACTCGTTCGTGTCCGCCCGGATGGGCGTGCCGACTTCGTCTGCATTGGTATCGCCCGCTCTGACTTTCTCTTTGATGCCACTTTCATGCCCGACGCGATCCACCGCTGGGAATTCGAATTAGAGCCAACCTCCTGCCGCTTCGAGGCCGGCGACTGCATTCGTCTGGAAATTGCCAGTAGCGTCTTTCCACTTTACGACCGCAACCCGGGAAGCGGCGTTCCTTCGCCGCAAGCAACCTCGTGGGACTGGACCCGCTCCACACAATTCGTCTATCACGACGAGGCACGGCCCTCGGCTTTGCATCTTCCGCTCCGGAAGGAAAAGGCATGAGCGCGCAGACGAGATTGGTACAGGACTTTGCCGTCCCCCAAATCGAATTCGCCGGCGTGTCGAAGAAGTACCAGCGTCTGATTATCGATAACCTTAACTTCGCGGTAGCCAAAGGCGAGTTTCTCAGCATCATTGGGCCCTCAGGCTGCGGCAAATCGACTGTACTCAAACTCATTTCCGGTCTTGCGACAGCGACCTCGGGAAGCATTCTTGTCGACGGCATGACGCCAGAAAATGCACGCGAAACCATCTCGTTCATCTTTCAGGACCCCACCTTGCTGCCATGGCGCACTGTGCGCGCCAATGCGGTTTTGGGTCTCGAACTCGAACGCATGCCTAAGGAAAAACGCGAGATCAGGGTCGATTCACTCCTGGAGCTCGTTGGCCTCTCGCACGTGAGCCGCGCCTATCCTCGAGAACTGTCGGGCGGAATGAAGATGCGTCTGTCCATCGCTCGCGCCCTCGTTACCGGCCCTCGCCTGCTGCTGATGGATGAACCCTTCGCCGCGCTCGACGAAATGACGCGCGACCGCATGAATGAGGAACTGCTTCGGTTGCGCGACGAACTGAAATGGACCGTAGCCTTCGTCACTCACTCGGTTTCTGAAGCCGTCTTTCTTTCGACACGTATTCTGGTCCTCGCGCCCAGCCCCGGACGTATCCACGCCGACCTGCCCGTCAACCTGCCCAATCCGCGAACAGCGGAACTGCGCGCCACACTCGAGTTCGAGCAGACCGTCACTGCTGTTTCCCGCATCCTTCGGGGCGCCCGCTCGGCATGAGGCAGCGTCTTCTTGTCTTTCTGAATTCGCTTGCCGTCTTCGCAGCCTTTTTGCTGTTTTGGCAATTGATCATCTGGCTCGGACATATGCCGGCCTACATGCTGCCATCGCCCTGGCGGGTCGCCCAGGTCGTCTCGAAGCGTTTCTCGCCGCTCGCGGAGTCCTTCGAAATCACTGCTTTTGCCGCGACGGTCGGCCTCATCGGAAGCATCCTCGCCGGAGTTGGCATTGCATTGCTGTTCGCACAGTCGCGGTGGACACGCCGCTTGTTGTACCCCTACACGCTTTTGCTGCAAACAGTTCCCATCGTAGCCATCACGCCGCTGATACTGATGTGGGTAGGCGCCGGTACTGGAGCGGTCACCCTCATCACCTTCATCATCTGTCTAGCTCCCATCATCGCCAACACGACGCAGGGACTGATCGCCGTGGACGAGAACTTTATCCACCTCTTTCTGATGCACAACGCCACGCGCAGCCAGATACTTTTCAAGCTGCGTCTACCAAATGCCGTTCCCTCGCTCTTTGTTGGCATCCGCATCTCGGCCGGTATCGCCGTCATCGGCGCCATCACCGGCGAGCTCTTCGCGGGATCGAACAGCGTGGGAAGAGGCGGTCTCGGCTATTCCATCATCTATGCCTCGCAGCAGCTTCAGACCGATTATCTCTTCGCCCTTATAGTTGCCGCTGCGGCCCTCGGCTTCTCCTTTTACTTCATAGTGGCGTTCCTGGAGTGGTATTTTCTGCACAAGTGGCACGAATCCGCCCGCAAGCCTGAAGTCGAATAGCCGGATGCGCTAGGTTAAAGCATGCTTCGTCTCGAAACAGATACCGGATACTGGCTCGTCACTCACGTCGATCACGCAAACCTCGCGGGAGACTTTGCCGCTCAATGGGGGAATGAGTTGTTTCGGTCCCCTGAACCGCGGGCGCAGGTGCTCAAGGGTATCTCGCGCCACGACGACGGCTGGCGCGAACGCGATGCGCAGCCGCAGATCACCCGGCAGGGAAAGCCGAGCGCCTTTTCCGTAGAGCTTGTGGGAAAATATTCAGCTTTTGAGGAGATCGACCTCGCCGAGTACCTCGCGGTTCGTGACCGCGCCGTCCGCCTCATTGCCGAGGAAGATCCTTACGCGGCTATCCTCGTCTCGATGCACACCTGCAACCTGCTTACCGAGCGCGCAGACCGCTCGACTATCGGTTCGGCGCAACTCCCCCTGCTTGATGACTTCCTAATTCAACAAAGAGCGATGCAACAGAGCCTGCGCGAGAGGATCTCTCTCGACACCGGTTTTCCCCCCGAACAATCGGACAATGCTGCCATCCGTGACAACTTCCGATTGCTTCAGGCGACCGATAATCTTTCGTTGCTCGCCTGCGTGAACTATGGTCGGCCAGCGACTCTTCTCCATCCATTGCCGCTCAAAGACGGTGGATATCGAACCGTGGCGGTTCAGTCGATAGGAAAGCGCAAATTCAGGCTCGACCCGTATCCCTTTGCAGAGAACGCTCTCACGTTCTGTTTCCTCGCGCGTCACGTCGAGGGCAAGCTATTTGCGAAAGCCGATGATCTTCAGGAGTGCTTCTCAGCGGCGGAATCGGTGCAGCTTGAAATAACTGTGGTCGCCTGATTCAGCCTGCGGGGACCGGGGATGCCGGGAGTAAAAAAGAAAGGCAGCCGCACGGGGCTGCCTTCAAGGTAATTGGCCGGAGAAGTCAGAAGTTCAAGCGCAGCGACATCTGAATCTGGCGAGGGCTTCCGATGGTGTGCTTCACCACCCCCAGGCCCGTGGGACAGCTGTAGAACGTGTTCGCCGGTGCGTTATTGGCTTGGCATTGTGCCGGGGTCGGAGCCACTTCAGAGTAGCTTGAGGCCAGGCTCGGTGCATTGTTATACCCGGCGTTTTGCGTGACATTGTTGGTGGGAATATCGAAGCTCGTGGTATTAAACACGTTAAAGACGTCGAACGTATATTTCAGGACGTAGCGTTCCTTTACCTGCAGCGTTTTGACCACAGACGCGTCGGTGCGCTTCTGGACTGGCTGGCGGAAGATATTGCGCTGACCGTCAGTGAAGGTGGTCTCGAAATTATCCCCATTGGGGACGCCGTCAGTCCCGGGCGACAGCAGCGGGAGCGTGAAGCAGGAAGCCTTCAACGCGGCGCTGTTAGCCGTGCCGTTATAAAACGCGCCGGATTTGCCCGTCACAGCGGTCTTTGCCGTGCAGCCAGGAGCAAGCGGGACGATTGGGTTGGTGATGCCGTCGAAGGTGCTGTAGTAAATGCTGCCCACGGCACCGGAGTAATCGATGATGCTGTACGGCTGCCCGCTCTGTACAATCCCGACGCCGACCAGCGACCAGTCGTTAATGATCTTTCCCACAATTGCATTCTGGCTGGAGATCTTCGGCAGGAAGAAACCATAGGTGAAGTTCAGTACGTGTTTGCGGTCGAAATCGGCCGATCCATAACCGCTGAGAAGGTTGTTGGGATTATTGCCGTTGTAGAAGAGTCCAAGCGCGCTTTGTTCGTCAGTCGCGTGCGAATAAGTGTAAGAAACGCCCGCCTGGAAGTTATGGCTCAGCCGCTTTTCGACGTGCACCTGTAACGCGTTGTAGGTAGACAAGCCGGCAGCCGTGTAGGACTCGGATTCAGACGAATAGCCGATGTAGGGAACGCGCAAGTCGACGTTGCCTCCCTCGTAGTTCTGCTGCATGAAGCCGTACTTGCAGCCCGGGTCCTGATTCACGCAGATGGGGGCGAAGGTGGTCGGATCGTAGACGGTATAGCCGTAGGTGAAGTTCTGACCGTTTATGGGGTTTGTTGGTGTGGCAATCTGCGACTGGTTGAATGGCAGGGGAACTACCTGGT
This sequence comes from Acidobacteriota bacterium, assembly GCA_013289875.1. GTDB lineage: Bacteria > Acidobacteriota > Terriglobia > Terriglobales > Acidobacteriaceae > Silvibacterium. The sequence continues at coordinate 24,721 of JABCZC010000025.1, read as the reverse complement.
GACGGCCCACATTACCTACATAGCCGACCTCTATGGCCAGGTCATTACGAGGTTGCCACTGAATGTCGAGCGTGTAATTGATCGAATAGGGCAGCTTGTTCTTCCGGTTATAGACACCGAGCGTGAACGGCTCAGAGCCCGCGATGATCTGGGCGGCATTGGGAAGGTAGTTGATCAGATCGGCCGCGCTGGGGTTTGAAGGCGGGGCAGAGCGCGTGGGTCCCCAGGGGTTGGCGAGATTGTAGGGCAGCGTCGAACCATCGACCGGATTAAAGGGCTCCAGTCCGCAGATCGGAATGTAGTAGTTGTACAGGAAGCTGGTGTTGCCATAGGGCGACGCGCTATAGGGGCAGTTCTGATGGGTCACAAAGGGAGGGGTCTGGCTGACGCCAAAAGGTCCGCCCGATATCTCACCTGCTGCATATCCCGGTGAGAAATACGTGTAGAGCTCGCCACGATCGTAGTAGAAACCGGTTCCCCCGCGAATGACGACCTTGTCATGTAATTCATGGGGCTGGAACGCGAATCCGAAACGCGGCGCGATGCCCCACTGGCGTCCGGTAAGGGTGGTGTTGCTGACACCCTTCGTTCCGTTCGCGTTATTGCCCGCGATAATAAAGCCGGGATTGGTAATCGTGTCGGATCCGGCGGCGTATTCGTAATCGGAGGGCTCGAAGTTGAAAATACGTCCGTATTTCTCTGTAAGGCCGCCGTTCCAGTCGTAGCGCAACCCGGCCGTGATGCTGAGAGTGGGAAGAACCTGGTACTTATCCTGAACATAGAGCCCCGTCTGGTTGGCACGATAGTAGCGGTTGGCATCACCTTGAAGAAAAGTAGAAGCAACAAAGCCATTCGTCGTATATGGCGTGACCCAGTTCATGGCGAATGTCGAAAAGTCGGGCGTGGACACATTGCCCTTACCTGTGCGCAGATCGCGGACGTTAAGCTGCGTATACGCGTAGCTTCCGCCAAAGGTGACAGAGTGATTGCCCTTCGTCCAGATGGCACTCGCCGATGGCATGAAGCGGTTCTGGAAGATACCGGTGTAAGGGCCCTGGTTCGCTGCGCTGGGCCCGATATTCAGCATCACCTGCGGGAGCCCAAGGTTGGAACCATAGGAGCCCAGAGCATCGATAATGGTGATCCCGGGGAAGTAGGAGCCGAAAGAAGTCGTCATGTCCGCGATCGGGGTTCCAGACTGGCCGGGTGCCCATGGCTGTTCATTGGTGCTGTAGGCCTTCTCCCGCAGGTAGCCAAAGGTTTCAGTCAGACTGAACGAGGGACGGATCGTCTGGACGTTGTTGATGCTGGCCACCTGTGATCCGGTATCCATAAATACTGTGAATCCGGGAACGCTGGAGGTTCCATACGGTGAGCTGTTGGGATCGTGCTGGTAATAGTACTTCAGGCTGACCAGATCTTTCGGCGAGGCGTTCCAGTCAAGGCCACCGACAGCCTGGTTGGATGTGAAGTACGATGTACCGGTCTCGAAGGCATTGGAAGGCGAAAGCGCGTCGGGTACGTGGCCATTATCATTCGGGATGAGCCATTGCCCATTGGGAAGCTTGGCCTGAAAGAGTGCCAGGCCCACCGGGTTGTTTGCCCAGTCGGAAGGTCCTACCGTGAAGCCGTTGCTGGTGTCGGTCTCTCCCCAGTAATTGTTGGCAATCATCGCCAGGCCTGCGGCTGTTCGGTTGGTATCGCTGAGGCCCGGCGGAACAGCGATAAGGGTATCGCCCGTCTCCTGATCCGAAACATGCAGGTGCTGGTAACCGACGTAGTAAAAGAGCTTGCCCTTGATGATTGGTCCGCCGAAAGTGCCGCCGGCGATCCAGCGGTGCAGCTCGGGGTTCCTGTCCTCGACCGGAATGCCGGTATTGTTCTTGAAAAAGAAAGGTGCCGCGTTGATCCAATTGGTGCCGCGGTGGCCGTAGAGAGTGCCGTGTATGACATTGGTGCCCGATCCGGTGCTCATGTCGATGTGCGCGCCGCTGGCCGAGCCCTGATCCGCGCCGTACATCGAAGCGTTAACCCTGACCTCCTGCAGAGTTTCCGGGGCGGGCGTGGGAAGCGCATTACCGATCGAAAGATAGACCGATGACGCGCCTGGCTCGACGCCGGCGCTGGTTGTGCCGCTCGAGGCGCTCCCGCCGGTATTGTTCACAACGCGAGCGGACGCTACCTGGCTCGTGCTCTTGCCGTTGAAGAGGTTGCTAGCGTCTACACCATTGAGCAAAAAGCTGTTCGAGGTATCGCGCTGGCCATTCGCCCAGATAGGAGCATTGCCAAGTCCACTGTTTGAGCCGGTTCCGCCAGGCAGCTCGGCGTTGACGCCGGGGGAGAGAATTGCCAGGCCAGTAAAGCTGCCGGTGGGCAGAGGAACGGAGTCAATCTGCTGCTTGTCAAGCACATAGCCATTGGTTGTATCGACGGCGTTCATCATCGGCGACTCTTCGACGGTAACGGACTGGCTGACCTGGCCCACCTTGAGTACGGCATTGATGGTCGCGGTACGGTCGGCCTGCACGAGGATGGAGGGTACCTTTTGCGTGTCGAATCCATCATGCACAAAGGAGATTGTGTATGTTCCGATTGGCAGGTTGGAAAAGAGATAGGAGCCGCTGGCGTTCGTCTTTGCCATGCGCGTGAGAGCAGTTTGATCAGCGACCGCCGTCACTTGTGTATCGGAAAGTACTCCGCCTGTGGAATCGGTTACCTCACCTGTGATGCCGCCAAGAGTTTGCTGCGCCCAGCTGCAGCCTGTAGAGATGAAGATGCTGAGGAGGAAAAGGAATACAGCTACACCTGGTCTCTTGAACATAGTCTCTTGGCCTCATTCGAGTAAAAGGATGCTGCGGCCTGCGTGAGGCCATAAACCGCTCTTCATTCCCCGATGAGGAACGCCATGAACTACACCGAAACTCGAAGAAGCGGTAGCTGTGATGTTTTAATTGCCAGCTTTTATGAAAACTTGCTGCGAGCATAACGCAGTTTGTCGCCGCGCTTACAGGAAAATTCGTCACATATTCTTTCTTTGCAGGGCGCTATAAAAATCTCTTATATGAGGCTGTTCATCCACGGACAAACGTTCGAAGGGAGTCGCTAAGACAGGACTGAAACGTGTGCTGAGACGATGCGCCAACCCTCTGTAAGTCGAACCCACACCTGGCTTTGCCGTCCGCAAATGGTCTTGCCTTCCACCTGCCGTTCAAACTCCAGCGTGATACTGCCGAAGTCGCGGCCAAATGTAACAATGTCGAGTCTTTTTATCGTGCGCGCCAGATTTACGGCAGGCCGGCCTTTGCGAAAGGCCGAGATTTCCTCAAATCCATGCAGGTTTTCCGCAGCACCGAAACGCAGGACATGCTCCGAATTCCAGAACATCGCGATCAGGGTCACGGCATCGTTGGCCATCAGCGCCTCTTCGTATTTCGGATATACGGCCGCCAATTCCGCCACCACTTCCGGATCGTTGATGACCATCGCTAAAAGAGCTTCCTTTTCGGCAGCACTTGTTTTGGCATCGCGGCGCTGACGGTGAACATAGGCTCGTTGACCACCTGGCTCAAACGGAGCTTCAGGGCGACGCTGCACAGCAGGTAGGCGTGAACCGCGGAAAAGCCCCAGTGCTCAACGAGCAGATCGATCATGCGCGAAGTGGCGGCGCGGGCGGCGGCGATCGCGTCTTCCGCCGACTCGACGACGATCCAGGAATCCGCTGCACAGTCGGGGTGCCTGGTATCTGTCGACTCAATGATGGGCGCGGAGAGCGTGCGATGTTTATGGAGATTGAAACGGAGTCTTGCTTCTGCCGGACACTCGATGCCATTAATGCAGACCTCACCATCGCCCTGCGCGGCGTGCGCATCGCCCGCCGAGAAGAGCGCGCCGGTGTTAAGCACCGGCAGATAAAGTCTTGCGCCCCCGCACAGCTCGCGCACATCCATGTTTCCGCCAAAGGGCCCCGGCGGCCGGGTGCGGAACTCACCGGCTTGGGCGCGCGCTACACCCATCACGCCCAGGAAAGGACGCAGCGGCACGATAGCAGGGAAGAGCGAGCGACTGAGGTTCTCTTCAAGCGCCCAGTCAAAAAGGAATGGGTCGGTGAAGCGATCCTTAAGGAATCCCAGACCGGGGGTCACGCTCGACCAACCCCAGCCTTTGTGCTTTACTTCCAGCACCTCTACTTCCAATGTGTCGCCGGGCGCGGCATCGCGCACAGCGATCGGTCCGGTCAGCGCGTGAATCCTTCCGCGATCGATGGCGAGAAAATCCTCGACCGTCATTCCTGGGTGCACCTGCGAGCCGCTGGAGTCCAGGCACTCGATATGAACTGTGTCGCCGGATGCGATCTCGATGCGCGGCGCGAGGTCGCGGTTCCATCGCGAGTGAATGGGTTCGGCTGAAAGAATATGGCCTGCCATGGTGGATCAGATCTCCACCGTCATCTGCAGTTCGACCATTGCGTTGCGGGGCAACGCGGCCACGCCGAGCGCGGCTCTGACGTGACGGCCGCTTTCCCCAAAGACTGCGACCAGGAGGTCGGAGGCGCCGTTGATCACCCTGGGAGAGTCGGCAAATCCGGAGATGGTATTCACGTATCCGCTGACGGAGACGATCTGCCTGATTCGATCGAGGGAGCCGAGTGCCTGCTTCAAAACGGCCAGCTGCGTAAGTGCGCAGCGTCGCGCGGCAGCGTATGCATCTTCAATGGTGCGATCCTGACCGACGATGCCAGTCATTACGCCATGCTCGTCGATGGATATTACGCCAGCAAGAAATACAAGATTGCCAACAACCTTGGCAGATAAATAATTGCCGCCCGGGGCAGGCAACTCCGGTAGTGTGTAACCAAGTTCACTCAGCTTTTGATCGGCGCTCATTTGCCCGTACTCTAGCATGTGTCAGGATAAGCCTGTGGAAGAGGCATGCATTATTGCTGCACTTTGCACGAACCGGGAATTAGGATAGGCCCAATGAAAATCACTTGGTTGGCTGGTCTCCTGGCAATTGCCGCCACTCTATCCCTCGCTGTGACCGGAGTGGAAAAGCTGTTTTCTCAGGAGGAGCCGGCAGGTCAGGAGAAGTCAGTAGGGCAGGAGAAACTACCCTTGCACGAGAAGCGGATGTCGCCAGACGATTTGAAACTCTCAGGTGAGTTGCCCGGCGTACCCGCGAACTCTGTGCGCTTCGTCTCATATCTTGAGTTGGCGAAGCTGCCGCAAGTCACCTTTACTGTTACAGATGACCCGAACTTTAAAAAAAAGGCAGAAATCACCGGTGTTCATCTTGATGAGCTCCTGGCGGCGCTTGGTATCCCCGGAAAAAATACGCTGATCGCTGCTATCTGCGACGACGAATACGAAGCGCATTATCCGGTCGAATACCGGGCCGCGCACGATCCTATCCTTGTATTGCGCTTGAACGGCAAGCAACTCGCCGTTTCGAAACGAACGGGCGATGGCGGCATTTATGGGCCATATCTCATCTCGCATCCGTCATTCACTTCCAGGTACCGGACACTCGCGCATCCGGAAGAAGCGCAAATTCCCAACGGTGTGATCGAACTTCGTTTTGTGAAAGAGGATTTGGCTCTCGGCGCCATCCATCCTCCAGGAGAATTTGCAGACGGTTCACCGCAGATGCAGGGCTACCTAATCGCCCGCGAAAACTGTTTTCGGTGCCACAACGCAGGTCCCTACGGTGGCCGTAAGGCCAGCGTCTCCTGGAGTTCGCTCGCAAAAATGGCCGACTCAAAACCTGTTTACTTCAGCGCATATATCAAGGATCCTCCGTCGCAAAGCGCATACGCGGAAATGCCCAGCTTTCCTGATTACGATGATGCCACCCTGGCAGCACTTACCGCTTACTTTCGAGCTTTCGCGCCCGAAAAGGGATCGAAATGACGCTGCGCATCGCAAAGGTTGTCCTCGTTGCAGCAGTCGCACTCTTTTACACGCTCGTCGTCTTCAACAATACAACCGACTACGGCACGAATTATCAGTTCGTTCACCACGTTCTGCTGATGGACACGACCTCTCCCGGCAACCACGGTATGTGGCGCGCGATTCATTCGCCGGTTGCCCAGACAGTTTTCTATGACGGCATTATCGGCTGGGAGACGGTGACCATGATTTTGACGTGGATCGGTGTCGTCCTGATGGTGCAGGCGCTTCGCAGCCCGGCTGCCACCTTCAATTTTGCCAAGCGCTTCTCGGTCGTCGCCCTTACCGTCGGCATGCTGCTATGGTTCGTTGCCTTCATCATCGTGGGAGGCGAGTGGTTCCTCATGTGGCAATCAAAGATTTGGAACGGTCAGGACGCGGCTTTCCGCATGTTCGCTGTTATTGGCATCGTCTTCATCCTGCTCGTGCTTCCGGACACGGAAGCTCAGCCCTGACAGCACCTCAGCAGATCGGTATCATGATTTCGCGCGACAGAGAACGTTTCCCTGCCGCATTTTCCAAGACGCATGACATCCTTTACGCGCCGTCACTTTCTTTCCGGATCGACCACCGCCGCGGCTTCGCTGTTCGCTTCCCGAATTTCTTTTGCGCAGGACCCGGTCATCGATGCTACGGGCGAGTCCGCCCGCGGCGTGCGCGAGAAGATAGCATGGCAAGCCGAGCCTTTCCCGCTGGCCGATGTCCGTCTCCTTCCCGGCCTCTTTTATGACCAGCAGGAGATCAACCGCGCCTATCTGCACTCTCTCGACAACGACAGCCTGCTGTGGAGTTTTCGCAAGACAGCCGGTCTGCCCAATCCAGGCACGCCCTACGGCGGATGGGAAGCGCCTGACTGCGAGTTGCGCGGCCACTTCAACGGCGGCCATTATCTCTCGGCTGTGGCGCTCACCTATGCCGGCACTGGCGACGAAGCCTTGCGCGATAAGGGCAATGCCCTCGTCATTGAGCTTGCGAAGTGCCAGGCCGCCAATGCGAACGGCTATCTGAGCGCCTATCCGGAAGATTTTTTCGATCGCCTGCGCAAGGAGCAGCCTGTATGGGCGCCCTTCTACACGCTGCACAAAATTCTTGCCGGGAATCTCGACATGTATATCTATTGCGGAAATAAGCAGGCGCTGGCGAACGCCGAGGGCCTCGCAAACTGGATCGATCACTGGGCCGAGGGCATCAGCGATGCGCAGATGGCGCGCATCCTCAAGACCGAATACGGCGGCACAATGGAGGGCCTGCTGAACCTCTACGCCCTGACCGGCAAAAAGCGGTATCTGCGGCTGTCGCAGCGCTTCGAGCAGGAGGAGTTTTTTGGCCCGCTCGCGGCGCATCGTGACGAACTGAAGGGCCTGCACGCCAATACCCACGTGCCCAAGGTGATTGGGGCAGCTCGCCGCTACGAGCTTACCGGCGACGATCGCTACCGCCAGATTTCCGAATACTTCTGGGGAGAGATCGTCAACGAGCGCGCCTATGCGACCGGCGGCACGAGCAACTTCGAGGGATGGCGCACCGACCCCGGCCAGCTCGGCGGCGAACTCTCGCTGGACAGCGAGGAGTGCTGCGTCGGCTACAACATGATGAAGCTGTCGCGCCACGTTTTCGGATGGACGACGGACCCGCGCGTGATGGACTATTACGAGCGTGTGCTGTTCAACACGCGCCTCGGTACGCAGGATTCGCAAGGCCTGAAGATGTACTACCTGCCGCTCGCAGCCGGGTACTGGAAATACTTCAATTCGGCGACACAATCTTTTTGGTGTTGCACCGGGACGGGAGCGGAAGAATTTGCAAAGCTCGCGGACACGATCTATTTCCATGACGCGAACGGCGTTTACGTCAATCTCTTTATCGCGTCAGAGCTCAACTGGAAGCGGAAGGGAATCACGCTTCGTCAGGAAACATCTTTCCCTGAAGAGCAGGGAACACGCCTCATAATCCACACCGCGCAACCCACGGAATTCGCGCTGCAGCTCCGCGTTCCTTATTGGGCGACGCAGGGCGGTGCCGTAAAGATTAACGGCGATACCTTGCAGGTCTTTGCGCGTCCCTCAAGCTACCTCACTCTCAAACGCGTCTGGCATGACGGAGATCGGGTTGAGCTTTCGCTTCCCATGCAGCTTCACTCGAGCCCGTTACCCGGCGACCGCACCCTGCAGGCAGCGATGTATGGACCCCTGGTTCTGGCCGCACGCCTCGGGAGCGACGGTCTCACTCATGCCATGATGCAGTACGACACCACTGGCAAAGACATCCACCCGTCCGGCGATCCCAAACCAGCGCCAGCTCCTGAGGTCGCATCCAGCGACATAGCATCCGCCATCGTACCGACGGGCACGCTCACATTCACAACAAAGGGTGCCGGAGAGCCTCACCAGCTTGTGCCGCTCTACAGGATTTCCGGCGAGCGCTATGCCGTCTACTTCAAAACAATGGGAGCTTGAGCCGAAGGCCGTGCTTTAGGCGCCTGCTTCCGCCTCCTATAATTGCTGCATAATGCAAGCCATCGCTCGGGACCTCCGTTTTGCTGCCCGCATGCTCACAAAGAGTCCTGGATTCGCGTTCGCAGCGATCATCACTCTCGCCCTGGGGGTTGGCGCGAACACGGCCATCTTCACCGTCACCAGCGCGCTGCTATTGCGGCCGCTCCCTTACCATGAGCCGCAGCAACTCGTGAGTCTAGAGGCAAGGGATAAGACTGGGGAGCGTGGGGGCACCTTGCTGCGTTACGAACTTGTGCGCGACCGCAGCCGGTCATTCGATGCAGTGGCGGCATGGGCGAATGACAACTTGAACCTGACCGGTCACGGCGAGCCGATGCAGGCACGTGTAGCGCGAGTGTCGCCCAACTTTCTCTCCATGCTCGGGGTACAGCCTCAGCTTGGCCGCACCTTTACCGAAGACGAGGGCCGTCCGGAAGGCCAGGCCGTGGTCATCCTCAGTGATTCAGTGTGGCGAAGCCGCTATGGCGGAGACCACAACATCATCGGGCAGACGATCACGCTTGATACCATGCCGCACGTCGTCGTTGGCGTATTGCCGCCGAATATTGAGTTCCCATTCGTCGGCGAGACCGACATCTGGACGCCCCGTTACTTCGAGTTGTCGCTCATGACCCCGCAGCGGCTACGGATGGGCGTGGGCTATCTCGGCTTTGCGGCGAGGTTGCGTCCGGGAACAACACTCGCCCGCGCTCAGGATGAACTTGCCGTGCTCAACCAGCAGTATCGAGAACAGAATCCCACGGCACCAGATGCGGATCCCGCTATCGTGATGACAGCCGCTCCGTTGCGCGACCTCGTCGTGGCAGACGTCCGCGGAAAATTGTTGATATTGTCGGGCGCAGTTGCTCTAGTGCTGCTGATTGCTTGCGCTAATGTGGCCAGCCTACTGCTTTCACGAGGGTTGGCCCGCAGGAGGGAAATTGCCGTACGCACGGCGCTTGGCGCAAGTCGCAGCACAGTGATGCGGCAACTCCTTACCGAAAGCCTGCTGCTCGCCCTCATTGCCGGCGCACTTGGTGTGGGGCTGAGCTGGGTTGCAACGAGAGCGCTGCTTACATGGGGAGCAAGCCAGCTCCCGCAGGGGCTTCCAATCGGTATTGACCTGCGTGTGCTGTTGTTCACTTTGATCCTTTCAGTCCTGACGGGAATCGTCTTCGGAGTCTTCCCTGCGATGCAGCTTTCACGAGTCGATCTGAACACTACGCTGCGCGATGAAGGCAGAGGTGCTTCCGGAAGCCATGCTCGTTCGCAGATGAGAGGTTTGCTCGTCGTAGGCCAAGTGGCGCTCTCAATGCTGCTGCTCATCGCGGCGGGACTGCTGCTGCGCAGCTTCGAGCAGCTGCTGCTCGCCGATCCCGGATTTGACTCCCACATGGTGCTCACCATGAATGTCTCGCTATCCACGGTGAAGTATGCAAAATCGCAACAGCAGATCGCGTTCTTTGACGAGGTGCTTCGCCGCGTCTCCGCGCTGCCCGGCGTGCGCAGTGCCGCGATGTCGGCTGCGCTCCCCTTGAGTTCGAAGAGGATCACTCCGATGTTGCCGGACGGCCAGCCGGACGTGCCTCTGTCGCAGCGCCCGTTTATCGATATTGAGGCCATCAGTCCGCTGTGGTTCCAGACCATGCGCGTTCCGATCCGTGAGGGCCGCGGATTCACCCCAGCAGATAATGTCCAGGCACCCAGGGTAGTCATCGTGAATGAAACCTTCGCTCGCCGTTTCTGGCCCAGCCAGAATCCAGTGGGCAAGCATGTGGTGATTGGGCGCGGGCCGGAGCCGGCTGAGGTGATCGGCGTGAGCGAGGATGTCAAGAACCAGGGGCTGGCGCAGGACACCCGGGCGCAGGTTTATATTCCCTTCCCGCAGTTGCCCTGGGGCAATATGGACCTGCTGGTGCGGACGACCGTGCCGTCACAGAGCATAGTCTCCGCGGTGCGTGCGCAGATTTCCGCCGTGGACTCTGATCAGCCGGTAACCAGCATCCAGACGGTTGATGAGCTTATTGATAGCTCCCGCGCGCAGCCGCGCTTCACGATGCTGTTGCTCGGAACCTTTTCTGTCACGGCGCTGGCGCTGGCCGCGATTGGAATTTACAGTGTGCTGGCCTACTCAGTAACGGAGCGCTGGCGCGAGTTGGGCATCCGCTTGGCGCTTGGAGCGGAACGCGCAGACATCCTGCGCCTGATCGTGCGCCAGGGACTCACGCTGGCCACCATCGGCATTGTCATTGGTCTGATTGCAGCGCTGCTCCTGACCAGGCTGATGTCGAGCGTGCTGTACAAAGTTGGGGCGCTTGATCCGATGGCCTTTGCTCTCACGCCGCTAGTGTTGCTCTTCGTCGCCTTGCTCGCCAGCTATCTCCCTGCGCGGCGAGCGACGAAGGTGGATCCTGCGACAGTGCTGAGAGAAACCTGACGGAAAGTGGAAGAGGAATGTGCTTGAGAATTGGATTGTGGCAGCTATGGATTCCACTAAATTCAAGCTGCCCCCCGCACTGAAACACCCACTTGCAACGCCGACGCCGTTGTGTTATCTAATGGATATTCAAGTTTGCTCTTAGGAGCGAGCCTGAATTTCATGAAGAGTGGCTGAGGGACGGGCCCTGTGACGCCACGACAACCGGCTTAGGCAATCTAAGACATCGGTGTCAACTCTCTCCTGAATCCGGAAACGGATCGGGGAACATGAGATTCGGGGTGCATGTTGTATCGCACTTCGCTGAATCCCAGTAGTGCCGCAGTACCAGAAGTTTGGCAGAGTTCGTCACGCGTGCCCGTGCATTTGTACCCATAGGGGAAATCCTCGATGGGTCCCGCCGCTGCTCCTGAATTTGGTTTCAGGAATCGAGGGCTTTATGGCGCACGCCTATGAATTGCGATGTCGGGAATGTGGCAAGCGGTATGACAACGCGCCGCTTTCCATCTGTGACGAATGTTTCTCTCCGCTCGAGGTCCAGTGCGATCTTGAGGCTGCCCGTAACACGTTTACCCGCGAGGCGATCGCCAAAGGCCCAAGCAGCATGTGGCGTTACCAGGCCTTGCTGCCGGTGCCCGACGATTACGTCGCGCCAACTCCAGCGGGGTGGACGCCTCTCTTGCGTGCCCCTCGGCTTGCCGAGCGCATCGGCGCCAGCAATCTCTACATCAAGAACGACGCCGTTTGTCTGCCCACGCTGAGCTTCAAGGATCGCGTGGTATCGGTTGCGCTCGCCAATGCGCAGATCTTCGGCTTTGACACCGTCGGGTGCTCGTCTACCGGCAACCTCGCGAACGCGGTCGCAGCGCAGGCTGCACGGCTCGGACTCAAGAGCTACATTCTGGTGCCTTCTGATCTTGAACCAGCCAAGATTCTCAACACGCAGGTCTATGGCGCAAAACTGGTCCGTATCGACGGCAACTACGATCATGTCAACCGCCTCTGTTCGCAGATCGCAGACCGCTACCACTGGGGCTTCGTCAATGTGAATCTGCGTCCCTACTACGCGGAAGGCTCGAAGACTGTCGGCTTCGAGATTGCAGAGCAACTCGGCTGGAGATTACCCGACAACGTTGTAGTGCCTATGGCCGGCGGCTCACTCATCACCAAGATCCGCAAAGCCTTCAGGGAACTGATCGCGCTCGGCCTGGTCGAGGAAAAAGAAGTGCGCTTCTTCGGCGCGCAGGCCACGGGCTGCTCGCCCATCGCGACTGCCGTAAAGACCGGCGCCGATCACATCGAGCCGCAGCGGCCGTCTACCATCGCCCGCTCGCTGGCAATTGGCAACCCAGCGGACGGCGTCTATGCAACGCGCTGCATCCGTGAGAGCGGCGGCTGGGCCGAAGACGTATCGGACGTCGAGATTGTGTCCGCGATCCAGGAACTGGCCGAGACTGAAGGCATCTTCACCGAAACCGCGGGAGGAGTGACGACCGCTGTCACTGCACGCCTGTATGCTCACGGACGCATCCGTCAAGACGAGCTTACCGTTACCTGCATCACCGGCAACGGTCTCAAAACCACCGACGCACTGGCAGGAGCTTATGAGCTCGAAGCGCCTGTACGTCCGAGGCTGTCCGATTTCGAAACCTATCTGGAGGAACAAAATGAAGAGCAAGAGCTCGTCTTTGGAGGCGTCCGTGTCAGTTAGAGTTCTGCTGCCCAACGCATTCCACAAGCACACCAACGGAGCCCGCGAGGTCCAGTCGAACGCGGGCAACCTGCCCGAACTGATTACGGAGATCGAAACGACTTTCCCGGCTCTCAAAACCCATCTTCGCGACGAGCATGGCCAGGTGCGTCGCTTCATCAATTTCTACGTCAACGAGGAAGACATCCGATTCCTCGGTAATGACAAGTACGCATTCAAGGACGGCGATGAAGTGCTGGTAATCCCGTCAATTGCCGGCGGGTGCTGTAGCTGTTGCTCCTATTGCGGGCGGGAAGACTGCGCCTGTTGCTGAGGGAGGCTTCCGGTGTCGCTAAAGGTGGCTTCTGCTACGCCCAGTATGTGGCCGGTTCCGCGCTCTTGAGCGAAGACCACGAGCCGCATCTTTGCTTGCGCGTGGCCGGGTAGAGCGACGTGGATCTGCTTGCTGAGCTCGTCGTTCAGAGAGCCTATCTTCTCGATCACTCGCACCACAGCCACGTGTTCGAGATGCTTTCCCGAGTTTTCTCCCCGTGAGACGCTCGACTCATCGTGGTCATCTGCGAGTACTGCGTACAGGTCGGTTCGAGGATGTGTCCCAGCCGTCACAGTAGCCTCTACAGACTTGCCATTGACGGTAGCGTTGGCAATTGCAATTTCAATCTTCGGCTTCTGCGCCGCTTCCTGAATAGCACTGACCAGGCCTCTGCGATCATTTCCGGTGAGACCGCGAGCTCCATCGATCACAGCTTCGGGGGTGTAAGCACTGTCTTGCGAAAAGCGGGAGACGTAGAAGTCCTGCCGCGCCGTTATCTCAGGAGAAGAAAAGGGATCGCGCCAGCCCTCATGATCCCAGTAATCCACGTGCTCGCTTAGCACAACGACCCGGGCGCCGGGAACAGGCTGTTCGTGATCGAGGAGCTCAAGAAGGGCATCCGCGGGAGGGCAGCTCGAGCAGCCCTCCGACGTAAATAGCTCAACGAGAACAGGTTGCTTCGCCGCCGGGCTGTCGGCAGCCTGGGTACGTCCGGCGAAAATCGAGCAGGCGGCGATCAATGCTGCCGCGCAGGACGAAAGAATCACGTATCCGGCTCGAGCCTGGAAAATCCCTCGCATCCTCTTCATACCTGTTTGACTCGCAGAGTTGGCTACAGTTACAGCCATCAGAAAAATGAGCCCAAAGGGCGGCGGTTCGAGCGTGAAAGTGCGTTTCCGCATCATACCATCCGAAGTGTTTTGGTAATCGGAGGAGAGTCTATGTTCATTCTGTGGTGGATCATAGTCGGCCTAATCGCAGGCTGGATTACAGGCAAGCTCATGAGCGGGGGCGGGTACGGAGCGCTCATGGATATCGTAGTCGGCATCGTCGGAGCCGTTATTGGCGGTTTTATTATGCGATCGCTGGGTTTCGCCGGATCGGGCGGTATGCTCTACACGATCATCGTCGCCGTGCTCGGGGCTGTTATTCTCACGCTGATTATCCGGCTATTCACCCGAGGACGAACTGCGTAGTTGGCGCTGGGGCTAGCCTCTCCACTTTTGACTCAGCGGAAAGACCAACTCGGCCACGGAGGCCACCGCGTTCCCGTCTACCGTCGCCGGATGGAACTTCCAGCTCCGTACCGTGTCCAGAATGGTCTGATCGAGGCTATTGCCCAGCCCATGGACCAGTTTCTCGTCGAGCACTTCACCCAACGCGCTGACATTTACATCGACCACGACGTTTTCATTGGTCGGAGGGAGCAGGGAGCGGTCGGCCACATGCGGCGAGGGCGAGTAAACGGGAAACGCCGGAGTCATATTCTCTGAACCATCCCCGGTTCCTTCGTTCTGCGATGGTGAGGTCGAACTTCCCGCTGGGCTCGCGGCAGCCGTCTCGGTGGCTTGGGGCGTTTCCGGGTCGAGCATCTTCTGGTGTGACGGATTCACGGGATTGTTCCGCGGGATCACTCTCGCTGGGGACAATTTTTCCGCGCCCTGTTGATGGGAGTGGGCCACGCCTGTTCCAACAGAGCTTGCCCAGTAAAGAACCGTAGAATGCTGGCCGCCACGTGTACTCACAGGCCGAACCTGCCATGCATGGCGTCCGGCAAGAATGAGCAGAACCAGCAAAATAGAGTGCGCCGCGATCGAGGACCAGCGGCCGATCGGCGATGTGTCTGCGCCACGCTCAGTTGGGATTTCTGCCAGCACTGGAAAGTATCTCCTAACACTAGTGTGCATCAGGATGGCGTTGCCGGGAAGGCAAATGCACGCTTAGACCGCACGGAGCAGGCGCGCAGGTAGAAAGATCAATGCAGCAACCAGTTCGAGGGCGCCGCCCACCGCAATTCCGACCACCCGGAAGGGCAACAGGATCAGCCACACAAAGGGATACGCGATCAGTGCCAGCAGTGCCAGCGGCCAGCACAGAAACAGAAGAACACACCACAAAAGGAATTTAATCATCGCAAAAACCTACCGCATTGGAGCTACGGAGAGACGGCCGGCAAAGTTCCCCTCAAAAGCCCATAATGTTGTAGCCCGAGTCGACGAAGATGGTTTCTCCGGTGATGCCGCTGGCCATCTCTGAAGCCAGAAAAACAGCGGCGCCGCCCACTTCCAATTGCTCCGTATTGCGATGCAGCGGCGCGCGGTCAGCGTGGGCCTTCAGCATATCGCTCAAACCACCGATGCCGCGCGCAGCGAGGGTCTTGATCGGTCCGGCGGAGATGGCATTGACGCGAATGTTCTGCTTGCCCAGATCAGCCGCAAGATAGCGCACCGTGGCCTCAAGCGCAGCCTTGGCCACGCCCATCACGTTGTAGTGAGGAACTACCTTTTCCGCACCGTAATAGGTGAGCGTGATGATGCTGCCACCCTCGGGCATCAGCGGTGCCGCGCCGCGGCTGAGCGCGATCAGCGAGTAGACGCTGACGTCGTGTGCGATGCGGAAGCCATCACGCGTCGTCTGGACAAAGTCGTTCTTCAGCTCTTCCGCGGGTGCATAGCCGATCGAGTGTACCAGCACATCAAGCTTGCCGTAGCGCTCCTTTAGTTGCGCGAAGACGTGGTGGATTTCCTCGTCGTTCGACACGTCGCACTGGAAAGCTTCAGCGCCGGGGAGATCGGCGATCAGGTCCTGGGCTTCAGCCTTCATACGCTCATTTTGGTAGCTGATGGCGAGCCTGGCTCCCGCCTGCTGGAGCTTCTGGGCGATACCCCAGGCGATGCTGCGTTTGTTGGCCAGTCCGAAAACGGCGGCGACGCGACCTTCAAGATTAAGCATGGAACAGGTTTCCTCCAAACAAAGAGGATAGCAGCGTGGCGGCGTACCGGTCGCTATAGAGTGCGCTTGAAAAGAGGAGTCGCGACCAGCAACGTCGCGATCCCAAACCCAAACAGGAAAATCAGGTCCGTGCGGATAGCCGTCAAGCCCCCATCCTTGAGCAGCACTGCCTTGAAGCCGTGCACTGCATAGGTAAAAGGATCGATAACCGCAATCGCTTTCAGCCAGGGTGGAAATCCTGTGACTGGAGAAATCGCCCCGCTCGGAAAGAACAGCAGCGTATTCAGCACTCCAAAAATGGCTCGCGGTATGAGGGGGTCTTCGACGCGCACCATCATCAGGAACATCATGCCGTTGAAGGCGATTGAGGTCGACAGGATCAACAGCAGGAGAAGCAAGGCTGACTCCGGATGAAAGATCACGCCCAGGCCCGCCATCAACGAGCCAATCACCGTCAGGCAGACGCCCGAAAGCACAGCCTTGATGGTGCCTGCGAGATTCAATCCGAGGACCAACTCCAGTCTCGTGATCGGCGTTACCAGATAGCCTTCGTGCACCCCCCGCGCCTTGTCGTCGATATAGAGCATGCCTCCGCCGATCATGACGGCCACATACATGGCTAGCGCCACAGAGCCGGAAAGCAGGTACTTCATGTATTCGACGTAGGGGTAAAGTTCTACGATTTCGAGAGCGATGCTTTGAACTACTCTTTGCTGGATGACGGGAGCGTTCAATGCGTCGACGAGTGATTGCATCTCGGCCTCGAGGCTGCTGCTCATGGTCTGGTCGGAGTTGTCGACCACCAACCCGATTGCCGGAGAATCGCCGGCGAGTACGCGCCGCGAATACTGCGCCGGAATGATAACGGCGCCATCAATCTTTCCTGTACGCACGTCTTCCCGCGCCTGCTGTTCGTCACTGTATGGAACCGTGGTAAAGGTGCGGATGTTTACGGCAATCGAGTCGAAGGCCTCGTGGATCTTCAGCGATTGGGACTCGCGGTCGTAGTCGACTACCCCCATGCGCGCCCCGCGAATCTTGCCGCCGAAGGCGTTGCCTAGGATGATCAGCTGGACAAGCGGAAGGGCCATCGAGACCATCATCAGCGCTGGTGAGCGGAAGAACTTCCGCATCTCGCGTTCTACAATTGCCATCATTCGTGTCATGGTTGCATCCCCGGTCGCGGCGGCATCATAAACCCAACCGCCTTCACCTGTTCGTCGCGAAGCTGACGCCCGGTGTAGTGAACAAAAACGTCATCGAGCGTTGTCGTTTGCACGCTCAGCGACTTGATGACCTCGCCCCGGCTAACCGCCATCTCCACGAGCTGCGTAGTCGTGAGCGAGCCGTCGGCGGTGAGCAATTTGTACATGGCGGAGCCATGCGATTCCACCGCGGTCACACCAGCCAGCTGCTTCAGTCGTGCCGGCCACTCGTCGGATTCATGCGTGAATTGCGCTTCGACCACGTTGGTTCCCAGAACGCTGGCCTTGAGCGCCATCGGCGTATCGAGCGCGACCAGCTTCCCATGATCGACGATGGCGATGCGGTCGCACAGATTGTCGGCCTCCTCCATGTAATGCGTGGTGATCAGCATCGTGAGGTGGTGGCTCTTCCGGAGATGATCCAGCATCTCCCACACCGCCACGCGCGACACCGGATCGAGCCCGGTGGTGGGCTCGTCGAGAAAGAAGATTCGGGGATTATGAACCAGGCCGCGCGCGATCTCCAGCCGCCGCCGCATGCCTCCGGAGAGCGTTTTCGTCTGCGCGCCGCGCCATTTGGTCAGGTCTACAGCTTCGAGAAGCTCGTCGATATTGCGCTTGCGCTCAGCCTTCGGGACCTCATAGAGCTTGGCGTAGATCGAGAGGTTTTCTTCCACTGTCAGATCGATATCGCTGGTGAGCGCCTGGGGGATAACACCGATCACCCGCCTGACCGCGTCGGGTTCGCGCGAAACGTCATGTCCGGCGACAATTGCCTTGCCGCTGCTGACCGGAATCAGCGTCGTCATCATGCGGATGAGCGTGCTCTTGCCGGCGCCGTTGGGTCCGAGCAGCCCGAAGATTTCGCCGTCGCCAACTTCGAAAGTGACTTCCTTCACGGCTTCGAAATCTCCGTAGCGTTTCACGATGTTTTCGACGGCAATCGCCGCGTTTGACGCGCTGGCATTCATCGCGACACCGGCTTGTTCTTCGGGATATAGACTTCGGCGATCATTCCCGGTACGTACTTCATGCCGGGATTGTCGATCAGCAGTTTCAGCTTGATGGTCTTGATATCTCTCTTACGCCGGCTCACATCGCGCTGCGTGGCGAAGTCTGCCTCCGCCGACTTGGCGATCACCTTGCCCTGAATGGTAGAACCGCTCGGCATGACCACACGGAGGCTGTCGCCCACCTGCACGGAATCGGCCTCCGTCTCGGGCAGCGGCGCATAGATCCACGTCTGGGTCAGGTCGGTGATGGTCACGATTGGAGTTCCGGGCGAAACTACCTCGCCTTGGCGCGCCGCTCTTACGTTGACCTTGCCGGAGATTGGCGAAACGACCTGCGCATATCCCAGTTGAACCTGCGCTTGGTTCAGCAGCGCCTGCGCATTTTGCACATCGCCACGTGTTGCCTGCACTGTTTTGGCGGCTGCCTGCGCCTGAATCGTATTCGCCTTCGCGAGCTTCACTGAGGCCTCAGCCGCAGAAACATTCTCCTGCGCCGCATCGACCGCAGCTTTCGCTGCATTCAAAGAGGTAACCGCTTCATCGTGCGCCTGCTCGCTCATTACGCCCTGCTTGGCCAGAGCCACGGTCCGCGAGGTATCCGCCTGCTGATGCTCGTACTGAGCCTGTGCCTGCACCAAGCTGGCTCTCGCTGCGCGGAGTTGGGCTTCCGCATTGATTACCTGGCTGGACGTGCTTCCTAGCATCTGCCGTTCCGTATCGCTTGACCCCTGCAGCTTGTACTGCTGGCTTACCGTTGTCGCCTTGGCGGCATTGGTTGCAGCCGCCAGGTCGTCGCTTTCGATGGTTGCGATGAGTCGCCCGGCCTTCACGTCGTCGCCTTCGTCGACCGTCAGTGTTTGTATGCGGCCAGGGATGCGCGAGCTGACGACGACTTCATTGGCGTCCACCGTGCCGATTAACTGAAGATCGTCTGAGCGCTGCGTTGAAAAGAAATACCAGGCGAGCGCGATGAGCGCGAGTATCCCGAGCAAAATAAACACGCGATTGCGTGCATTCATGGGTGCTTTCTCCACAGTCTATTCTTATTGAGCTTCGGCATAGGCATATCGGCCAGGACGCGCTTCGCAACCTTGACTCCGCGAACGCGGTCAACGAAGAGAGCTTTGCCCAAAAATTGCGCAGTAGCCCGCCGCCGCATCTCCAGCGCCGTCTCGTCGAATGGATCGAAGGGCAGCGCAAATTGCATCATTGGCGCGCTTAGAAAATAGAAGACATTGGCGCCCAGCATCGAATACACAACCTGTAACGGGTCAACCTCACACAACTCACCCGCTCGAATACCTTCTTGCACTGTTTCCTGCATCTTCAAGAGCAACGGCTTGAACACCTTCTTGACGAGCTGCGACACGTCCCCACTCTCGCCCCGGCGGAACCTGACCATCTCCTGCTGCAGGAGACTCTGGAACTCGTGCTGTGTGAGAATCCGGTCGAAGTGGTCCAGTGCTGCGCGCACAAGGCGTTCCCCGGCGCTGTATTCCGGGTCAAGAGCGGCGAGGGTGCGCTCGACGACGCTGCTGGCGATCTCCTCAAACGCCGCCGCGTACAGACCATGCTTGCTCTTGAAGTAGTAGTAAAGGAGCGCCTTGTTGACCTTCGCCGACACGGCGATAGCGTCCGTACGTGCTCCTGCCAGACCATGCGCGCTGAATTCACGGATCGCAGCGCGCAGGATATGCTTCCGCGTCTGGTCGGCGCGGTCTTGCCGAATCTGAATGGGTTTGTCTGTCATTAATTAACCAGTCAGTTAAAAATTATAGCAATTGTCTCGCCGATACTCGTCTAATTTTTGTTCTTTTGTGACGTCCGGGATGTCGCGGCTTTGTTGACTCTTGTCCCTGCGTCCCTTAATGTGGCTTCCTGCACCGATTGGAAAGAACTCGAGAGATGGCAGGAATATCAAAGATCGACGAGCAACCGAAATCAGCAATGCCCGGGCATTCAATGCATGGTCTCGGGGTGCTGTGCGGTATTGCGGCGGGTGCCTGGCTGGGTGCGGCGGAGGCTCCCACCAAGCTGGTTACGACAGGCCTCTCTCCATACACGATTTCACTCTGTATGGTTGCGGGCGTCTTTACCGCCCGATGGACCTTCCCAACTCTGTTGCGTGGCACGAAGTATGTTTTTGAAGACCTGCTCAGCAAACCTCACCTCCTTGCCTGGGCGATTCTCGCCGGCGCGCTGTGGGCAGTCGCAAACACGCTCACCGTCTTCGCTATTCGCGACGTCGGGCTTGCGATCGCGTTTCCCCTGTGGAACGCCAACAGCCTGATCGGCATTCTGTGGGGGATCGTTCTGTTCAAGGAACTCAGAGGGGCCTCCGCCGGCAACTGGGCGAAAGTGATTCTGGGAGCTCTGGCAATCGTGGCCGGTGCAACGACGCTGGGGTTCAGCACGATCCGCTCCGCGAACGCGAGCTCGACGCATGCCGTGGCGGGTGTCGCCGCGGCCCTGGGAGCCAGCCTGTTGTGGGGCACGATGTATGTTCCCTATCGCAAGGCCTATCTGAGCGGCATGAATCCTTTATCGTTCGTGACTATCTTCACCGTGGGTGAGCTGGGCACCATGTTTGCCCTTTCAATCGGACTCGCGGGCGGCTTCCATACGGTCGCCGGGCAGCTCTTCGCCGCGCGCCACTTTGTCTTCTGGCTTTTTCTCGGCGGATTCTGCTGGGTCATCGGCGACCTCTTTCAGCAGTACGCGACCAAGTACATCGGCATTGGCCGCGGCATTCCTCTTTCAAACACCAACCAGCTCTGGGGACTTGCGTGGGGAGCGCTTGTCTTCGGCGAACTCGCCGGGCTCGATCGAAGGCATCAGTTGTCCATTCTTGCAGGATCGGCAGTTATGATTCTCGGCGCGCTCGCCATCAGCACCGCCGCTGCGTCGGCAGAAGAGCACGCCTCGACAAACGAAGTGCTCCTGCGCGAGTGCAATCGTTACAACCTGGAGTATCACCGTGCTCTCATGGCGCAGGCTGGCATTGAACATGATAAGCAGGCCCAAAGCAACCGTCAGTGGTGGGACTACCTGATTGTCGCCCTGGCCATCGGTCTGTTTGTCTGGTTTGCCTGGGGAGCAACGCTGCCGCCATTGGCCATGAATATGAGTTGGGCTGCGGGCTTGTGCGTGCTGCTCGCAATCCTGCTCTTCGGTGCCGGATGGACGCTGTGGAAGCGGACCCGATTTTTCTAGCTTACAAAAGGAAACCGCTACCAGGCGATCTTTCCGGGGAAAAACTCCGCGAATAGATCGTCGTAATAGGGCTTGATCGCTGGCATATCCGGCTTGGCGAGACCCTTCGAGTAAAGATCGTAGGGATTGAACTTCAGAACCCAGGTCGCGAACATTTGCTTGTCTTGCTCGGTCATCAAGTGCGTGTAAGCGCCGTGCTGGTGCGCCGCGTAAAAGGAGTGATAGCGCAGCATATAGAGAGCCTCTTCGGGAAGATACGGCTTCATCACGTGCGCGATGTAGGCGTCGTGTCCCCACGACATGTGCACCTTGTCGAGGCCGCAGTTTGGCTCATAGATGCCGTATAGCGTCTGATACTCCGGCACGTTCATATCCGGATTGTTCGCAAAGTACTCGGGAAAGACGATCTTATCGGAGTAGGCGCAGCCCACCGGGAAAGTGTCGCCCACTACTGCCCATTGCGGCTCTCCGTAGAGGCATAGAACCTTGCCCAGATCGTGTGCGAAAGCCGCCGCGACCATCCATCGGGGGTGTCCATCTCTGCGGACCGCCTCCGAAGTCTGAAGCAGGTGCTCGATTTGGGTAAGATCTGTATCTGGGTCGCTGTCATCGACCAGCGTATTCAGGAAGTCTGCCGCTTCCCAGATTGTCTTTTCGCCCTTCTTGAGTGGGAAATACTCTGCTTCCTTGCGGAGAACGAAGTCGAGAGTCTGTTTCTCGTGGTTAAGCTTGTAGAATTCGGCGACCGTTGGCACGACCTTCGCATCGTAGTTGCGAAACTCCGACTCGCTTTTGCCCTCTTTGTAGCGGCCGCTGACAAACTCGTCCCACTCTTCTTCGATGTGAACTGCCTGTGCGACCTCAACTGGGCTGAGAGTGCTATTCATGGCGTGACCCTCCGCGGAAAAACTTGCGTCCTAATTTTAGCAGCGATTAACTAGCCCTCGCCGGGAGGCCATCAAGTAAAATGGTAGCTGCGTGGTAACGCGGTCCCGACGCTGAACCGGCTAACTGCAGAAACGGTAGGCTTGTTGTGCTTAAGGCAATTCTGACGGACTCACAGTTTTGGATTCCGGTTGTTGTCCTGGCGCTCGGAATCGCCTTGTTATCCTACCTGCGCTGAACTGGGACCCGCTGCGCAGACGGGAATCAGGTCGAGCATTTATCGTTTCCGATACTGAAAACATTTTGGGAAATGCGTCGAGGAGTAAGTTTGCCGATCTGGGCGTGGTTTTGCTCATCACCACGGTCACTTCGGGAAGAACTATCTGCTTGTTTGTGCTCACTTTGCTCGTTACTCTTGATTCCAGAGACGCATGACTTCTATAGATACCGACCCGGATAACACTGGCCGCCTTCCTCCCATCCGGCGGCTCGCCGCAATTGGCGTGTTCCTCGCCCTGCTGTCGTACTGCGCCCTGTTGCTTAATACTCGCTCCGGCGGCATCACCATTGTGTGGCCTTCGAACGGTCTTCTGCTGGGGGTGCTGTTGCTTACGCCTCGACGGCAATGGCTCGCGTATATCGGTGTCGCGTACTCCGTAGACGTGGGGATTAACCTGAGCCTCGCGAACCCGGTTCCGATCTCCTTTTATCTTGCCGGCTGTAACATGATCGAGGTTCTGGTAGCGGCGTTCCTTTTGTACGGGACGATTGCCCCTGCGCCGGATTTGACTCGCCGGCGGCAATTGTTGAGCTTTCTGGCTTGCGGAGTGATTTTGGCGCCGGCGATTGCGGCGTTTCTGGCTTCGCTTCCGCTGCAGAGATTCTATACGACTGCAATGGCACATACCTTCAGGTTGTGGTTTACTGCCGACGCTTTGGGCATCTCGACGGTCACGCCACTTTGCCTTGCTTTCGGCCAGAGAGGACGCTTCCCAAAGCAATCCGCTTTTGAATTCCTGTGGCCTTTCGCGCTGCTTTGTGGGGTTACCGTCTATGTTTTCTGGCAAACGGATTACCCCTTTCTATTCCTGGTTGTGCCCTGCCTGATTGTGATCGGTCTTCGCCTGGGGCTTGCGGGTTCTGCCTTGGGGTTGCTGATCGTCTCGGTGATCGGTGGCTTTTTTACAACCGGAGGGCGTGGGCCGACCATGCTGATGCGCGCAAACTCGCAAGAAGCGCACATCTTGACTTTTCAGTTCTTCATCGCGATATCGATGCTGTCGCTGTATCTGCTTGAAGTCGTGATGGCTGAGAGCAGGCGGCTACAGCAGAACCTGCAGTCCAGCGAAGGATACTTCCGGTTGCTTGCCGAGACCTCGCGTGACGTTATTGTGCTGACCGACCTCGATGGCGAACGGCGATATGTATCGCCCGCAGCGGCCGAGCTATTGGGTTGGGAGCCGGGGGAATTGCTGGGGGGCAGCTACCGTGAACTCGTTCACCCCGATGATCTCGACGAATGGAAAGCTCTGCTGGAACACTGCCGACTTGGAAAGATAGGAAAGATTCTTCAGTATCGGTGTCGAAAGAAGGATGGCAGCTATCTGTGGATGGAGTCGAACCTGCGCCTTTATCACGATCCGACAACCGGCGAGCCGTTTGGCTTCGTTAACGTCGTGCGGGACATCTCGCGCCGCAAGGCTGCGGAAGAAGATCTCGAAAAAGCGTTCCGGCTGGTCGAGAGCCTCGCCAGTCTTGACGGCCTCACTGAAATCGCCAACCGTCGACGTCTGGATCAGGTTCTGGAGCAGCAATGGCGGCTCGCAATACGGACCCGTTGCGACATTTCTCTGTTGCTGATCGATGTGGACCATTTCAAGTCATACAACGACATCCACGGTCATCTGCGGGGCGACGATTGCCTTCGCCAGATTGCGAAAGTGATTTTGGGGTTGGTTTCCCGTCCTGCAGATCTGGTAGCTCGTTATGGCGGCGAAGAGTTTGCCGTGGTTTTACCCAACACCCCGCAAACGGGCGCGAGACAGATCGCTGAGCGAATACGCAGCGCCGCACAGGCGCTCGGCACTTTGCATGAAGGCAATCCGCAAGGCGTGGTCACGGTGAGCATCGGGTGCGCCACCCAGACTCCGGATGTGGACTCAAAGCTTGAGGGCCTGATCGACGCGGCCGACAGCGCTCTCTACAGGGCCAAGCGCGCCGGGCGAAATACCGTCGAAGTTGCCGGCGACGCGATTCTTCAACAGCACGAATTGAGAAGGTCCTGACGAATTCGGGCGGCTGTCGTCAGGGATGATTCACCCGCCCAGATCGATCAGTTCCACTTGCTCGATCCGTTGTCCAAGGAAACGTGTGCCCAAATTGCGGAATTTGTTGACGGAGTCGGTCGCATAGAAGCGGCGGGTGTATGGTTTGCCGTCCGGGTTGCATGGTTTGTCGGCCAGACAGAGCGCGGCGGCCACCTGGGTGGCTGTTGCTTCCGCGGAGTCGATTACACGAACGAACGGGGGCAGGGCGCGTTCGAAGGTTGCCCG
>JABCZC010000024.1 GCA_013289875.1 Acidobacteriota bacterium | reverse complement strand
TTGTTTGTCCTACTGTCCCGCTCGGATTAGCCTTCTGTAATCTGGTAATCGGCAGACAAGGGGCCCGGGAATGAGCTAAAGGCAACAGAGGTAAGAGTAGTTTTTTATTACTAGAAACCATTACCATTAATCCTATGGATCAAAAATCCCAGTAAATCCGTATGGTTACTTCTCTCAGCTGATATCCGGCCATCTCCCATACATTTTCTTGATGAAGCTTCTCGGCTTACACTAACTCGGTTGTGAGATCGAGACTGCCATCTGTTAATCCGCTTAGATCGCCCAGTCCCCGACTGTCTCTCGCGAAGAATAGTCGCCTACAAGACTTATTGTCTAAAACCGTCCAGCGTTTGAGAAGCCTATTCCTCGCTAGTAACTGTTACCTTTGGTACCGCGTGTCAGCCTGGCGAATGCGCGGCGCAAGTAGGTCTGTGTAGTAGGGACGAGACTCGTAAAATTTACGCAGCCCTTTATGCCGTTGGAGCATTTTTTCTCCGTCGCTGAAGGCCAAGCGAGATCTCGTCATCTTCATGTCTACCGGGGACTTGGTGACAATCCGACACGAATAGCGAGCGGCATTGATTGTCCGCTCCCGAAGTGACAGGTGCGCTTCCGGGCACTTTTTACTTATCGCGATGTCGAGCCCGATGTCGCGAGGATAGGACCCGAGGGGTTAGTTCCCAGCAGGAATCGGGATCGTGATTCCATCTATCTAGAGTTATTCGCGGACGAACTGAAGCCGCTCATACTGCCGAAGAGTGATCGGGCCGGAGTACGATGGGCTCTGCTGTTTGCGCGGGGGATACTGAACATAGATCTTCACGAGGTCCTTGATCGCTTCATGACCAGTGACCAGTGCTTATGTGTGCTGGGTGTAATTGTTCATAAAGATGTCATGGCGTTCCTGCGGGTCTACTCACAGACCAACTAGCTGGGAGGCTAGTTGCGACATACTTCCCCGATCCTTTGCACCGAGATTACTGTCTACTGCTACGCCTCCAGTCGCCGCGCCATCATCGTGAGGCCCAGTGATGTGAGCCTCATATCATTTTCAAACTAGAGCCGATTCTGCCACTACTGTCATCGGTTCTCGCCTTCCGGTGGTGTTTACTTGTTTCTGCTGGTGATCGAGCGAATCAGTCCGGAGAGATCCGTCAGATTTTGCTTAAGCGCGTAACCGCTGGCTCCCGCCTGTAACGCCGCGTTGCGCAGATCTTCATCGTCATAATCGGTCACTATCACAACGCGGGCCGAGGGGTTGAATCGGCGGATCTGTCGGGTTGCCGCGAGTCCATCCATGTCCGGCATCCGGATATCCATTAACACAATATCGGGCCGATGCTCCGTGTACGCCGACAATGCATCCGAGCCGTCAGAGCATTCCCATACGATACCGGCGACCTCGAGCACTGCGCGCCGCAGCAGCCGGCGAATCGCGGCATTGTCATCAACGATCAAAACTGTCATTCTGCTTCCTGTTCTCGCCGAAAATGCCGGGATGTTTAAGCCCGCCGCGATGATGATCTACGCCTATGGCGACACAGCCCGCCAGTACGCCTTCTCGTAGCCTTGGGCATCGACTGCGCTCGACCTGATCACCACCGGACGTGGGCCGTGACACGCCCACGACACCGTGGTTTCATGACCGGTCACCACCATCGGCACAAACTCCGAATCCGGATTCAGTCGGCAATAGTCGATAATCGGCTGCGTCGGCTTCTGGCTGGTGATAGCCTTCGATCCGCAGGGAATATTCGCGCCGTATTCGCAGGCGAGCACTGCGCCGTTAGCGCAGCGCCATTCCATCAGCTTGCCCTGATCTGGCTTCATGTTCAGCTTCTTCGCCATCCATCCCGGTAGTTTTGGACCGGTATATCTCGCATCGGGCTTGTCGATCGTTCCGACCGCCTTGCAATAAGGAACCGGATCGGAAAATGTCTGGGTGAGAGCCGGCGAAACCGCCAGCAGAATCATCACCGCGAACAACGTCTTCACAAGCCTCATGTGAGAAACTCCTTCCTTCGGTCCGGCTATCGAACCGGACAGGATCACTTCGAGCGTACGAGGGCAGACCCGGGAAAGCTATAGGGGCTGCTACACAACGTCCATGTGGTACCGCACGGGTGCGGTGATCCGGCAGTGCTGGACCTTTGCTTTCCCTATCAATTCTTTGATTGTTCGCCTTTGTCGCCCAGTGTATGCTTCGCAAAGAAAGCGGATATGCGCTTCAACGCAGCCACGAACATTTAAAAGCGCACGGAACGAGGTTCATTCAGGAAGGGATAGCGGGAGTCAATGTCAGGTTCAGACCTGTCCTATGGTTTCTGCCGCCAGATGGTAAAGCTATCGCAACCGCCAGGGCTTAATGACACTTTATGCCGTTGCGCTTGCCTGCTAATTCTCCTCTGCACCGACCTTACCGCCAGCGCGCAATACAGGTACGATGTGTGGACGGCAGATAGCGGCCTGCCTCAGAACGTTGTCCGTGGCGTCTATCAGGCTCCCGATGGCTTTCTCTGGGTCGCCACTTTTGACGGCCTTGTCCATTTCGACGGTGTCCACTTTACCGTCTTCAATAAGAGCAACACACCCGGCATCGAATCCAACCGCTTCGGCACGATGTACGGAGACCGATCCGGCGATCTCTGGCTAAATACTGAAGGCGGCGGCCTCACCCGCTATCACAACGGCGTCTTCCAGACCCTCGGCTCCGAACAGGGAATTACCAATAAAACCGTTCGCGCCATAACCGGAGATGACGCGGGTCATGTATGGATTCTCAATGCAGACACGATCGAAGAGTGGAATGAAAACCAGGGACGCTTTGTCGACGTTACCCCCACAGATCTAAAGATCCCTTTTGAACCCCTTCGCTGGGAAAACTCAGGCTTCTGGGGATGGGATCAGCGCGGATTACACTGTTTCATCAGAGGACGCTACATCGATTACCCGTTGCCGCAGAGAATCTCCGGCGGTTCTATTTTCGTCGCTGCATATGCCGGTGATGGAACCCTCTGGATCGAAACTTTCGATGGGAAGTACATCAAGATTGGCTCCGACAAGATTGCCGTGAGTGTCAGCACGCCGGCCACCAGAACCTATATTGATGGCGATGGGCATTCCTGGACTCTGCAGCTTGGCCATGAGTTGTATCGATCTGTCGACTACCTGAACTCGGGACAAAAAACCACAATTCAATTCACATTCCTCTATGAAGACCGGGAACGTAATCTCTGGCTCGGCACAGAAGGACAAGGTCTTTATCGATTGCAGAAACAGTCGATCGGCGTCTATTCAAAACAGCAGGGCCTGATCGCCGACAACATCTATCCCATCTTTCAGGACCATCTCGGCGCGATGTGGATCGGTGCCTGGAATATGGGCCTGAGCCGTTTCTACGATGGGAAGTTCACCAACTTCACAGTCGCGGACGGTCTTCCTGCACGGCTGGTCACATCAATTTATGAGGACCGTGCCAATCGAATCTGGGTCGCTGCGCACGGCGGTGTCGCCGTCTTTCAAAACGGCCATTTCAGTAAACCCGCAGAGCCTTCTCTGCCCGATCGCTCCGTCGTCCAGGCCATCTTTCAGGATCGCACCGGCACCCTGTGGTTCGGTACTTCACGCGGCCTGGTTTCTCTGAGGAATGAAGAGAGTCGGCTCTTCACAGTAAGGGACGGGCTTGCGGCCGATGACGTCCGCGTCATTATTGAAAGCCGTGAGGGTGACCTTTGGATAGGCGGCTATGGCGGCCTGACACGCCTTCGCAATGGCCGGTTCACGCAATGGACAGAACACGAAGGCCTACCCAGCAATAATGTCCGCGCACTCTACGAAGATAGCGATGACGTCCTCTGGATCGGGACCTACGACGGCGGCCTCGGCCGGTATAAGGATGGCACATTCAGGCGCATTACCACGCGTGACGGATTGTTCAACAACGGCGTGTTTCAGATCCTCGAAGACGGTCGAGGCAATCTGTGGATGAGCTGCAACCGCGGGATTTATCGCGTCAGCAAACAGGAGCTCAACGATTTCGCGGAAGGAAAGCGCAGCACGATCGCATCGGTCGCCTACGGCAAGGTCGACGGAATGACCAACGTCGAGTGCAACGGCGGGTTGTGGCCTGCCGGAGCAAAGACTCGCGATGGCAAGCTATGGTTTCCCACGCAACAGGGCATCGCCGTCATAGACCCTGCAGCGGTTTCCTATAATCCGAAGCCGCCGCCCGTGGTTATCGAATCTTTTCGAGTCGACCGGATGGCCTTTCCGTTAACGGGATCTCCCCGGATTCCGCCTCGTGCGGAGAATCTGGAAATTGAATACACAGCGCCCAGCTTTATCAAGCCGGAGCAGACTCACTTCAAGTACAGACTAGAAGGACTCGATTCAAGCTGGATCGACGCCGGCGCTCGGCGTGTCGCCTATTACTCCCATCTCCCCCCCGGGAGGTACACCTTCCATGTGATCGCCGGCAACAGTGACGGCGTGTGGAACAACCAAGGCAAGACCTTCACGATCACCATTCTCGCGCCCTTCTACGAAACTTGGTGGTTCGAGATGCTGACCCTCCTCGCAATTGGCGCTCTCGTAGCGATTGCATGGAGGTATCGTGTGTCGCAGCTTGAACAAGCACAGGCCGTCCAGCAGGCTTTTTCCAGGCAATTGATTGCGTCACAGGAGGCAGAGCGCAAGCGCATCGCCGCGGAGATGCATGACAGCCTTGGGCAGCGCTTGGTCGTGATCAAGAATCTTGCCTTGTTTCTTCTCCGGTCCAGAAAAGAAGGTGGGACGAAGAACGGTGCGGGAGACGACGCCGATGCTCAAACCATCACCGAGATCAGCGATGAGGCATCGTCGGCCATCGAGGAGACACGCGAGATTTCCTACAACCTTCGCCCCTTTCAGTTGGACCGGCTGGGCTTGACCAAGGCCATCGAAGCCATGATTCGGACCACCGCCTCGGCATCCGGACTCAAGTTCTCATCGGAACTCGACAACGTCGACAATCTCTTTCCGGAGGAACTGCGAATTAATTTCTACCGTATTGTCCAGGAATCCCTGGGCAATGTCATGAAGCATGCGGAGGCATCCGCCGTTAAGGTCGAGGTGAAGCGAAGCATCGAGAACGTGACACTCACCATCGAGGATAACGGCCGTGGATTCACGCCGGAAACACGCAACCATCAGGCTGCGCGAAGTGGCTTTGGATTAACAGGAATGGCCGAACGGGCGCACCTGCTTGGCGGCGATTTCAAGGTGCGGTCCGCGCACGGCCATGGCACGATGGTGACAGTGGAAATCCCACTGACGGGAGGCGCTGATGGATGAAGAGATTCGCATCCTGATCGCAGACGATCATCCAATCGTGCGCAAGGGTCTGCGTCTCAGCATCGAGGAGAACGCCGGCCTCAAGGTGGTCGCCGAGGCCTCGGATGGAGAGGTGGCCCTGGCATTCATCAAAAACCTTCACCCCCATATCGTCGTGCTCGACATCGACATGCCGAAACTCGACGGATTTGGCGTGGCCCGGGAGATCGCCCGGCAAAAGCTGGAAGTGAAGATCATTTTTCTCACCTTCCACGCAGATGAGGACCTCTTCCGAAGCGCGATGAGCCTCGGAAGCAAGGGCTATATTTTGAAGGACAGCGCTTCGCAGGAAATTGTGGCCGGCGTGCGCGCCGTGGCCTCCGGGCGCCCGTTCATCAGCTCGGCGATCACCGAAAAGCTTCTTCACCCGCGAGAGGCGCCGACTCCTCAGCGCAAACTCACTGCCAATCTAACTCCCACTGAGCGCCGTATCATACGATTGATTGCCGACGGTAAGTCGAGCAAAGAGATTGGTGCCGAGCTTTCCATCCACTACCGCACCGTAGAGAATCATCGCACCAACATCTGCCGAAAACTTAACCTCGAAGGCGAAGGCGCGAATGCGCTGCTGCGATTCACCCTGCAGAACAAGAGCCTGCTGTAGGAAGAAGGTTCCGCCTCAGGCAGTAAGTTCTCAAGGCTTCGAGGGAACCCCACGAATTGAACAACATTATTGTGCACCATGTAGCTCGCTCCAATGAGCAGGAGCAGTAGAACACGTGCTGCAAGCAGAGCTCCGAAAAGAGGGCAGGAGTCGGCCAGGGGAGAGATCACATTCTCAGCAATCAGCGCGCAAAGCAGTAACTCAGAGCGATACTGGCGCAAAACGCGGGTTATGAGTAGTCTCTCCCTCCTGTATTCTCTGGCTGCAGGGCGTTCGTTATCGCTCGTGGGAATTGGCGGTATTGGCAGCCAGCCTGAGCTCTTCGTCCGCTTGCACGAGCAGCTCCTTCGCTCTTCCTGCGTGGCCACCGAGCTGGTAGTGGTTGTCCTGCTGAGCTTCGTCGATTTTCTGCCAGGCTGAAACGATGGACTGCTGAGCGGCCCGCAGATTTCCATGTCTGTCGCCGATGTTTACGACCGGAGCCTGCGCGAATACCGCTCCGCTGCAGCCCAGGATAAGTCCAAGGGCCGTTCCGAGAAGCATGTCCTTCTTAATCATCATGACTGGTTCTCCTATAGTTGTTGGAAGTAAGGTGTTGCCGGCGGTTATAAGTGTCAGTTACAACCACCGCGATGGAATGTGCGTACGAGATGCCTCGGCGATCTACTCCGCTGCCGTCCACCCGTCATTCGGGCCAGAGTTGTTAATCGAAGCCGCAAGGCTGGCAGTACTCGCGCCCAAGTCCTTCTGGACCGAGCCACCCTTGTTGAGATTGTCCCGGCAACCGGAGGGAATAACCAGTACGAGCAGAAACAGCGTGGCCAGCAGAGTGCTCCCCGTCGTGGCGTTTTGCGCCTGAAGCTTCATCGATTTGTTTTTCATTTCTTTGCGCCTATACATCCGTTGTGGTTTCGGAATTAGCCTCGGCCATTCAGCTCAGCGCTTGTGTTCTTCGCCAGAATTGTGCGGAGCGGGATGCGACGCGTGTTGTTGTGGATGAGAATGCTGCTGGGGATGCGGATGCTGCTGCTGGGGACGGGAGCGCTGTTCTGATGCCGGATGCATGCTGGCCCCGCCATGGTCGGCGTTCTGGCGGTCGTGGTCGCCGTTTTCGCCCATATCAGAGCGCGCCTGGTTGGTGCGCTGGTTGCCAGGCTGGCGCTGATCATCGCGGCGTTGACCCCCATCGGCGCGCTGGTCGCCAGGACGCTGTTCCCCTTCAGGCCCGCGCTGCACTCCGCCTTGACCGCCGATCAGGTCGCGGTCGCCGTTGTGGCCGCCGTTTCGCTGGTAGGAGCCATGCTGGCCATTCGGGTCGTTGGGATTGTGCTCGACTCCGCCGTTGCCGCCAATCAGGCCGTGGTCGCCATTGTGGCCGCCGTTCCGAGTGGTTCCATGGGAGCCATTCGGATCATAAGGGTGATTGTTATTGTTCGTGGTGTTCCTGTTATTGATGTTCCTGTTGATGACGGTCCTGTTGATGACCGTCTTGTTGACGATGCTTTTATTGATATAGGTGTTGTGGTTGTAGACAACTCCACCACCGCCCCAGTTGCAGCCCCATGAGCTGAATCCCCAGGAAAAACCACCGCCGACGAAGCCGCCTCCGACAAACCCGCCGCCACCGAAGGCTGCGCCAATCGCAACTCCTGCACCGAAGGAAACAGCAGCAGTCGCAACCGCGACCGGTGGCGTGTAGGCGGGCACAACATAGGCCGCGCCATAGACCACAGCCGGGTTGTACTGCGGAACATACACTACGCTAGGATTCGCCGGCTCTATCACAATCGTCGAGGGGCTCTGCTGAACCACCTGGATCTGAGGCGAAGACTGAAGAGTTCCCGCAGCCTGGGCCTTGGCGCGCATCACCTGCACTGCGGCCATTACGTCTGACTGTTGATTCACGTAAGCCTGCCCGAGGTTCGTCGTCCAGGAGAGATTTTTCGCCAGGTCGCTCAGAACAGATGGGAACTGCGTCAGCGCCTTGACACTGGGATCCCACGACTGTTGATCCACAGCCTGCGCAAGCGCGGTTCCTGTCAAACCCGGATTTTGCTGGAGCCAATCTTCGGCATAGGCAACTTCGTCGGGAAGCGTAGCCGCACCAAGAACCTGTGCAACCAGGGCGTCAGGATAGAGCGCGATCGGAGCAACCAGAGAGTCGAGTTGATCCGAGCTCAGCGGCGTGGGCGCCGGGGTTGCAGTTGTTGCGCTCGACGGTGAGGCCTGGCTCGCTGACGAGGATTGAGAAGAATCCTGCGGCGCGGCCTGATCCTGAATGAGGGCCTGCGCCGGTGCTCCCGCCACAAGCAGAGTTGAGCAGACGAGTATCGAGAGCAGCTGTTTCATTAATTTTGCAATCATCTTTTTCTCCAGGTGGAAACGGATATCACGGGAAAGCGAAGCTGATTCGCTCCTGCGTCGGCTGCGTCTGCGTGAGGAGTGGATCGTGCAACCGTATCGCAACTACGCAATCGTCAAGAACGAGAGTAGGAGAGCTGTCAGGGAATAGAAATAGAGGATGCTACACAAATACCTGTGTGGTTCCACACGGATGCGCGTGGATACGAATCACACGATCGGGCGGGATCAATCTTTAAGGCACGGAGGCCGAGACGTCAAAGATCGGAGCTCTGGTGAGGGTAGCGAGCAGGCCGCGATATTCATTAAGACCGTGGCAGAGGCGGAAGGGGCCGTTGTCCAAAATTGCGCGCTTCTAAGGTCGGATAAGTGTGGGCATGAAAGCTCGGATCGTGGTAGGAAAGATGGTGACTAACCGGCAGCCAAATCAAATAACCGAATGCTCACGATGACATACTGAGCCAATGTAATCCTTCTCCTCAGTCAAGAACTCCCGACGACATCCAGAATAGATCCGTCGCACTCACTTGCGGTTGTGCTCGAATCCATTCGCACGGTGTTGATCCCCCATAAGCTCGACTTCTGGAACAACAGATCTAGAACCTCAGCTTGCCGCCGAGCTGGACGCTTCGGGGGACGGAGGTGTTGTAGAGGTTAGAAAGGAAGGGATTGACCGGAATTCCCGGCGTGTCATTGAACACGTTGGCCAAAGGAGTGCCTCTGTATTGGTGGTTGAGGGAGTTGAATGCCGTCAATTGCAACTGCATATCCACCCGCTCGGTCAGCTTAGTGGTCTTGAAGATGGAGGCATCGAAGTTATTGTAGGGCTGGGCGCGCAGGATATTGCGGCCAGAACCGGGATAGGGATTGTTCAGCAGATTCGCGGTGCCGCTGTTATTGATGAGCCAATGAACTGCGGAAGGCGCTATGGTTGCGGGGTTGTTGGTGTTGAGGAAAGATCCCAGCTCGTAGAATGTTCCTGCGTAGAGGATGGCCACACTGTTGAGCGGAGCGCCTTTGTTGGACAGGATCAGGCGGCAACTGTCCGCTCCGGGACCGACCGAGGATTGGTTGAACGCCGTATCGCAATAGCTGGAGTCGAGCCCATACAGGTTGAGGAGCGGCTGATAGGCGTTAAAGGGCTGACCGCTGTTGTACTGGTAGATGCCATTGGCCTGGAAACCGTTCACGATCCGGCTGAGAATGTTGGACGAGGTATGGAATTGAGGCACCTGATAGACCATGCCGACGGAGAAGACATTGGGATAGGAGTTTCCGCTGACTCCAAGTTCCCCGATGCTGTTGTTCAGGGGGTTTTGTGGAACGGCGATGGTGTTTCCTCCAACGTAGGTGCTGTAAATCTCGCTGGTATTGTCGATGGTGCGGCTCCAGGTATAGTTCACGTTCCCAGTGAATCCATGGAAGGTGCGCATCGTTACCTGGGTCTGCAGGCCGTTGTAGATGGAAAAGGCATAATTTCCGACGACGGACAAGTTGCCCTTGTTGCAGTCGGGGCGTCCGAGGCCCGGGGCTCCGGGAGTAGTGCATAGCGAAACAGGCACATAACTCGGAAATGCCGTGGCCACCTGCGGCAGGCCGTAAGTTGCAAAATCCGGATTGAGATTGGGATTCCCATCCACGCTTTGGAAGTTTCCTGAGGTATGGTTGCCGACGTAGCGGACGCTCAGAAGAGCGGTATTGGTAATCTGCCGCTCGAAGCCGAGCGAGTAAGTCTGGCCGTATGGATTGTGGAAATTGCTGGGGACGATTTCCTGATCGCTGTAAGCCGGATTCCCGCCGATGGGCAGGTTGGGAAGATTTGTGGCACGAAGAGACGCGCCGGTAAAACTTCCGCCACTGAGGCAGGCGCCGCCGCAGGGGAATGATCCCGAGGTCGCTGCGGGAGCGACGGTGGCAACATTGAGGAAGATGTTATAGAACTGCGGATCGAAATTGATGGAGTACCCTCCGCGCACCACCATCCTCTTATCGAATGGTGGATTCCAGGCGAAGCCGATGCGTGGTTCATAGTTCTTCCACGCATTGTTGACTGCCGGGGTGGTGCGGTCGGCAAGAGGAAGGCTGGGGTCCCAGATGGCGGTGGTCGGGTTCGACTCGCGAGCAACGGTCAGCCTGTGGAGCTCATTGATTGCCTGTCCGAAGAACTCCCAGCGCAGGCCAAGGTTCAAGGTGAGCGAAGGCGAAACCTTCCAGTCGTCCTGAAAATAAAGTGCGAAGTCGGATTCAGTGAAGGGGAGGATCGGATTGCCGGTGGCGAGAAGGAAATTGCCATTCTGGTGAACGAAGTCGTCTAAAGTACCGAAGGAGCCTGAGCCGTTGTAGAGGGGCAGAAAGACATTGGGAGAATTCTGATAGTCGTATTCACCCCCGAAGAGAATGGTCTGCCTGCCGTGGGTCCAGCTTGCATTGTCCTGTACCTGGGTGACCTTGACGGTGCGGCCCTGGGGCAAGTTCGTTGCTTCGCCAAAGCTGAGGTTGGTCCCGCCCAACTGGATGTAACCGGGGCACTCCGGGAAGGTCGTGACGGTGCAGGTGGGGAAGGAGCCAGCCTGGAAGTCGAGCTTCGATTCCTGGTAGCTGTACCGGAGTTGATTCACCCAGAAGGAGGAGAACTGGTGAGTCTCGTCCGCGCCTACGGAGTAGTTTGCGTCCGGAACATCGTAAAAGGTACCGGCCGCACCGTAGAAGTCGTACAGACTGCCAACGTCATTCTGATAAAAGTAGCGGAAGTAGAAACGGTCCTTCGGAGTAGCCTGCCAATCGATACGGCCCAGATCCTCCTCATCCGCATAGTTCCCCGCAGCCAGGCTGCGGACGACTGGGGCGACCTGAATATTCACGGTGCTGCCATCGGGAGCGGTCACGGGGGTAGTCGTTGCACTGGAAAGAATAGGTTGAGGATTGCCGAGCTTAACGCCATAGGGGCCGGAATCGGTAAGAATCGAAACCACCGGGTTGCCCGGGAAGGTTGCGGCCAACTGCTGCAGACCTGTCGGAGTGGGCGTTAACGAGGAGCCGGAGTTAAAGGGCGTGGAACCATTTCGGGTGTGCTCCCAATAGGTGCTGCCAAAGAACCACAGCTTGTCCTTGAGGATGGGTCCGCCCAATGTGCCGCCCCATTTGTTATCGACGGAGCGCGGGATGCTGGGCGCGGTGCAACCGGTCGAAGGATTTACGCCCGGAGGGCAATAGCCAAACAACGGGCTTTTGTACTGGTTGGCGAAGGAGTTCAGCCATGATCCGGTATAAAACTCAAAGCCGGAACCATGGAAGCTGTTGGTCCCCGACTTGGTGATGTAGTTGACTACAGAACCGGTATTGCGGCCATACTGCGCGCTGAAGTTGCTCTGAATGACCTGAATCTCCGCAATCGCATCCTGGTTGCCGAAGAAGATCTGGGGTCCGGCCACCGAGTTGTCGTTGTTTGACTGGCCATCCAGCTCGAAGTTGTTCGAGCGGCCGCGCTCGCCGTTAGACGAGAAATTCGGACCGTTGGTGTTGCTGAAATTGTCATCGTGGGTCTGCGCTACTCCCGGCATGAGCAGGGCAACCTCGTCGAATCCGTTGCCGAGAGGCAGATTTTGAAGCTGCTGGCTGTCGAAGCTGCCCGCGACCTGGGATTGCGTGGTGTCCAGTTGCACGGTGGACGCGCCTTCAACGGTGACGCTCGTGGAGGCTCCGATGGTAAGCGTTTGTTTTTTCAGACTCTGATCTTCGCCGGCGGTGACCGTCACTCCATTGATTTTTAGCTGCTGAAAATTTGCAGCGGAGATGCTGACGTCATAGGAACCGATGGGCATATCGCGAAATGCGAAATTGCCGGCTCCATCGGATTGCGTCTTGAATATCGCACCCCTCGCAGGATCAACAGCGGTGACTTCCGCACTTGGGACGACAGCGCCGGATTGGTCAACGACGGTCCCGGTGATGCCGCCGGTGATGATTCCCTGGCCGTAAGCGTGGATGGAGAGAGCGAGGAAGGCGGTGAATGGTAGGACGGCGAAGAGCAGTCTCTTGAGTTTCATAGTTCCCTCGATGGAAAGCGTTGGACCAAAGCTTTGAAGCGGCGGTCTGGAGCCTTAGGTAGAACAACGGTCTTCTTCAGAAATCCGAGTGAAATACGACGCTACGGCGTGACCCCAAAGGGGACAAAATGGCGCTTTTGTGTGACGAATGGTAGCAATTCAGTGACCAAATAGACGATTGCGTGACGAAACGAACTTTTTCTTGAGTTGGCAACGCTCCCGTGCGGTTAAATATTTCTAATTAATTGATAAATAATGTGTTTTACAAATAATGGCAGCCTTAAGCCTATAAAGGTCGAAAGCATGAGGGCCGTTGGGGGAGCTGCCAGAGGGTTATTTTGGGAATGGACGCATGGCCCTCTACAATTTTTGGTAATCAAAGGTTTATGGACCTATGAGAAGCGGGTTTTCATCTCTGTATATTCCGTCCGGTCGGCGATGATGTCGCCGGGGATGCATGTGTAGAAATCCTGCCCTTCATTGCTCCTAAGAGAAGAAGTGGGCGGAAGATCAATGACAGCCATGTCGGAAATAAAGCCGCGGGCAACCTTGCCAACGGCATGAGTCAGAGAGTTTCGGAAGGCGTCGAACTGAATATCCGGAACGAAGAGCTGGCCAATGAGGCGAACATCACCGTATTTACGGCTAGCCGCCTGTTGAATGAGTGGCAGAGCCAGGGCATTCTCACGAAGAGCCGCGGTAAGGTCGTGCTCCGTTCGCCGGAAGCTCTGATGTCCAGCGAAGGCTGATCCCCCGCTTTTCGCATCCTTGCTTAGCCTTTGCTCGTCATTGCTCTTCAGCAACGATTGAGAATGCGTTTTGTGTAATCCTCAAGTAATTAGTTCGCGACGCCAATTATGGCCTGGGTGAACTTTGCCTGAAGGAGGCCTCTGAAAGTTGGCGGCAGTTCGTATTTTAATCGTGGATGATAGTCAGGCGTGGCGACGCTCTGTTTGCTTACTTCTCCAGGAATATCTAAATGTTGTCATTCTTTGCGAAAGTTTGGATGGGCTGGATGCAGTCCGGAAGAGCGAA
This sequence comes from Acidobacteriota bacterium, assembly GCA_013289875.1. Taxonomy (GTDB): domain Bacteria; phylum Acidobacteriota; class Terriglobia; order Terriglobales; family Acidobacteriaceae; genus Silvibacterium. Next base: position 50,816 of record JABCZC010000024.1, on the reverse strand, counting down.
GAACTGCAGCCGGACCTGATCCTGCTGGATATCGGGCTCCCGAATCTCAACGGCCTGGAAGCCGCTCGCCAAATCCGCAAAGTTTCCCCCGGCTCAAGAATTCTGTTCCTGACTTCATACGACGGTCCAGAGTTTTTGCGGGAAGCGCTCAGTATCGGCGCACTTGGTTTCGTTGTGAAATCACATGCGGCAAGCGACCTTTTGCCCGCCGTGAGGGCCGTCATGCAGGGTCAGCAGTTCTTCGATCGCGGGCATTAGTTCGAAATTCGCACGGAGGGCGGCCCTTAGTATCCCCGGCGCTTATCCACAACGTTCTTCAGCGGCTCGCCCACCTCAAACCGCGCATACTGCTCGAGAAAAAACCTCATCGCCTGCGCCTTCCAGTCCGCCGTGTTGTCCGCGCAATGGGGAGACAGCAGCACATTCTCAAGTTTGTAGAGCGAGTGTCCCGACGGCAGCGGCTCGTGCTCAACCACGTCGAGCCCCGCGCCCTTGATCTGCTTTTCCGTCAGCGCTCGCACCAGCGCCGCGTCCTCGATCACCGGCCCGCGCCCCACATTAATGATTACCGCTGAAGTCTTCATCGCCGCAAACTCTCCATCGGCGATCATGTGCCGCGTCTCGTCCGTCAGCGGAGCGGCGACGACAACATAGTCGCAACCCGCCAGCATCGGCCGAAGTTCCTCCGGCTTGTAGAAGCGCTCGACCAGCGGGTCGGGCTTTTCCGGCACATGCCGCTTCAGCGCCATAATCTTCATCCCCATAGCGCGCACGCGTGTCGCCACCGCCTGGCCGATGTCTCCGTAACCCACAATGCCGACTGTTTTCCCGGCAATCTCTTCCACATCGAATGGCTGCCAGATTTCCGCCACTTGGTTGCGGATCATGCGCCGGAAATCCTTCGCGAAATACAGAATCGCCGCCAGCGCGAACTCTCCCAGCGCCGTGCTGAAAACGCCTCGGCCGTTGGTGAGCGTCACATCGCTTTCCACAAACTCCGGAAACAGCAAGCTGTCCAGCCCCGCCCAGCGCGTGTGCACCCATGTCACCCTGGGACTCATCGCGAGCACGTCGTGCAGCAACTCTCGCGACCCGGACCAGTTCAAAATGACCTCCGCATCCTTCGCCGCCCCGGCAAACGCCACCGCGTCGTTGCCCACGACGTGCGGCACTCCCTCCAGCATCGCAAGCTGCGGATCATTGCCCCCGGCCAGCACCAATACCGTCTTCCCGCTGTTCATGACCACTATCCTGCCTCTGAAACCGCGCGTTGGCTATACTTTTGGCACACGAGACACTTCAAGAGGAACGCCATTTTCGATATCTCGCTCACCTCTGTACTCGAGACCGCCGGCTTCGAAATCGACGCGATCGCGACCCATGCACCCGGCCCCTCTGGATTCCTGCCACTCACGCCTGAGATGCTGCTCACCCAGCCGTCCGGCAATCTTTTCGGGTTGAGCCAGAACGTCGGCATGGGCTGGGATCCGGCGCGTCTCGGCGGCCCCGAAGTGCTCATTCTCAGCACGCACGGCGGTCTTCGCGCCGAGGACGGCAGCCCTATCGCTCTCGGCTTCCATACTGGACATTGGGAGGTTGGCTCTCTGGTCGCCGAAGCCGCTCGCGAGTTGAAGGGCCTGCACGCGATTCCCTTCGCCGGCGCCTGCACCGACCCCTGCGACGGACGCACGCAGGGCACGCTCGGCATGCTTGATTCGCTGCCCTTTCGCAATGATGCTGCCATCGTACTGCGCCGCCTGATGCGTTCGCTTCCCACCCGCGCCGGTATCCTCGGAGTCGCAACATGCGATAAGGGCCTTCCCGCGATGATGATGGCGCTGGCCTCCGCTGGCAGCCTGCCCGCCGTTCTTATTCCCGGCGGCGTCACCCTGCTGCCGGAAGACGGCGAGGACGCGGGAAAAGTGCAGACCATCGGCGCCCGATTCGCCCAGAAGCAGATCACCCTGGAGCATGCCGCCGAAGTCGGCTGCCGCGCCTGTGCGACACCCGGCGGGGGCTGCCAGTTCATGGGCACCGCCGCAACCTCGCAGGTCATCGCCGAGGCGCTTGGAATCGCCTTGCCTCACAGCGCGCTCGCGCCCTCGGGCCAACCCGTCTGGCTCGATGCGGCCCGGCGTTCCGCGCGCGCCATTCTGCGCCTCCGCGAGCTTCACCTCGGCCTTTCCGACGTACTCAGCGACGCTTCCATCCACAACGCAATGATGGTCCATGCGGCCATCGGCGGTTCGACCAATCTCCTTCTGCACCTCCCTGCAATTGCCCACGCCGGCGGATTGAAACGCCCCGCCGCCGCCGACTGGGCGCACGTCAACCACCAGGTGCCGCGACTGGTGGACGCGCTGCCTAATGGTCCGCGAAACTATGCGACCGTTCAGGTATTTCTCGCCGGAGGAACACCCGAGGTCATGCTGCACCTGCGTCGAGCGGGCCTTCTCGATACCCGCGCGATGACGGTCTGCGGAGAAACGCTGAACACCTGCCTTGATTGGTGGGAGCAGAGTGCCCGCCGCCACAAGCTGCGAAAGAACCTGCAGGAGCAAGACGGCATCGATCCCGACGACGTCATCATGGGGCCGGACCGCGCTCGCCTCCGCGGCCTTACCTCAACCGTGTGCTTCCCGGTGGGAAATCTCGCGCCCGAAGGCTCCGTCATCAAGAGCACTGCCATCGATCCGACTCTCGTCGATGAAAACGGCATTTACCGGCACCTCGGTCCGGCAAAGGTCTTCGTGACCGAAGAAGCCGCCATCCACGCGATCAAGACCGACCTGATCGCCGAAGGAGACGTCATCGTCCTCATCTGCTGCGGACCCGCAGGCGCGGGCATGCAGGAAATCTATCAAATTACTTCGGCCCTCAAGGCGCTCCCCTTCGGCAAACACGTTGCCGTCCTCACCGACGCTCGGTTCAGCGGCGTCTCTACCGGAGCCTGCATTGGTCACATTTCTCCCGAGGCATTGGCCGGCGGCGCGATCGGAAAGATCGCAGAAGGCGACCGAATTGAAATCGTCATCGATCGCAAAAATCTCACCGGCACCGTTAACCTGGTCGGAGGCGCCGGCAAGCTTTTCGGACCCGAAGCAGGCTCGAGCCAACTGGCCGCGCGATCGCCGCGTCCGGACCTGCACCCGCATCCTTCTCTTCCTGACGACACGCGACTGTGGGCCGCGCTAGTGCAAACCAGCGGAGGTATCTGGGGCGGTTGCGTCTATGATGTGGATGCCATCACGGCCCAGCTTGAAAGAGGCCGACACGACGCCCCAGCCCATCCCGCCAACAAGGAAACGCAGTGATCCTCTATCGAACCGCTGACCGATTGCTGGTTGAAGAAGACGGCCGCTTCTACCTGCTCGACGAGACTTCGCTCGACGCTCTCGTCGCTCTCGACGATCTCAACGCCCATCTCTCTTCCATCATCGCCGCAGGAACTCCCGAAAGTCTCACCGCACCGCCGAACCTCGAAGCGCCGATCGAGAACCAGGAGGTCTGGGCCGCTGGAGTCACCTACTTCCGCAGCCGCAGCGCGCGCATCGAGGAATCGAAGGACGCCGGCGGCGGCGACTTCTACGATCGCGTCTATACCGCCGCGCGTCCCGAGCTCTTCTTTAAGGCAGTCGCGCACAAAGTCGCCGGGCCCAACAGCAACGTCCGCATTCGCAGCGACGCTACATGGTCCGTACCCGAACCCGAGCTGGCGCTGCTGGTGAATCCCCGCGGCCAGATCATCGGCTACACCGTCGGTAACGACATGAGCTCCCGCGATATCGAAGGCATCAACCCGTTATACCTGCCGCAGGCCAAAGTTTATGATTATAGTTGCGCTCTCGGACCCGGCATTCTCATTCAGCCGCATCCCATGCCGCCGTCCACGCAGATTCGCATGGAGATCCTGCGCTCCGGCAGCACCGAATTTTCAGCCTCGGTGGCGCTCACCGAGCTCAGGCGCCATCCCGCGACACTGGTCGAGTATCTCTTTCACGACCAGAGCTTTCCCTATGGATGTTTTCTCCTCACCGGCACGGGCATCGTTCCTCCCGACTCATTCACGCTGCACGGCGGCGATGAGATTCGCATTAGCATCGACGGCATCGGCACGTTGGTGAACGAAGTAGCCTGAACGCCAATCAGTAATTCACGAGATACAGCGTCCCCTTCAACGTGACCGGATCTTTCTCCGTTGATCGGAACGTCAGGGTGAGAGGCTCGCCCCCGTGCAGGTCCTTCGCACGGATCTCTCCGGCAGCCCAGGACAGCCCGCTCCAGATGATCTTGTCGTAGTCCTGGTGGATCGGAAGCTGCTTGCCGTTCTGCGCAGCTTCGAGGAGAAAGACCTTGCCCATGTTCATACCGCTGGGCGGTCCTCCGGCCCACGTTCGGCGAAGACTGCCATCGGGCGCATATTGCTGCATGATCAGCCGCAGATCGCCCCCCGCCGGAGCCGGAATCGCCGCCTGAATCACGCCCTTCCCGGTGGTCTGAAACTCGGCAGGAACGGGCCGGATGGAGCGCGGAATCACCACGTCCTGCTGAATACCAAGGTCAAACGCGGGCGAGGCGTACTTGCCGTATCCCACCACCGCCATCTGGCCCGGCCCAAGCTCGATCGAGTCTCCCGCGAGCTTCGGAGCGAATCCCGCATCGCGAAAAAGAACCCGCCCTTGGCCGAGCGGCCGCTGCACTTGCGAAAGCAGCGGCATGGAGACACGTGCAACACTCTGCGCCGGATTCATCACCACATAAACGCTTCCATCGGCGTCGAGCGCGCCAAAGCCATAGGTCTGAACCTCGCCTGGGATGCCGCCGAAGCTCTTGATACGGCCCTCGGATTGAAGGTGCAGGAAGAGCGACTGCACGCGTGCGAACCAGCGAGCATCTTCATCAGTGATCAGCTCGAGGTTGCCGTGAGTCGTATCGACCCATCCCCCACGGGCCATCATGAGGATGAGTGCACCCTTCCAAGCGTGCATTTCCCGGTAGTAGATGGTTCCCGTCTTGCCGACCATGAATCCGGTAGAGTCAATGCGTTCGATGGGCAGATGAGCCTGCTCGAAACGCCGCACCTGATGGTCGCTGTAGATGTCCATGGCGCGCCAGAAATTCGTCTCCGGCACATCGCCGGGTCGTGGGTCGCCGGAATATTGCGCGTCGAAGACCTCCAGCCAGCGAAGGTCTACGGGATCTTTGAACGGGAATGGATAAGAGGTCGAGTCCAGAACGCCACCGAAGCCGTTGAAGGCCGCGAATACCACATCGGGATTCTTTGCGCGAAACTTTGCGAATGCAGTTCGCAGCGCCTCGGAGTTGCGGCGAATGATTTCTTCTTTCGAAAGTGAAGCTTCCGATTTAGGCGTTGCTATCGTCAAATCAACAAAATCGAATTTGAAGAATCGGATGCCGTGGTCGTACCAGTACTGCAGCGTATCCATGAAGTCGGGCAGAAAACCGCCTTCAAAGAACGACATCGCCCACCCTTTTTGATTCAGCGAGTCTCGCCATTGCGGGGCAGCATTGATCTTGACGAGCGTATTCGAGCTGAACCACAGTCCGGGCCGAATCCCATTCTCCTGGCATTTCTTGATCCACGCATCGGGTCCGTCGGGCCAGTTGGGCTTGCGCCATGTGCGATAGCCGCCATTGGGATCGAACCAGAACGCGTCCATCATGTAGTAATCGAAGCGGACGCCGAGTTTGCGCAGGCGCAGCACATTGTCGAGCTCGCGCATGGCCAGCTCCTGTGTGAGCGGGATGTTGTCCGACAATTCGTCGTAGGACGACCAGTTGTTGTAGACGGATATCGGGTCGCGCAGTGTAGGAGCGCCGAGTTTGTCGGCAGAGAACTCCTGCTGCGCCGGCTGCGTCTGGGCAGGCAGATACGATGGCAGGAGCAGGCCGATCACCACCACGGATATCACGAGCCGCGTCACTCGATTCATTTGGCACTTACTCCCATCTGTGAAAACGCCGGCTCCCCCAGCCATGCGCGGGCTGCCAGGCCAAGCGCCGTCGGACCGGCAAAGCCCTTCCATTGCTGAACAATTTCGCCTTGCGGCGATACAAGGATACTGTGCTCCGCCGTTCCGTTTCCCGGGGCCGTATAAGCCACAGGTATGCCGGCAAGATCGAGATCCGTAATCGCGTTGTTCAGCATTGCCGTGCCCACCAAATGCGCGTCAACGGCCAGAAGCGGCATAACCTGCAAACCGCGCGCCCGATACTGCTGATCGAGGCTCTTCAGGAAGACGATCTGCCGCAGCGCGTCGTCGCTGATCAGTCCGTGATCGTCGAAAGACAAGGGAACCAGCGAGTAGAGACGCCATCGCGAATCCTCATGCGTGACAGAAAACGGATGGCCTGCATGGTCGATGAATTTCTGCTCAAAGATCGAGTCGCTACTGACTTTGGTCGAGGTTCGCGGCAGAACACTCGCCCATTCCTGAAGAGACAACTGGTCGAAGCTGCTGCCGTTCTCCTGTTGCGCGCCTGATTGCATTTGCGCCAGCGTGTGGAAGCTCTTCGCATCCCAACGCCACTCAGGTTGACCCGCGCCAAAATAGGTATACCGGTTGTGCTCGAATCTCAGCGCCTCATTGCTGTCGGCCAGCCAGGGCGACGTCGAATAAATCGTGTTGTTGCGAAAGACCGCTGACCCCTGCGCGATCCTCCCATTGTTGATCAGCGCAGGAACCCTTTCATTCGGATTCCAGTAAACCGTGTTGTCCTCGATGGTGGCGCCGTCGATCGATCCGTCGTTCCACGTGTACACAAAAATTGCGCCTTGATATTTCGCCATGCGCGGGCTGCGCGCATTGTTCACGCACAGGTTGCCGCGCACCGTGCTCTGGCGCGTGACAAACCCGGCGCCGAAGACAGCAACACAGTAGCCCTGGGTATCGTGCCCGTAGTTATTGAGCACGGCATTGTTGGTGTTGCCGTAGTCAATGTCGTACGCGCCGCCGTCCACACCCGGACTATCGGTCAAAAACGCCTCCGTCTGCTCGACTGAGCAGTCGTGGCACATCCATGTCCAGATGGCGTTCGGAGTGCCGACCGACTCCGTCTCCTGCATGCCGGTATTCCACGCGACACTGGTCTCAATCTTCGAGCTGTGCTCGCGAAACAGAACGATGCCGTCCCCCTGAACATCGTGAATCGTTGAGTTGCGAATGCTGACGTTCGTGCTCCAGGTGGACTCCGGTGGGAATCCAAAATTTCCGCCGCCGACCATGATTCCCATCCACTGGTTCGTGTTCCAGGCGGTGACGCCATCGACGGACACATCATCGAAGTGCTGATCGACGCTACCCGGAGTAATCACCACCAGCCCGTTGTCCTTGTTTTTCATCGCGCCGCCCATCACGTCATGGACGGCGAGGTTTGCGAGGTGAATGTGGTGCAGCACGCCCTTGTCTCCGCTGATGAAGACGCCAAACATGGTGCCGCCCGAGAAGTCGAGCGAATCAATATCCCAATATTGCTGATTGAAGAGCCGGAACGCTTCCCGGCTTTTCGCCGGAGCGATGATCCTGGGCCGCACGCCTTCGCCGTACGCAGTGAGGCGGATGGCCGCACCCTCCGTGCCTGATCCATTCGGAGATAGCTCTCCCTGACACTCCGTGCCTCGCCGGATGTAAATCCTGTCGCCGGGAAGATAGGTTTGCGCCTCAAGCTGTTCCAGTTTGTTCCACGGAGATTGGGAAGAGTCGCCGCTACCCGCCTGCTGCGCGCTGCAATCGAGGTAGAACGATCGGACACTCGGAGTCTCCGCCACGCACGCCGAAGCCGCGGTGAGCAAGACAAATATAAGAATTGGTCTGTGCAAGGACATGAATAGAAAGTCGCAGTTGGAGCGAAAAGAGATTCTGCGGCCAACAGAGTGCATTGGCCGCAGATATGTGAACAGGCTAGAAGAAGAACTTGGCCGCGATCTGGGCGATTCGTTGATTCCCGAACGTCTGGGTGATTTCGCCAAAATTTCCCTCGTCGCCTTCATCTCCGTTCGGATTGCTGAAGTGGGGCGTATTCAACGTATTGAATAACTCGAGACGAAGCTGCAGCGAATACCGCTCCGTAAACTGGAACGTCTTGAACAGCGACGCGTCCAGATTGATATATCCCGGACCGTAAAGAATGTTTCTGCCCGCATCGCCCGGCGCGTTGCAAGTTACAGAAGTTGGGGTCGAGCAGTTGAAGGGCTCACTGGTGAAGGCTGCGGTGTTGAAGTAGTGCAATAACGTGCGCTGCGTCCTGGGAATGACCGGATTCCCGACAAGATCGGGCCGCAGTCCGGGCAGGACCGACGATGGGTTATTTCCGCGCACAACATTAACCGGTGTTCCCGTTCGCATGTTGTAGATGCTATTCAGCTGCCATCCGCCCAGAATGCTGTTCGTTACGCGACCCCAGTCAGAGCCAAACTTCTGACCCCGTCCGAAGGGAAGCGCCCAAAGCCCGCTAAAGACAAAGTTCTGGCGTACGTCGTTGTCAGAGGACGCCCATTCGGCGTGCAGATTATAGGGGTCCTGGGGCTCGTTGTTGTTGGTATGACCGAGATTGAACGGAGCCGGGCCGTTATCAATATCGTGGCTGTAGGTGTAGGAAAGCAGGAAACTCAGGTTGCGCGATTCACGCTTCTGGAATTTCACCTGCATCGCGTTGTAGCTGACGCTGCCATAGTCGCTGAGATACTGGATCTTGCCCAGATACGGGGTAATCCGATTGTTGTAACTGTTGGTGCCGTCGTACGGGTTCGCGTTGATGTTCCCTATCTGGTAGGAAAGATTGTGACCCAGTGTACCGACGTAGGCTACGTCGAGTGAAAGGTTATTGGTGATCGCCCTCTGCACGGCCACATTGAATAACTGCGTCACGCCGGTCTTGAGATGCGGATCGAGCGAGTAGGTCGTTTCCAGATTGCCGTTGGTCAGTGTCGCAGGAATAATTCGTCCGCTGGGGGGGATGTTGATAGTCGTGTTGCGGGGCACCCCCGTGTCGAGAACATACTCATAGGGTGGTCCATCGTACCAGTAATTCGTATATACAGCCTGCTCCGCAAAGGGGGTATTCTGCGTCAAGAAGTCTTCGCGTCCATCGTTTTCGGGTGAGTAGAATAAGCCGTATCCACCCCGGAAAACGGTCTTGGGGTTGAGCATGAAACTGAAGCCAACCCGCGGCGCGAAATCATTTGCCCGCCCCACCATGAGGGATCGCGAGTTGCCGCCTCGGCCAGCCACCAGGATATCGCCGCTGGCAAGATCGAAGTTAGACTCGTAGTTATTACCCTCCACATACGGCGCGTAATACTCCCAGCGCAACCCATAATTGAGCGTTAGCCGCGGCGACACTTTGAACGTGTCCTGGGCGTAGAGGCCCAGATACCAGCTCTTGGTGTGGGGTTGCGTCAACTGGAGACCGATATCCACATCATAGGGGAGGCCGAGGAGCAGATCACCGATATCCGAACCGCCGTTATAAAATGCTGCACCGGGGACGTAGTAGTTGTATGTCTGGTCGCCGGTCTGCGAAAAACCGTAGCTGCCGTAATACTCAAAGCCGGTTGGAAAGAGCGAAAACACGGGATGAGACCTGAGAAGCCGCAACTCTTCGCCGAACTTGAATTCGTGCCGCTGAATCGAACTCCAGGTGAAGTTGTCGGCGATGTAAAAGTTGTTGTCGGTTACATGGTAGGGCTTGTAGGTGGAACCGCCTGTTAGATAGCCAGTGCCCATGAATATATAGGGATAGCCAATAGTAGCCGGGTAACCCGGCAGTGCAATATTCCCCACACCATATTTGGTGGAATAATCGGTTCCATTCAGCAGGCTGTATAGGTTTTCATTGTAGTAGGAATAGCCAAATCTGAATTCATTCAGATTGGCAGCGCTGAAGACGTGGGTGTAAGTCGCGGAAATCGTCTGGCCTGTCACGTTTTCCCTGTTTGCCTGGTCCGCGTCGCCTGCGCCCGGAACAACAGTCGCGCCATGGTAGGGATCAGTCACCAGCTGGTACTGGGTGTAGTAGTGATAGGTGAGATAGAAGCGATCTTTGTCTGATATGTTCTGGTCGTAACGGGCATCTACCTGATTCTGGTTGTAGGTGACCGGCGAGTCGACAAAATAGTTGTTGAACCAGCCATTGTCGGTACCGGGCAGATTTGGCTTGGGAAAGAAATCCAGGAGCGTGTTCTTGCCGGCCTGACTGACCCGGTTTGCTGGAATGATGTCTCCAGGAAACTCTTGGGAGCATCCTCCGTAGCAGGCATATAAGACATTTGGATCGAAGTGTTTAACCTTCAGACCGGCTGGAGCACCGTAGAGGCCTGCGAAGGGATCGACCATCTGCGACAAATCTACTGAGCCGTCGGGAAGGAAGCTGATCTGATTGAGCGGCGGAGTGCCATCCAGATAGGTATAGGCATTGTTCTGCTGGGTTCGCTCGTAGGAAGCAAAGAAGAAAGCTTTGTTGTGGATCACGGGTCCGCCCAATGTCCCGCCGAAGTTATTCTGCGTCAAAACCGACGCCGGCTCCGTCGCTCCAAAACCGTATGGCCGCGCGGCCGTGAAGTCTGGCCGGTAAAACTCGTACGCGTCACCGTGATATTGATTGGTGCCTGCCTTGGTATCGATCGATACGACTGCGCCGGCGGAGCTGCCGAACTCGGCATTATAGGCTGAGGTTGCGACCTTGAACTCCTGCACCGAATCCACGCTGGGCACCACGGTAATGTCCTGCGTACGATTGGTCGTGGATTCGACGCCATCGATCGCTATGGAGTTTCCATACTCCCGATTACCATTCGAAGAAACCGCGAAGGAGTTAATGCTGCCGCCGACCGTGACAGTTCCGGGCACCAGGAGCGGCAAGGCGTAGAAGTTGCGGGATAGTAGAGGCAGTTCGGTAATATCGCGGCCTCCGATCACGACCCCCGTCTCGGAGCTCTGCGTCTGCAGCATGGTCGGCGCTTCCGTAACCACGATGGTGGTGTCTGCCGCGCCCGCTTTCAGCTTGAAGTTCAGCAGCAGCTTCTGGTCGATGTTGATCGTTGCATTGTGGGCCTGGGCCGTTGCAAAGCTGGGAGCCGAGGCGGTCACTGTGTACGTGCCCGGCGTGACGTTAAGCACCTGATATTCGCCGGCGGCGTTGGTCTTCCCGGTGAACGAAATCCCCTTGTTTATCTCGGTCGCTTTGATCGCCACGTTCGGGATCACAGCGTCGGTTTGATCTGTCACCTGTCCGGTGATCGAACCGGTCGTGGACTGAGCGTCCAACCTTGGCATTAGGACGAGAGCTGCGCACAGAAGTGCACAAAGCCCCCAGGATTTCACACTGATTCGCGTCATTACGGCTCTCCTGAAGCTTGTTCGATGGCGCCCGGTGAATGCCTTTGCGATCGAGTGGCATGCACGGCGGACCGCCTGAGTAAACGCTTACTCAAACCAGCCCACTCTAGGCCTCCGCAGTAGGCCCTGTCAAGTCATCCATGCCCGATCCGGCGACCTAATCCACGTCGCTCCGGTGTCTACCCAGCAAGAGAGCGACCCTCCGCAATTTTCCGTGCAAGATCCGCAAGACGAGTCGTTCTTCGGTCAGATGTGACAACGCTGCCGCCCGGCAGACTCGGCCGTGCACAAGGAGATGCATTGTGAAAGAAGCGCAGAAATATTGGAATTCCTTCCGCCTTCCCCTCGTCTGTTTTGCTGCACTGCTGGTTATCGTCCCCGCCATTTATTCCTTTAGAGACGCCAATGGCAAATCTCTCACCGTCACCTGGTCGCACGGTGCCCTTTCTGTGTCGATCCCATATCATGCTGCTCGCGCCGGCTCAGGACGCTTGGTAATTGAGATACTCGATCCCGAAGATCAAATCCTGGGGCGCGCGGAACAAAACGTCGACATTGCCAAAGGTGGTGGAAGCTGGCGCCACGACGTCACGCTTGAGAAACCCGTATCCTTCGATGACCTCGTCTGGGACCGGATCCGCTATCGCTTCGAGTACAGCGGAGACACCAGCCCGGCCTTCGAGGAAATCAAATCCATCTCGGAGATTCTGCGCCGCCCGGTGGTGCATATTCTCGGTCAGAAGTCATACCTTGCCGGCGCTCAGGCTGCCGTTCGTGTCATCGTCACCGACGCAGATAACAACGTCATTGCCGGGAACGGCTCAGTACGGATCGAGTTGCTGATCCCCGACAAGCCCGCGCGCCCGCTCTTCACCGGACGCCTCAATCATCGCGGGACGACGGACGCGCAGTTTCGCTTTCCCACCAATGTTCTCGGCAACTGTCAGCTCCGCTACCTGGTCGAGACGCCCCTTGGTTCCAGCGAGTACACGCAAGCGGTCCAGGTCGAAGACAAGCTTTCCATCCTGCTCACCACCGAGAAGCCGATCTATCAGCCGGGGCAGACGATTCACGTTCGCGCGCTGGCTCTCGACCGCTCCGACCACAATGCCGCCGCCAGCCGCAGGCTCACGTTTGAAGTTGAGGACTCTCGCGGCAACAAGGTCTTCAAGAAAGCCACGCAGACTGACAAGTTCGGAATTGCCTCCGCTGAATTCGAGCTTGCCGACGAAGTGAACCTCGGCGCCTACCATCTGCGTGCCCTGATCGGCGAATCAGAGAATCCCACGAACACCGCCGAGGTCGCGGTGAACGTCGAGCGTTATGTCCTTTCGAAATTCAAAGTGGCCATCGACTTCACCGGCAAGGGCAACGAAATGAAGCGCGGCTACCGTCCTGGAGACCACGTCACCGGAACCGTGCGCGCCAACTATTTCTTTGGCAAGCCGGTCGATGACGCCGAGATCACTCTCAAGGCGTCAAGCATGGATGTCTCAGTCTTCGACGTTGGCGCGGAGAAGGGCAAAACAGATAAGGACGGCGCATATCACTTCGATCTGAAGCTGCCCACGTACTTTGCCGGACGCCCTCTGAGCCAGGGCGCAGCCCGTGTGCTCATCGAAGCCACGGTGAAAGACTCCGCTGCCCACTCTGAAACCCGCGGCGAACCCATCACCGTGAGCGAATCGCCTCTGCTCATTACCGCCATTCCCGAGGGTGGAACCCTGATCCCCAATCTCGAAAATCAGGTCTTCATCCTCACGTCATATCCAGATGGAACTCCCGCCGCCGCGGACCTCAACATCCAGGCCGTCGGCAACCGGGACCAGCATGTGGTCACCGATAACGGAGGCGTCGCCGTCATCCGCATCAAGGCTGGCAGGGACGGCAGCGGCCCTGAAACGCTGAAGATCGACGCCGCCGACAAGCAAAGCAACCGCGCCTCCACCAGCATCGATCTCCAGCCTCGTGACGGTGCCGACCAGATTCTTCTGCGCACCGAACGCGCGGTCTACCGCGCCGGAGACCGCATTCAACTCAAGGTCTTCTCCACCCGGCAACGGGGCACTGCCTACGTGGACATTGTCAAGGAAGGCCAGACCATGCTTACCCGCGACCTCGATATCGTAAACGGCGAAGCCGACCTCGCTCTGACCGCGACGTCCGAAATGGCGGGAACCCTGGACTTCAATGCCTACCTCTTCGGGCGCGACGCCGCGCCCCTCGCCGACCATCGCCTCGTCTTCGTCCAGCCGGCCGACGAACTTCGCATCGAAACAACCGCGGATGCCGCTGCCTACAAACCCGGGGGCGAGGCGCGCATTCGTTTTCGCGTCACCAACTCGCACGGCGAAGGGGTGCGCGCCGCGCTTGGCCTCCAGGTAGTCGACGAGGCCGTCTTCGCGCTGGCGGAAAAGCAGCCCGGATTCGCCAAGGTCTTCTTCTATCTCGAAGAGGAGGCCATGAAGCCGCGCTATGAAATTCACTCCATCGGCATGTCCGACATCGTTGAGCCGGTCCAGAACGCACAGGCCGACCAGCGCGATCGTGCCGCGCGCGCTCTCTTCTCCGCGACCGAACTGGTCAATCCCAACAAGCTTGACACGGAGTTCGGGCGCACCCTGCCGGAGGCGAAGCACGCGGAATACACCGGGCGCTATCAGGCTGCCTACACGGCGCAGGTCCGCCGGCTCGCAACCCAGCTTAGCCGTGCCTACGAACAGAATCCCCAGCACTTCGACCTGGTCAGGACTTTCTCCCACATCTCCAACGGCTCAACACCGCGAGACGCCTGGGGCACAGAGCTGCGAGTTCAGCCCGCTCCATGGAATCGTGGCAAGACCCGCTATTACTTCGTCCAGAGCGCCGGCGCCGATCAGCAGTTCGACACCTCCGACGACCTCGCCGTGTATGTCGAGGTCACCTCCGGCACAATCGCCAGGTATTCCGGTACAGGCGCCGGCACAATCGATCTCCAGACGGAGCACGATCGCGGCCCCTTCAACGGCCACGCCGAGATCTCCGGTACCGTAAAGGATCAGTCCGGAGCCATAATTCCCGGTGCGAGCATCCATCTTCGCCAGGTTGCCAATGGAAAAGTCCTCTCCGCCGTAGCGAATGCCGCCGGCCAATTCGATCTGGCAGCGCTTCCGCCTGGCACCTGCGAAGTCGAGATTACTTCCCCGGGCTTCGAGAAGGCCACACGGCAATTCACCCTTCAGCCCCGTGATCGCGCCATTCTTTCCGTCACACTGAATGTTGGTGCGGCCACCCAGACCGTCAATGTAGCGGGGGACGTAGTCATTGCCACTGGCGCCGCGGACGGAGTCATGGGGGGCATCCTCGGCGGTATAGGCGGTGCAGCGCACGGCGCCATGGCACTCAACGGCCGCGGTGTCGCTAAGTTCGCGATGGCCGCCCCGGCACCGATGGCGTCGCTCATGGTGACCGATACAATGGCCGGTCCAACCGGAGACGCCGCGCCCGCCGCGCCTCACGTCCGCTCCTGGTTCCCCGAGGCCCTCTACATCAATCCCGAAATCATCACCGACGGCAACGGCGTCGCCAGCATCACCATCCCCATGGCCGATTCCATCACTACCTGGCGTATGGCCATGCTGGCCTCCACCGAACACGGCGCTCTCGGCACCGGGACATCCAGCCTGAAAGTCTTCCAGGACTTCTTCGTCGATCTCGACCTGCCGATCACCCTCAGCCAGGGAGACCGCGTCTCGATCCCCGTCGCCGTATACAACTACTCCAGCGCGCGCGGAGACGTCAGCCTCAAACTCGAGCCTGATGACTGGTTCTCCCTCGTCAACGACACTCTCGACAAGAGCCTCTCCGTCGACTCCAACCGTGTCGGCGGCTCGCAGTTCACCCTCGAAGCGAAGCGCATCGGAAAATCCAAGCTGACGCTCTCCGCCGGTATGAAAGGCACCGCCAGGGCCGACATCGTGATTCGCGAAATCGAAGTCGTCCCCAACGGCCGCGAGCAGAACACCGTCTTCAACGGACGCCTCGAAGCTGCCCACGACCTGCAGCACAACATCAACTTCCCCGAAAACTCTATCCCCGACGCCAGCAAGATCTACGTCCGCCTCTACCCCGGCCCGCTTAGCCAGGTCATCGAAGGCATGGACAGCCTTCTGCGCATGCCCTACGGCTGCTTCGAGCAGACCTCGTCCGTCACCTATCCCAACGTCCTTGCCCTCGACTACATGAAGCGCACCAAGAAGCTCACTCCCGAGGTGCACGCCAAGGCCGAGGGCTTCATCGCCCAGGGCTACCAGCGCCTCCTCACCTTTGAAGTTCCCGGCGGAGGCTTCTCCTGGTTCGGCCAGGCGCCCGCGAACAAAATCCTCACCGCCTATGGACTCATGGAGTTCAGCGACATGTCCCGCGTCTACGAGGTCGACCCGCGCCTCATCGAGCGCACACAGCAGTGGCTGGCCGCGCAGCAGCAGCCCGACGGCAGTTGGAAGCCCGACACCTCCTTCATCAACGAAGGCGCAACCAACCGCTTCAACTCCGACGTGCTGCGCATCACCGCCTACATCGCCTGGGCGCTCGAAAACACTGGCTACCGCGGCCCTGCTGTCGATAATGCCCAGCACTTCATCGAGTCGCACCTGAACGCGAAAGCCGACGCCTACACCCTCGCCGTCGTTGCCAACTTCGCCGTCGATCATCAGAAGGACAGCGCCTTAACCCGCCAGGCCATGCAGTTTCTGCTCGATGCCCGCACCGAAAAAGACGAGCAGGCCTGGTGGACAGCCGAGGAAACCAGCGTTTACGCAACCGGCCCCAGCGCTGCCGTAGAAACCACCGCTCTCGCCGTACAAGCCCTGCTCAAGTGGGGACAGGCCTCAGGCACCGCCCGCAAAGCTCTCACCTACGTCACCTCGAAGAAAGACGCCGGAGGTACGTGGGGAACCACGCAGGCCACCATCATTTCGCTGCGTGCGCTGCTCCTCGCGTCCGAAATCGGCTCAGCCGACGTACGCGGGACGGTCGAAGTCACCCTGAACGGCAAGCCCGTCGAAAAGCTTGTTCTCACACCTGAGAACAACGACCTCTTCCACCAGTTTGTCCTCAAAGACATCGAACCCAAAACTAACTCCGTCCAGCTCCACTTTGAAGGAACTGGCGGTCTCGCTTATCAGGTCGTTGGCGACTATTTCATCCCTTGGGACGAGAAATCGCCCGCCAAAGAAGCTCTCTCCATCGACGTCACCTACGACCGCACCACGCTTGCGCAGAACGACATCGCCACAGCGACCGCAACCATCCGCAACAACCTCGACAAATCCGCGAAGATGGTCATGGTCGACCTTGGTATCCCTCCCGGCTTCGACCTCCTCAGCGAAGACCTTCAGACCTACCAGGAAAAGACCGCCGGATCGGCCACAGGCCGCCTCGAGAAGTTCAGCCTCACTGCAACCCAAGCCATCCTCTATTTCAATTCCTTCGCACCGGAAGAAACCGTCACACTGCACTTCCGCCTGCGCGCCAAGTACCCCATCCGCGCCCACACCTTCCAGTCACGCGTCTACGAATACTACGACCCAGCCGTGAGCGCGACCGCCAAACCCATCCAGCTGGAGGTGCGCGCCCGCTAGCGTTTTGAGGCCGAGGGGGAGGCATACCTCAACTCCCCGATCCGCACGTCCCGCTAAAATAGAAGCATGCTGCAACTCGCCGATGCGGGCAAGCGTTTTGGCCCGAAACTCCTTTTCCAGAACGCCAACTGGCTGATCACCCCGAACGAGAAGACTGCTCTGGTGGGCGCGAACGGCACGGGCAAGTCCACGCTGATGAAGATTCTCGGCGGACTTGACGGACTGGACTACGGACAGGTACAGCGCACTCGCGGTATGAGCATCGGATACCTCCCGCAAGACGGCCTGGCGCTCTCCGGCCGCACCGTCTTCGACGAATGTCTGTCTGTCTTCGACGAACTTCTCGGCCTTGAAAAAGAGATGGAGACCGTCGCCGCCTCGCTCGCCGAGCTCGACCCGGAAAGCGACGCCTACGCCGCTGCCGCCGACCGTTTCTCCGAGATTGACTCCAAATTTCGTGCCCACGACGGTTACGCATTGGACGCACAGGTCGGCACTGTCCTTACCGGCCTCGGCTTCTCGAAGGAAGACTGGCGTCGCCGCACCGAAGAATTCTCCGGGGGCTGGCAGATGCGCATCTCGCTCGCCAAGCTGCTGCTCCAGAAGCCCAGCCTGCTGCTGCTTGACGAACCGACCAACCACCTTGACCTCGAAACCCGCAACTGGCTCGAAGACTACCTGCGCACCTATCCCAACGGATACATCCTCATCTCCCACGATCGCTATTTCCTCGACGTCACCGTCGACAAGATCATCGAGATCTGGAACAAGGGCCTGCACGTCTACCACGGCAACTACGAGAAATACCTCCAGCAGAAAGCCGAACGCCGCGCCCAGATCGAAGCCGCCTACCGCAACCAGCGCGAGCGCATCGAGCAGCTCGAAGCCTTCATCAGCCGCTTCCGCTACCAGGCCACCAAGGCCAAGCAGGTGCAGAGCCGCATCAAGGAGCTCGAAAAGATCGAGCGCATCGAGATCCCCAACGAAGAGCCGATCATCCACTTCACCTTCCCGCAGCCGCCGCCCTCAGGTCGCACCGTCGTCGAAGTCTCTGGTCTATCGAAGAGCTACGGGCCCAAGCAGGTCCTCAACGATGTCAGCTTCACCATCGATCGCGGCGACCGCATCGCGCTCGTCGGCGTCAACGGAGCCGGCAAGTCCACCCTCATCCGCCTTCTCTCCGGACAAGACGTTCCTACCACCGGCACCCTCAAGCTCGGCCACAACGTCCTCGCCGAATACTTCGCGCAGGACCAGTACAAAGTCCTCGACCCCAGCGCTCAGATGCTCTCCGACATCGGCAGCATCGCGCCAAAAGTGCCGCAGACCGAACTGCGCAGCCTCCTCGGCTGCTTCCTCTTCTCCGGCGACGACGTCTTCAAGACCCTCGGCGTGCTCTCCGGCGGCGAGCGCAATCGTTACGCGCTGGCCAAGATCCTCGTCAGTCCTGCCAACTTCCTGCTGCTCGACGAGCCGACCAACCATCTCGATCTGCGGGCCAAAGATGTTTTGTTGGAGGCCATCAACTCCTTCACCGGAACCGTTATTTTTGTCTCCCACGACCGCTATTTCATCGACCGCCTCGCCACGCGCGTCTTCGAAGTCGCCGACGGCAAAGTGAACGTCTACCCCGGCAATTACGAGGATTACCTCTGGCGCAAGGAGGGCGGAGCCGAAGCGCTCGCCGCTGCAACTTCCGCTGCAGAGACTCCTGTCGCTCCCGTTCTCTCAACTCCCAACGGCCACACTCCCGAGCCCGCCGCCAAAGAACCCGCCCGCCGCGTGAATCCCATCAAGCTGAAGCAGATGCAGGACCGTCTCAAATTCGTCGAAGAAGAGATTCCCCGCCTCGAGGCCTCCATCGGCAACGCCGAGCAGTTTCTCGGCGTCTTCGTCAGCGCAGATGAAACCGCGCGGCTTTCGCGCGAACTCGAGGAGCTGCGCGACAAGCATACGGCTCTGACGACTGAGTGGGAAGACCTGATGGAACACCTTCAGGAGCAACCAACCGCGTAGCCAATTCATTGCGTGAACGCACGATCTTCCCTGATGTGGACCGGCGTTCTTAGTCGGTCCACATCAGGAAGCACGCCCGTCCGGTCAGGACCGCCGCCGGAGGCGTCTTCTTACGTCATAATCGAAAGTGATGCCACCTCTCTGGAAGCCCGAAAGCTGGTCCGAGCGCCTTGCCGAACTCGAAGCGCGCACCGGAGACCTGAAGGAAGCGCCTCTGCGCCGTGACGTGCGCTCGCTCGGCATGCTGCTGGGCGAAGTCCTCCGCGAGCAGGCCGGCGACGCGCTCTTTGAAAAGGTCGAAGAGCTCCGCCTGTCTGCGATCCGCCGCCGCGAAGCACTGGCCGAAGGATCAATAAAAGAGGCGGAAGATCTGCTCCAGCTCGCCGTTCTCGGCGCAAACACCATGCCGGTCGACCAGGCCTACCAGTTGAGCCGCGCCTTCGGTTTTTACTTCGAGCTCATCAATCTCGCCGAGACCAACCACCGCAAACGCCGCCGGCTGTCGCTCCAACTCAGCGGAGAAACCGTCGCCCAGCGTGGCTCCCTTCGCGGAACCCTGCGCGCCATGCGTCGCGTCGGCATACCGGCGGAAGAGGCCCTCCACTGGCTGCAGCAAATTTTCATCGTGCCCGTCTTCACCGCGCACCCCACGGAGATTGCCCGCCGCTCCGTCCTCACCAAACGCCGCCGTATCGGCGAATTCCTCGAGCGCCTCGATCGCATCCCCATCCCCGACGAGCAGCTTGCCGCTCTCGAAGAATCCCTCGTCGCCGAAATCACCGCCCTCTGGCAGACCGACGAAGTACGCAGCAGCCGCCCCAAAGTGGCCGACGAAATCAAGATGGGGCTCGACTACTACGAAGTCTCCATCTTCGAAACCCTCCCCGGCCTCTACCAGGAAGTCTCCGCCGCCCTCAAAAGCGAATACAACCTCGGCATCGACATTTCCGAGCTGCCCCTGCTGCTTGGCTTCGGCTCCTGGATCGGCGGCGACCGCGACGGCAATCCATTTGTAACTCCCGACGTTACAAGAGAGGCCATCCGCGACGCCAAATCCCGCCTGCTCTCCTACTACGACCATCGCCTGCAACTCGCCATCGATCTGCTCACCACCTCCGCCCAGCAGTTCCCAGTGAGCGCCGAGCTCCGCACCCAGCTCGATTCGTATCTGAACACGTTACAAATAAGCGCAGGGCAGATCTTCGGCAACCATTTCCAGTTTGAGCTTTACCGGCGCTTCCTCGTCTGCATCCACGCCCGCATGCTGCGCACCGCCGGCCAGCTCATCCCCGACGCGGAGAGCCTCGAAGCGTCGCTCACCTCGCTTCCCTCCTATTGCTCAGCGGCCGAGTTCCAGCACGATCTCGAGATCCTGCGCCGCAGCCTCGCCGAAAACAACGGCATACGCCTCGCCCAGGCTCTCATCGACCCGCTCATCCTTCTCGTCCGCACCTTCGGACTCCACCTCCACACCCTCGACGTCCGCCAGCACGCCCGCATTCACCGCAAAGCTCTCGAGGAAGCCTCCGCATGGTGCGGAGAAAACGCCGGCAACGTCCCCGGCTCCCTCAGCGCCGAGACCCGCGACGTCATCGAAACCTTCCGCGCCGTCGCCGAGGTAAAAGCCGGCTGCAGCCCGGAAACCATCCGCCAGTACGTCATCAGCGGAGCCTCCAGCGCCGAAGACGTCCTAGCCGTCGTCTGGCTCGCCCGTCTCGGAGGCGTCGAAGTAGCCGCCAGCGGCAACGATCCCGGCCTGATGCCCGTTCCCCTCTTCGAGTCCATCGAGGACCTGCAGAACGCACCCGCCGTCTGCCGCAAGCTCTGGACCGCACCGGACTACCGCAAACTGCTCGAAGGCTGGGACAACACCCAGGAAGTGATGCTCGGCTACTCCGACTCCAACAAGGACGGCGGCATGCTCACCAGCACCTGGGAAATCTTCCGCGCACACCGCGCCCTGCATGATGTCGCGCACGAGTGCGGCATCAAACTGCGTCTCTTTCATGGCCGCGGAGGCACCGTGGGACGCGGCGGTGGCCCCACGCATCGCTCCATCTACGCGCAGCCTGTCGGCGCCTTCGATGGCCAGATTCGCATCACCGAGCAGGGAGAAGTCCTCAACTGGAAGTACTCCGACGTGGTCCTCGCCGAGCGCAATCTGGAGCTCATGATCGCCGCCTCGCTCGACGCGCTCGCCCGCCCCAATGCCCGCGACCCCAAGGGCCATCAATCCGGCGTCCTTCTCCCCGAGTGGGAAGCGGCCTTCGACGCACTCTCCGCAACAGCCTTCGATTTCTATCGCGCCAACATCATCGACGACCCCGAAGTTCTCCCGTACTTCGAGCTCGCCACCCCCGTCGCCGAACTCGAGCACGCCAAGATCGGCTCCCGCCCCTCACGCCGCGGCGGAAAGGCCAGCTTCGCCAGCCTGCGCGCCATCCCCTGGGTCTTTGGATGGACGCAGTCCCGCCTGCTCATCCCCGCCTGGTTCGGTGTCGGCCATGCGATCGGCGAATACGCAAAGCAGCCCGGCGGCATGGCCCTGCTCCGCGCCATGATGGCCGAGTTCCCGCTCTTCATCGACCTCGTCCGCAACGTCGAAATGGCGCTGGCCAAGGCCGATCTCGGCATCGCCTCGCTCTACGCCTCGCTCGTCCCCGATGCTGGCCTCCGCGATCGCGTTTTTTCGAAGCTCAAGGCGGAATTCGAGCGAACCCTCTCCGCCGTCCTGGACGTCACCCGCCAACGCGAGGTGCTTGAAAAAAACCAGGTGCTCGCCCGCTCCATCCGCCTGCGCAATCCCTACGTCGACCCCATGAGCCTCATCCAAGTCGACCTGCTGCGCCGCAAGCGCGCCGGCGAAGACACGGACGAGGTCAATCGAGCCATCGCCGGCACCATTAACGGCATTTCCGCCGGCTTGCGCAATACCGGATGACGCAAAAGAGCTCGCCCGCTTCCCTGAATGGCATAGCGCGTCGCGCCTGTTCCCAAACTGGAAGACAGCTTCGCGAAAATCGGCGATCACATCTTGTGGAGTTGTCCCACGCCCTATGCTGTCTGCAGGAGAATTTACATGCAGCCATCAACTGCACAAGTCCCGCAAACAGCAGAAGATTTCGATGCAGTGCTCGTCCGCTTTCAGGCATGGTCAGGCTCGCGTAAGAGCAAAGAGGTAACTGACGGCGTACGCGAGCTGTCCTATGACGAAGCCCTGCGGTCGAGCCGCTACCGCTGGCAGGGACGCACCCCAAAGAGTGAAGCAACAGAAAACATCGCCCAGGAGCCAGTCGCGGTGACAACTATCCGCCCCGAAGGAACCGATGAGAATCCCCGGTGTGAGATTTCTGGAGACGAAGCATTTCCCGACGAAGCATTTACAGACGCGCCCGACACCGTGAGTCTCAGCTCCGCTGTGTCCGAAACGCGCGCCGTAGTTTCAGAGAAGAAGGGGTCCACATGGCCACCGGTCTTTGGCGCCATCCTGGCCGAAGCGATCACGCCCGCTGCGAACCATTCAGGCACGCTCGCCCGGATCTGGCCTGCAGCCAGTAAACCGGAGCGTCAAGTATCTATGTCGCTGCGCGTCGCCGCCTCGGAGCAGGCGCTCATCAAGGCCCGTGCAGCGGAAGCCGGCATCTCGGCCTCGGCCTATCTGCGCCAGTGCGCGCTCGAGGTGGAGCAACTGCGAGCGCAGGTACAGCACACACTCGCCGTCATCGAGCGGAAGTCGACGTTGGCGCTCTCAACAGCCGAAGCTCCGGTTCATGTTTTACCTCGCGGATTTCTCGGGCGCATACGACGCCGTATCTTTGGCGGCAGAGACACCGCGCTCACACTCCGGGCGTGAAACTATGTCACGACTAACGCTGGCTGGCTTCGCCTGCGAGAACCCTCTGGTTGAACTCCGTGGATTTTTTCCTGGGCACGCTCAGGCTCTTCCAGTTTTCCGATTGCAAATGCTTCGCCAGAAAAACAATCTGCCCGCAGTGGTACGCGTAGTGCGCCACCTGCCGGTTAATCGCTTGCATCACCGAGTGGGCCTCGCCGCGAATCCTGATCGTCCGCCCCAGATCGGCATCGGTCAGCCCGTCCAGGGCCCCGAACAGGCATCCCCAGCCTTCCTCCCACAGCGACATCAGCTCCGCCCGCGTCGCGGGAGGCTGCTCGAACTCACTGTCACGATTCCGCGTCGGCTTCTCGCCGTCACTTGTCAGAAAATCGGTCCAGCGCGAGCGCATATTGCCCGTCATGTGTTTCACGATCTGGGCAATGCAGTTCATCTCCGGATCGAGCGTCGCCGTCAGCTGCCCGTCGGCCATCTGGGCCATCGCGCCTTCCGCCAGTCGCTTGTACTGGTGAAAAATCGCCTTCGAGTCCTCGACATACGATGTCGTGAATACCAGCGCCATAATCTCTACTCCGGAGTCACCGTTGTTGCCTTGTCCTTCACAAAGCTCACTGCCCACTTCTTCCCGCCCGCGTCATATGTCACGGTCCGGTTTCCATAATCCGACGACTGAGACTGCTGGATCGTGCCCAGCGCCATCGCCACCTGCAGTTCGTTCATACCGGGCTTTGGCTGGTGCTGATCGACGGCCTGCCACACATCTTGCGGCCAGTGTTTGTACAGGTTGTGGGGATCGTCATAGTAGAACATCTGGTCGCAGTAATAGGTCTCGTCTGTGCCCTTGATCGTTCCGATTGCCGTCGCGTACTCCTTCGGATCGTCCGGCGTTTTGAACACGGCAAAGACCTGCTTGTCGCCCAGAGGAACGCGTGTAGCCAAGTTCGCCGGAGCCTTTTGCGTCACAATGTTCACAATTTCCAGCTTCTCAATGCTCGGCAGCACCCCCGCCGGATGCGCAAACTCAACCCGGCCAGCCGCATAGGGATAATAATCCAGCGCATATCCTGCCTGAATCCACACTGTCTTGCCGGCAAGGTCCTTCGCGTCTTTAAGAGTCGCGATATACATCTTTCGCGGCTGCACTACATCGTCGTCGGTCAGCACGCGCTGCGGCGCTTGTGCCTTCTGCACGGCCGGCTCGCTACGCTCATGAAAAACGTACGCGAGATACCCGCCCGCTGCCAGCAGCACCACTAATGAGAGGAGCCCAATCGCCTGCCAGTTCTTCATCGCCGTGTTTCCTTTCCGCTCAACTTAGATGCGCCTCACAGCTGCCGCACCTCGCGCGCCGATTGCTCTACCTCAACATTCAGCAGCGCTTCCGGAGTGAGTTGATCGGCCTGGCGCAGGCTCGGGAAGAGGATGCTCCACAGGCCGGTGACCGCCAGCGAGCCGATGCCGCCGATCACCACCGCGCGCACCGCGCCCCACCACTGCGCAGTCAGCCCGCTCTCGAATTCCCCAAGCTCATTCGACGCGCCGAGAAACAGAGAGTTCACGGCGCTCACACGGCCGCGCATCCCGGGCGGCGTGCCCAGTTGCAGCACGGACGAGCGTATGACCACACTGACCATATCCGACGCGCCGACAATAAACAGCGCCAGCAGCGAAAGGGGCAGGCTCTTCGAGAGCCCGAAGAGGATGGTGGACGCGCCGAATATCCCCACGCAGGTAAACATCAGCACGCCCGCCCGCCGCCGAATCGGCCACCACGTCAGCGAGAACGAAACCACCAGCGCGCCAATCGCCGGAGCCGCCCGCAGCAAGCCCAAACCGCGCGGGCCTGTCTGGAGGATGTCCTGCGCGAAGATCGGCATCAGCGACACCGCGCCGCCAAGCAGCACCGCAAACAGGTCAAGCGAAATCGACCCCAGCAGGATCTGTGTGCGCGCCACATAGCGAAAGCCCGCCAGGATCACATCGGTCGAGATGGCCCGGTGCTCCATCCGCCCCGGCCGCACCGACAGCGATCTCACCAGCACCACGAACCAGATCAGCGTGCCCAGCGTGAAGAGATATACCAGTGGCGCGCCCGCGATGCGCTCGTGCATCGGCAACGTGAAGAGGATGCCGCCCAGCGCCGGGCCGCTGATGTTGGCGATCTGAAAAATCGTCGCGCCCCAGGTCACCGCGTTCACAAAGTGTTCCGTCGGCACCAGGTGCGGAATCAACGCCGAGCTCGCCGGGCCACTGAACGATCGTCCCGTCCCGATAAAGAAAAGCACAGTGTAAATAGGCCACACCGTGTGCAGACCGTGCCATGCGAAGAGGAAGAGCGTAAGCGTGCAAAGGCACTGGAGCGAGTAGCACACCATGATCACGTGCCGCCGGTCGAAGCGGTCCGCCGCATGGCCTGACGGCAGAATGAAGAGCAGTCCGGGCAGAAACAGCGCCAGTCCTGTGTAGCCAAGGTCGATCGCCTTATGGGTCATCTGGTAGACCTGCCAGGCTACGGCGAGAGACTGCGCCTCCGCTCCGATAATGGCCATCACCCGCGCTAATTGATAGCGCCGGAAATCGCTGGAGAGAAAGGCGGCTGCTGCCTTGCTTGGGGGACGTTCGGGCATGCCTTCCTTGTTTATACCGGTGCGGCTGGCGGTTGTCAGGTTACGTTCGACCGCTCTTCTTGGGATTCAGGAGGATTTTCGTAGTCTGGAACGTAAATTCTCCACAAGCGCCGCTCAACACGCCCCTTCGCCGCCTCCGCGGCTGCCCGACTCTACATCTGCTGCGAATACCTTGACCGAACCGCCGGCGGCGCCCCGCCTGGCTACCTCTGGGAGACGGGAAAATGGCTTGCCTGCGTCGCGCTGATTGCGGCTTTATTGGGAGTAACGCTGTTCATAGCACTGGCGGGATGGAGAATGCCGGTGCAACAACGCCCCAGAAACCAGGAAGCCAGACACTCCCAGAGTTGCTCGCTTCGACAGCGTCCTCAAACTTCGGTGCTCCCAAAAGCGAACTAAAGTCGGAAATCATCCTCGCATTTCTCTCGCCACGCCCACTTCGCAGTGATACTCTACGCTGACAAAATCAGGCTGCCCGGCCCTATGCAGTTGACGTACAGACCTTTAAGACAGCCTCGCTCAAAGGAGAAAATCGTGATTCGAAAAGCAAGTTTGATTTTCCTGGCAATCGCTCTTGTTTCATTCGTGGCAATCGATTCGCAGGCGCAGTACACGTCAACCCACCATTTGCACGAGGCCGTTCGCAGCGGCGCAGCGCAACCCGTCGGCCGGCTTCCCGCAGGCCAGGTCATGACCCTCAACATTGTTCTGTCCCTGCGCGATCAGGCAGGTCTGGATCTGTTCCTGGCGGATCTCTATAACCCGAAAAGCCTCTCCTACCGGCACTACCTTACCGTGCCCGAGTTCACCGAGAGATTCGGTCCCAGCCAGGCAGACTATGATGCCGTGGTGAGTTACGTGAAGGCGCATGGCTTTACGGTCATTGGCGGATCGCGCGATGGCATGGACGTCCAGATCAAAGGTCCCGTTTCCGTCATCGAGAAGGCCTTCCACGTAAGCATGCTCACCTACCAGCACCCCACCGAAAACCGCATTTTTTACTCGCCGGACCGCGAGCCCACGACAACCCTGCCCTTCCAGCTCTGGCACGTCTCCGGTTTGGACAATTACTCCATCCCGCATCCTCTGTACGTTAAAAAGAGCGACTACGCCCAGGCACATGGTATCGATGCCAGGACCCTCGTCACCCGTGCTACCACCGGCTCCGGTCCCTCAGCGTCTTTCCTGGGCAGCGACATGCGCGCGGCCTATTATGGCGGCACCGCCCTCACCGGCGCTGGCCAGAACCTCGGATTGCTGGAGTATTACGGCACCGATCTGGCCGACCTGACAACCTATTTCAAGAACGCGAAGCAGACCAACAACGTGCCCATAACACTGCACTCCACTGATGGGACAAGCACGGCGTGCGTCTACGGCAACGGTAGAGGTAGAAGTGCCTGCGATGACACGGAACAAACCCTCGACATGACGCAGGCGATCGGCATGGCTCCGGGGCTGGCGAGCCTGGTGATGTATATCGGATCCACCGACACCGCAATCATCAGCGCCATGACCACGCACAGCCCGCTGCCCACCACAATTGGCTGTTCGTGGGGCTGGACCCCCGCGGATCCCAGCACGCTTGATCCATACTTCGAAAAGATGGCGGCTCAGGGCCAGACCTTCTTCGCGGCCTCAGGTGACGATTCGACCTGGTCGTCGAGAAACGAGGCGTGGCCGGCCGACGATGCGAATGTGGTTTCCGTCGGCGGTACCGATCTAACAACGGCCAGCGCGGGTGGCGCCTGGAAATCGGAGACGGCCTGGACGGATAGCGGCGGCGGCATCTCCCCGGACAAGATTGCCATTCCTTCCTGGCAGAAGCTCTCAGGCGTCATCAACTCGAGCAACAAAGGTTCGACGACCTATCGCAATGGCCCGGACGTCTCGGCCAACGCGAACTTCACGTTTTACGTATGCGCGGACCAGACTACCTGCACGGCAAACGATTATGGCGGGACCAGTTTCGCGACGCCAATGTGGGCCGGCTTCATCGCGCTAGTTAACCAGCAACTGGCTGCCTACGGAGATTCGAACGTCGGCTTCCTCGACCCAACGATCTACGCGCAGAACATAACGTCCACCTATGGCACCGACTTTCACGACATCACCAGCGGCAAATCCGGCAGCTATTCCGCAGTGACCGGCTACGACCTGGTGACCGGTTGGGGGAGCCCGAAACCTGCGCTGATCACCACCCTGGCGCCCTAGCGGCATCGGGTAACTCATGAACGACGGCAAGGGGCTGTCGGAGATTGGAACCCAGCCCCGCAGCCCTCTTTCCCCTGTCAATTTAAAAAGGCTGCGCGCTCTCGTAACCCACTGATTGCAATGGCCTGATCTCAGAACAAAGCTGGCTGGCAATTATCACCGAATCGCTATAATAAGAATAGAGACAACAAAGGCCCGGTTGCCACACGCAGCCGGGTTTTTCGTCGTTTGGGAAAATCCTAGGCAGATTGCCCATCGGGACAGTAACTCTTGCCGAATCTATAAATTACAAGGGCAATAAACCGCTGACACACATGCTTGGCAATAGTATGCATCTGCATTTACTGGGGTACGGGGATCAAATCCCCCCTTAAGTTGTGGTTACCGATAACTCCGTTTTAAGGGAAACAGCAAGAGCTGACCCCATACCATAACGTTGTCGGCTACTTTCTTCCCCCTGATGTATGCTGGCCACACTCATTCCCAGCTTGCTCATTGCATTCGGTGGAGATATACGGTGCAGATTTACCGTGCGTTGATCGTGTTCTGCTTTTGCGCTGTGCTCTGCCACGCTCAAGCGACAAAAACAGACCAGGCGTTGCTCAATGAAGCGCGTGAAAAATACGACGCTCCGTTCAACAGGAACTTGCAGTCCTTCCATTGCGCTGTCGATTTCAGCTGGAAGGAGCACTTCACTGAGGCGCCGCGCGTAGGAGATGAAGGGACAGACGAGGAAATCGAAAAGCTCATTCAACCGCTTCGGAACCGCGTCATAGTGACGCGACAGATGGCTGCCGTCTCCGCCGGGCTCTCCAAGGACGAATTGAACAAGCTTCCCCATCGCGGGTTGGCCGAGGCTCTGCTGGCGCACGCGGTGGAGAAGAGTCTCAATACCTGGTTGTTCGCAAGTACGAACATGATGCTTCCGAATCCTGGTACACCGATTTCCTTCAACCAATCCCCGTCTGGCTACAAACTTATCTTTAAGGTACAGACCTCTGATGGCGAGATGGTTCTCGCTCCCGATATGCGCCTGCAGAGCGCTAGCGTGAAAGGACAGTCCGACCATATCGAGACATCATTCGCCTCTGGGCCGCAGGGCTTCCTTTTGACCTCATTCACCCAGGGTGAAGACGGGAAATTTGAGCCGGGCAACCGCCTGATCTACACCTACACCTACCAGACCGTAGATGGTGTGCAGTTGCCCGAGCACGTTGTCGTAACCAGAGAAAGTCACCATGAGGTGTGGCGATATACACTGAGCGACTGCATCGCGAAGACCAGTAAATGAGTCAATGATTGCCGATCAGCCCTCGCCACGCAGGATTGGTAAAGCAAAACGAAAGGCGCAAAGCGAATGGTTCTCCTCCAGATAGGCCGCGAATTGAAGTTCCCGCGAAGTCTCCTATTCGGAACCTACACCCCAGATCAAACTAACCCACCCGTTTCCTCGCCTCGTCGTTTACGAGAGTGAGTCGCGGCGCGGATGACTTACCGTAAATCATAGAAACAAAGGTAGATACTCGGACTCATATTTGCAAGTACCATGGAATCAATTAAGTACAAAGACGGTCGTTAATTAAGCCGTTTAGAATCAATTATTCTCAGAAAAGCCGAGGCTTAAAGGGGGGTGGGGGTGGGGTTGTGGCCCGATCGCTCACTCAAGGCACAGCACCAATCGCAATTAAGCAGACAGCAGGATTGCCCGGCCAAGAGCTCCCGTGATTTGGTCCTGGCTTTCGAGGGCTACCGCCCGCGCAACGCCGTCCAGGCCGCGGAGATGATCGGCGAAGGCCCAGGCAAGCTCCCGTGCACGGCAGATATCCCAGAACGCGAGGATGCGGCCGATCTTCCCCGTATCCTGAGCCAGCTCTCCCAGAATGCCCGTCGCCAGCACCTGGAGTGCGACCGGCATCACCGCTTTCAGCAGGCCGTTAACCGCCTCATAGTCGGCGTGCTGGGGGCTGTTGAGATCGGGGACGACATTGAGGAGAGCATCCGTCTCCAGCAGGGCCAGCGCCAGGTCGTGATTGATGTGGGCGTTCATGCCCGCCATCGCGAACTGGATGCGATCGATTCCCGTTCGATACCGGCCCTCGAGCAGTGCATCCCAGGCGCTTGGCGTCGAGGCAGAATCGCTGAGGAAGCCGGCGATCGCCCTGAAATAGAGGCTCGCGAAGACCACATCGAGGCGCGTGAGCCATACCGGATCACGCCATCCGCCTGCCGGAGGCTGCTCATCCACCTGCTGCGTGACCATCATGTAGAGGCGGTTGAACCACTTCAGGCCATCGGTGCCTGGCAGGAGCTGGTCGATGCTCTGCATCGTGTGCAGCACGTCGTCGATGGTGACCGGGGCGGAGCTGCTCACGATCTCATACAAAGCCTCGTCGGCGGGAGCAACAGTCACTGTCTTTCCTGACTTTCGTTTTTATTTGCCGCCTTGAGGCTGCTGGCCGGAACTGCCGCCGCTTCCCATCGGAATGTAGTTCTTGTACTGCGTATCGACGAGACCCAGATTGCGCGCCAGTCCCAGCTTGGCCTGGTTGAACTGATAGACGCTGCGGACGTACTGGTTCTGGGCCTGCGCGAGCGTGGATTGAGCCTGGACTACCGGCAGGTTGTCGTCGACTCCAGCCTGAAACCGGTCGGTGCTCTGCTCCAGGGTTTTGGTAGCCAGCTCTACATTGCTGCGCGAGACGCGGACAAGTTCGGCGGCAGACTGCAGATCGAACAGGCTGTCGCGCAATTGCTGGTCGATCTTGTTCGTGAGGTCGTTGAACTCCGAGCGAAGCTCGTCGACCTGCGCAACAGCCACATCGCGGTCGCCGCGGAACTTTGCCTCCTGAAAGATGGGTACAGTGAGGCTTCCCTCCGCGGTAAAGGTCCCGTGATAGATGAGTCCAGAGACGCCGGTGACGCCGTAATTACCCCTGAACGACAGGCTCGGATAGCGCTCATGTTTGGCGGCCTGCCGCTCCAGCCGGGCAGCCAGGATCTGCTGCCTCATCTGCTGGTAGTCCTGGCGGCTGGCGTAGGCCTGGCGCTTGGCCTCCTCGATAGTAACTGCAGCCAGATCGGCGTAGGGGGTGGCATCGGTGAGCTGAATTTCCTGCCCCGGAACGAGGCCAATCTGCCGGTTCAGCGCGATTTTGGCTTTCTTGAAATCGTTCTCGGACTGGATGAGCGAGAGCTGCTGGGTCTGGTATTGCACGCGGGCGCGCAACTCATCGAGGTTCGCCGCTGTTCCGGCCTTGTGCTCTTCCTGAGCCTGGTAAAGCAGAGTCTCGTCGGTCTTGAGCAGCGCCTCGGCATAATCGACCTGCGAGGATGCAGCGAGAGCCTGCAGGTAGGCCGTCCCGACGTTCAGTACCACCAGGCCGCGCGACGATTGCGATGCGTAATAGGCCGCTCTCTGGTTCGCCTTGGCTGCCTTCCAAACGTCCCAGCCAGACCAGGTGAAAAGGGCTTGGGAGAGGTTCACCTGGCCGATCGTCGAGTCAACCTTGACCATGTACGGATAGTAAGGAGCCTCCGCCGGTGGAACACCAAACTTGATCAGCGTCTCCGGAGTAAACCCGCCCGCCCTCAGGTTGAGCTGATGCAGGCCCGTCTCGCCATGCAGAGAAAGATTGGGCAACAGCGCGTTGGCCAGTTGTAATTTTTGAGCCTCCGCCGATTCTTCGTTCAGGTGCGCGAGCGTGAGGGCAAGATTGTTTTCGAGGCCAAGGCGAATGGCGTCATCCAGCGCGAGTGGCCTGACGCCCGGGGTAACAGCGACCGCCTCCACGCTGCCCACGTAAGGGTTCTGGGTGGAGTTATTCGGATTGGCCTGCGCCATCGCGGAGGCGCAAAACAAACCGGCAACGAGTCCGGTCAGAACAAGTCTGGTCAGAACCAATTCAGGCGCAGCAATTTTCCAGCTCTTCATTCGTTCGGAGAAATCCTTATGGGTTCAACTGATTAGAGTTTCACGAAGCGCCGCGGTTGCCAAAAGATTTTCCGCCTGGAAATATTGGCGCCTCAGCACACCAGGCGCGGTCGCAGATCAGAAATGCCGCAGAGCTACATATCGCAGGATAGATCACCATGGATTCAAATAGATACAACCAACTGGTTGATGGATTTGATTAATCGACCAGTAAATGGCAGCAAACACATTGCCAAAGTTGAGCAACAGGAGAATGAAAAATGTCATCGTAATTGCCGAAGGGTGAAGCCCATATCGCAATACGCCAGACCTGAAGATCCGTGCAACGATGAGTCAATTCTCCAACCCGCTGTTTGTACCCCTGTCCCTGGCAAAGGTGTTGCTCCTGGAAAACGACTTTACCTCGGCTCACGCCGTACGTGATGGTATTCGGCGGGCAGGATTGACGGTAATTCTCGAAACCGCAGCAACCCGGGAGGAGTTCTTGTCCCGATTGCGGGGCGGTCCCGTTGATCTGATTTTAGCCGCGACCACAGGGCTGCGGGGTCTTGCGGTCGCTGAAATGCTGGAATACGCGGGCAATGCGAACAGCCGCATACCGCTGGTGCTGATCGGCAAAGAGGGCGATGAACCGGAGGCAGTCCAGGCGCTTCGCGATGGCGTTTCCGACTATGTGCGGCTGACCCAGATGGGACGGCTGCCCGCGATCATAGAACGCGCCCTGCGTGAGCAGCGCGACAGTGAAAAGCATCACCGGGTGCAACGTGAACTAGACCGCGCGGCTGATGTGCTGCGGGAAAATCAGAAGCTCCTGACGCTGGGGCGGTTGGCGGCGTCGATTGCACATGAGATCAACAATCCCCTGGAATCGATCATGAATCTTCTTTACCTGATGGAGATCGATTCTTCGCCGGAGAAGTCCCGCGAATACCTGAAGATGGCACAGCGGGAGTTGAATCGAGTTGTGCAAATCAGCAAACAGACGCTCTCTTTTTCTCGCGAGACGAGCGCTCCGGTACGCCTGCAACTGGCCGATCTGATCGAGGAAGTCCTGGTGCTCTATGGGCGCAGAATCGCCGATAAAAATCTCCGCATTGCCCGACAGTACGAATCTTCGGAAACGGTAACCGCGTTCCCGGGGGAGATGCGGCAGGTATTGTCGAATCTGGTTGCCAACGCGATTGAGGCGTCAGAGACGAACGGCAGGATCGTGCTTAGAATTCGCGACGCGCGCAAGTGGTCCGATCGGGGAGTCCGCGGCCTGCGTTTCTCAGTGGCCGACAACGGATTGGGCATTTCTCCTGAAACGCGCAAACGTCTGGGCGAGCCCTTCTTCACAACCAAAGGCCACGCCGGTACGGGGTTAGGCTTATGGGTTACGCGGTCGATTTTGAGCCGCTATGGGGGCAATCTGCAAGTTCACTCTTCGAACTCGGGAGAACGGCATGGCACCGTCTTCAGCATGTTCTTGCCTACGAACATGCGGCCGCTGGCAGTCGTAGCTCGCGGCGGCGGTAACGGCGCGTCGGGTGGCCGCGGTCTCGCGCCCGAGTCGCGTCTCAGCGGCTCGGAAGCAGGGCTTATGGATGAAACACGGTTGCGAGCAAATGGCCACTAGACCGCACTCTACTTTCAGGATGTTAGACCATTACTCTTCATCATCCTCGTGCTGCGGCCGTTTGGCATTGGCCAGAATTTTTTCGGCGATAGGCTGCGGTACGACGTCGTAGTGATCCATTTCCATATGAAAGTTGCCGCGGCCTTGGGTGATCGCCGTGAGGCTCAGGCCATAGCTCAGCATTTCGGCCATAGGAACCTCTGCGCGGACCATCGTCGAGGCTCCGCGACTTTCCATACCCTGCACTCGTCCGCGGCGCTGATTGAGGTCTCCCATGAGCGCGCCCGCGAACTCTTCCGGGCCTTCGATCTCAACGCGCATGATGGGCTCAAGCAGCGCAGGTTTGGCCTGCTCCATACATTTTCGGAAAGCGATTCGGCCGGCCATTTTGAAAGACAGCTCGTTGGAGTCGACATCATGATAGCTGCCGTCGTAAAGCGTGACGCGGAAGTCGACGACGGGATACCCCGCGAGATGTCCACGCGCTGCTGACTCCTGAATGCCCTTTTCGACGGCGGGAATGAAATTGCGTGGAATAGCTCCGCCGAAGATATCGTTGACAAACTCGAAACCGGCGCCTCGCTCGAGCGGCTCGATACGAATCTTGCAGTCGCCGAACTGACCATGACCACCGGTTTGCTTTTTGTGACGCCCGTGCGCGTCGGCGCGTCCCCGGATGGTCTCGCGATATGGAATCTTCGGCGCCTTGAGTGTAACCTCGGTATGGTAGCGACGGCGAAGTTTCGAGACTACGGCTTCTATGTGCGGCTGGCCTGCGCCGGCGATGAGGAACTCGTTGGTTTGTGGGTCACGGAAGAAGCGCAGGAGGAGATCTTCTTCCATCAGCTTATGAACGGCGGGCGCGAGCTTGTCTTCGTCAGCGCGGGTCTTTGGTTCGATGGCGTAGGTCATCGCCGCTTCCGGCAGGGCGACGGGGTCGAAGAAAATCTCGTGCCCCTTGTCACCGAGAGTGTCGCCCGTGAGTGTTTCTCTGAGTTTGGCCACCGCGCCGAGGTCACCCGCATGCAGTTCGCTTACGGGCACGGCAGTGTGACCCTGCATGATAGAAAGGTGCGCCAGCCGTTCCACACTACGCCGCGCATAGTTTGTCACTGAGGCGTCGTTCTTTATGACTCCGGAAAAGACCTTGAAGAAGGTGATGCGCCCCGCGAAGGGGTCGGTCATGGTCTTGTACACGTAGAGAGAGACGGGCTCCTTGTCGTCAACTTTACGCATCACGATTTCCGGTGACCCGTCGCCTTCGACCGCGGGACTGTCGGCCGCATGTCCATTCGCTGATACGGCTTGCAGAACGGCGCGTGCGGCGACGGGCGCACGCTCAATGGGCGCGGGCGCGTAAACCTTGAGAAAGTCGAGCAGGTGATCGGTCGCGATGTTGGCTAGTCCGCTGGTGAAAAGAACCGGGAAGATCCGGTCTTCGCGGATGGCTTCGTGGAGAGCGGTGATCAAGTGCTGCTCGGCGATGGTGCCCTCGGCAAAGTATTCTTCCATGAGCTCATCTTTGCCTTCAGCCACCAACTCCACCAGCGTTTCATGCGCGGCCTTAGCAGCATCCTGCATGTGGCCCGGAACTTCTCCGATCTTGCCCTGCCCATCGCCGTTCGGCGAATAGTAGAAGGCTTCCATGGTGACCAAGTCGACGACGCCCTCGAAACCTTTGCCATTGGCGATCGGGAGCTGCACCGGTATTACTGTCCGCCCGAATCGTGCACGAAGTGCCTCGAGCGTGGGCTCGAGGGCGGCCGCAGCTCGAGGGTGATCCATCTGATTCAGCACCACGACGCGCGGCAGGTTGAATTCGTCGGCATACTTCCAGACGCGGTCGGTCATGGCCTCGACGCCGCTGGGCGTGTTCACGACAATCAGAGCCGCCTCCACTGGAAGCATGGCAGACTTGGCTTCGTGCACAAACATGTGAAAGCCGGGCGTGTCCACGAGATTGACTTTTACGCCATTCCACTCGGCGAAGGCGACCGCGTTCTGCATCGTTGTCCGGCGCGCGACTTCTTCGTCGTCATAGGCTGTGACGGCGCTTCCATCCTCGACCCGGCCTAACTTCGGCGTCATTTTAGCGGCATGCAGCAGCGCGGAAACCAGTGTAGTTTTGCCGCTGTGTGCATGCCCGGATACAGCTACGTTGCGGATCTCACTTCCATGGTAGGACTTCATAAGAATGCTCCTCGAAAAAATGGGCGCCTGCAAGACAGACGCGAATGGCCGCGATGGGGCTCAGTGCAAAATGGGGCAGGAGATTTCAGCGCGCGGGGAAACGGTGCAGGCGTCGCATCGGGCGTCTTGATGGCGCTGCAGCCGAGTCTGCCAACCTCATGCTTCATGGAAGCCGCTGCCGGAGGACGGGATTTCGCTACAAGGAAGGTCCCGGGCCTCCAAGAGCTATGGATGCTAGCACGAGGTTCGGATGGGCATCAAATGTTATCTGTCGGAAGAGCAGATTCTCCCTCGCAGGGTTCGGCAGCGAGTTTGAAGGCGATGCCGCATGAAGCCGGCGCCGGCGATCTTTATACTGGAAATCAGCAATGACAAACTTTCTTCCAGTAGATGAGCAGCTAGACCTGCTCGAAAAAGGCGCAGCCGAAATTATTCGCGTCTCCGACCTCAAGGATCGCCTCGAGAAGTCTCGAGAGACGGGCATACCTCTTCGCGTAAAGGCCGGTTTCGATCCGACCGCGCCGGACCTGCACCTTGGTCACACAGTTGTTATGCGCAAACTGAAACACTTTCAGGATCTCGGCCACCAAGTCATTTTTCTGATCGGCGATTTCACCTCGCTCATCGGCGATCCAAGCGGACGTTCAGCGACGCGAAAGGTGCTCACACGCGAAGAGATCAACCAGAATGCGAAGACGTATACGGATCAAGTGTTTCGCATCCTCAACCGCGAAAAGACCGAAGTTCGCTTTAATTCGGAATGGCTGGGCACGTTGGGATTCGAGGGAATGATTCAGCTCGCCCAGAAATTTACCGTCTCGCAGATGCTGGAGCGCGATGAGTTTCACACCCGCTTTCAAAACGAACAGCCCATTTCGCTCCACGAAATCCTCTATCCGCTGGCCATGGCTTACGACTCCGTAGCCCTGAAGGCCGATGTCGAGCTGGGCGGCACGGACCAGAAGTTCAATCTGCTCACCGGGCGCGAATTGCAGCGGGATTATGGCCAGCAGCCTCAGATCGTGCTGATGACGCCGATTATCGAAGGCCTCGACGGCGTGCAGAAGATGTCGAAGTCGCTGAACAATGCGATCGGCATCCACGAGCCTTCGCAGGAGATGTTCGGCAAACTCATGTCGATCTCGGATGAATTGATGTGGCGCTACTGGATCCTGCTGACCGATCTCCGTCAGAGCGAGATCGACGCTATGCAGGCCGATGTGGCGGCAGGCAAGCTGCATCCGATGGAGGCAAAAAAGCGGCTGGCACGGACGGTCGTCGCGGGATTCCATTCGGAAGAGGCCGCCCGCGCGGCTGATGAGATTTGGGCGCGGCAGTTTCAGCAAAAGAGCGATGACGTGGAGGGGTTGGAGCAGGTGCGCGTTGCCGCCAACGATCTCGGTCGCGACATGGATGGGCGCGTGCGCCTATCGAAATTGCTCACCAGCGTTGGGCTCGCCGCGTCCGCAACTGAGGCGGACCGCAAAGTGAAAGAAGGTGCGGTGCGGATAGACGGCGAGGTCTTCCGGCAATCCCATATCATGTTGAATTGCTCAACTCGATTGACCTTGCGCGTTGGCAAGCGAGCAAAGATTGCGTTGATCGAATAATCCTAAAACCGCATCTCCTCAATGCGCCCGGCGTCGAAATCACTAAACCTCACCCATTGCGGCCGGACGAGGAAATACGCAATTCCGGGCCACTGTTGGCGCTCGACTCCGCCAGACCACGCAGCGAAGTAGATTTCCTTTGCACGCCTGAGCTCTTCACCCTCGGGTTCGGTAGAAAGACCTTCATATTGCACAGTCTTCTCGTCCTCCCAGCCAACGACCAGGGCGACTCGCGGATCTGCTTTGAGGTTCAGATATTTCCGCGAAGACCTCACTGTGTCGAAGACAATCTCGAGTTGCGGCAAAATCGCGATCCCCACCAGCGCCGATTGAGGCTCACCGCCAGGACCAATGCTTGATACCACGGCTAGCTTACGGGCATGAACGAATTCGTGGATCTCTTCCCTGGTCAGCATGTGGCACAGGCTCGGCGCTAATCTTCCCGCAGTGCATCCATCGGTTCGATGGTTGACGCGGTGCGTGCCGGGATCAGCGACGCGATCGAGCCGATGATCAGCAGCACCACCGCCACTCCGAGATACGTCCCTATGTCGATGGGCTTCACGTTGTAGAGAAAGCTCTGGACGAGTTGCCCTGCGAAGGCCGACAGAACCAGGCCCACGGCCAAACCGAGGCCGATCAGTACGCCTCCTTGCCGCAAGACCATGACGGCGACGCTCTGGCGGGTCGCTCCTAATGCCATGCGCACGCCGATCTCCCGACGGCGGTAGCTGACCAGCTGTGCCAGCACTCCGTAGAGGCCGGCGATCACCATCACAATCGCGAGGCCGGCGAACGACGCGTTGAGATAGAGTCCCAGGCGTTGGCTAAAGGTGTTCGAGTCGACCACTTCCTGCATCGTCTGAAAGTTGTCGAGCGCAAAGTCCGGGGCTGTCTGCTTGAAGACCGTGCGCATCTCGCCAGCCACAGAGGCGCTGCCTCGCGTCTTCACTACAAAGCTCACAAGGGTCTTCAACAGCGCCTGGTAGAAGAGGGATGTCGTCGGCACCTGCTGGTAGGGAAGGAGAATGAAGGGATCCACATCGCCGCCAACCTTATGATCGGCCTGGTCTGCCAGTACGCCGATGATGGTGAATGGCGTCAGCATTCCAGTATCTTTACCGCCCAGATCAATCTTTTGTCCCAACGGATCTTTACCGGCGAAATATTTCTTTGCCAGCTCTTCATTGATAACAATCACCGGCGGAGCGCTCGCCGTATCGTGTTCGTCGATCATCCGCCCACGCAATACCGGTGTTCCCATGGCAAGCGCATAATCTTCGCTGGCTGCTGTCACGCGGGCTCCCGGATGATGGCCCGCAGGCGTGGGCTGCCCGACAATCTCAAAGCTGGTGTGCATATCCACTCCGGAGAGCGGAGGCGCAGTCGCCACCGCGGCGTACCGCATGCCGGGCAGCGCCTTGATGCGTTCCAGCGAAGGAGCATAGACAGTCGTCGCCACTGACGCCGGGGCATGCTCCGTGTCGGTTGAAACCGCCATACCCGAGAAGCCGGCTGCATCGGCCGGCATGGCTGTAAACGTGGTGACGCGCGCGACATCGAAGCCCAGCTGGGCATGTTCGAGATTCCACATGGTGTGGAAGAGCAATCCCGTGCCGATCAGCAACAGAGTCGAGAGTGCGACCTCGCCTGCGACCAGGGAGCCGCTGAGCCTGCCGCTCACGGAACGGCCTCCAATGCCGCGCGATGCCGCCTGAAGAGCAGGCTGCGGATCGGTGTTCGCCACCAGCAGAGCCGGCAATAGCGATGAAAGTATCGTCGTCAGGGTCGCAATCGCCGCGAGGATCAGCACGACCGTCCAGTGAATCGCAATCGCGTTTGCCAGCGGAATGGTACCTTCCGGAAGCTTGCGAATGCCGGCAAGTGCCGCAGCGGCCAGCATCATGCCCAGGCCGCATCCAAGCACGCTCAAAACGGCACCCTCCATCAAGAGCTGGCGAACCAGCCTTCCTCTGCTCGCTCCCAGAGCAGCGCGCACGGCGAACTCCTGCTTGCGGCCCAGGCAGCGGGCAATGAGCAGGTTGGCGACGTTCGCACAGGCAATCAACAGCACGAGCACCAAGGCCCCCACCAGAGCAAGAAAGACGGGACGCACATCTCCGGTTAGCAGCTTCTGATAGCGCGTCGCATGGAAGGTGAGTCCCTCGGTGCCTCCTGGATCGCCTTGATGGATGCGCCGGCCAATCGCGTCCAGCTCCTGCTGCGCCTGTGCCAGCGTTACACCCGGGCGCATCTGGCCCACGACGCTGAAGAAGTTATAGCCGCGGCCGTTCAACATCTCTGCGGTAGGTTGCAAGGGGAGCCAGACACCTTTGTCTATGCCGGAGCCAATCTCATTTGGGAAACGAAAGCTCTCGGGCATCACGCCGACGACGGTACGAGATGAGCCGCCGATCTTGATCTCACGCCCCAGTATCCCGGGGTCCGCGTTGAAGCTCTGGCGCCAAAGCCCTTCGGACAGGATCGCCACCTGCTGCCCTCCCGTCTGTCCTTCGGCGACGGTGAATGTCCGGCCCAAACGCGCCTGGACGCCGAGCATCCCGAAGAGATTCGTGGTTACGCGCGGCGCCACCACGCTGACCGACCCGTCCTTGCCTTCCACCACGCTGAGGTCATCGGAATAGCCGGCCACCGCCGCCATCTTCTGCGTCTGGTCACGAATATCGCGATAGTTGAGGTAAGACGTGCTGGTAAACCCCGAAGCGCTACCCTGCGCGACATACAACAGGCGGTCGGAATGCAGATAGGGCAGCGGCCGCAACATCACACTCTCGACAACGGTGAACATCGCCGTGTTCGCTCCCACGCCCAAGGCCAGCGTAACCACCGAAAGAGCAGCAAATCCCCAGGCATTCCGAAGCTGGCGAAAAGCGTATTTCAGATCCCGCATGAATCTCGCCCTCCCCGAAGGTCATTGCCAACTTAACACTTTGCTTCCATATACGTTGTCCGCCGAGCACAAGACTCGCGCGGGATCACGGCGCGCTAATCGACGACAAGAAGCAGAAGGTCAAAGGGCGAGTTTTCTATGGATAGTGGGACCCCCTCCCCCACCCCCCTTTCTCGCCTCCCCGCGCAAATCATTCATTCCATGGGGCTTTCATGGAGCAGCTCCTGGATAAATCATTGATTCAATTGCAGATACGAGAAAATCATTGATTCTGTTTGGTTTAGGATGTCTTCATTCATTCTAAAAGAATTATAGTCTCGTCATTGATTCCAAGGGACTTATCGAAGAGTGGGCGGTTGCGCCCAAATTTAGGTCCCTATTTCTATTGTAGCGGTTTGGCGGAAATTCTCGGCCATTGCGGAGCGAACTGCGATGACTCCGCTATTTATTGGACTGACGGCGGCCACCATTACTCGATCAGTATGAAGGCGGAAACGAAGATACTCTGACCAGGATGGTGAATTCGGCGATCGCTTCTTCCCCGAAATGAAGGTCGCTCAATCCGGGAATGGTTCACGTTCCCTTACGATGCGAATGCGGTGGTCAGGAAAGGCAGTGTGCATTGCGGGAACATAAACCTGAGGCATGTGGCATGATGTGCATTCTCTGATGCTCACCGGACAGGCTGCTCCAGGATGCGTTTTCGCCAGATTCTCCTGCAAAAGGCGCGCCTTTTCTTTCTGCATGGTAGCCGTTTTGGCTTTCGATTCACTAGTCAGGTGACAGCTCAGACAGACATGATCGTAGGCTGATGCTTCCGTCTCAACCTCTTTGTGCGGATCATGGCAGGCGATACAGGTAAGTCGGGCATCGTTCTTGTTCCAACATTTACTTTGCTCCAGCCGGTAAGGTTGGAATCTCGCATTCCCCACGCCGCTAGCGCCGGAGAGGCTCACGTCCCAATAAGACCCATGGCAAGATCCGCAAAAGTCGACCGATTCTTCCGGAGTCAATTTCTTAGGATTAAAAATCGCGCCGGGTCCATTTTCGGCGTCTGCCGGCGAAGAATTTCCAACCTCCATCTGGGCAACATGCTGCCCGCCCGGTCCATGACAGGCCTCACAGGTTACGCCAGGGATCAGCTTTGTCTCATCGAAGTCATCTCCCGTGCGCGAACCCGTAGTGTGGCAGGCGAAGCAGCGATAAACTTCGGCGCGCCCAACCTGCCGATCCATAGCATCGTCTATGGCGATATCCGTAGCCGAAGCGAGCGCACGGCCAGGCGTAAAATCCAGGGCTGCCAGTGAGCGGAAGTATGTCACGCGTGCTTCATGAAATTCGCCGTCTTTCTTCCTGAAAAGATAGGACTGTGCTGTGCGACTGGTCCCGAAGGCCCAGACCAAGAGTGCGGACTGTTGCGTGACTCCGTTTATTACCGAATAGATGCTTGTGCCGTCTGTAGTTCGAATGTCATAGCGATACGACCCATTGGAGAAACCAAGATCAGGATTTGATTTCAAAATGGAGGATTCGCCAGCAAGCATTGCGCTATGCGCCATGGAAGTCTGTTGTGCTCTTTCGAAAACCAATTTGTGACACTCCGCGCATGCGGCGGCACCAGTGTATTCATTGCGCGGATATCTTGTCTGAGTCGGCCAAAAACCTGATTGGCTGAGCCGGTCGGATGTTGCGAATTGTGCGCGAACCAAGGCTGGTAATCCGGAAAGCAGTGCGAGGAGCACTCCGGACACACGAATGCTTAAATAAAGTCCCTTCCCACGAAAACCAGCCATCGAGGACTCCGTAGGATGGTGACGGGAAAGTCTTCAAAAAAGACGATGAAAAAACGAGGAATAGTCAGGTTGAACGGTCTTTTCGGACCGGCGCCGACCGGAAGTTAAATCACGACCGACTCCTGATACTCGCCGAAGACTTCCCGCATGGCGGCGGCGATTTCTCCGACGGTGGCGTAACTTTCGACGGCTTCGAGGATTGCGGGCATCAGGTTGGCTCCGCTACGGGCGTGGTCGCGGATGAGATTCAGTGAAGACTGCCAGCGGGCGTGGTCGCGGCGCACGCGCAGCGCCTGAAGGCGCTCGACCTGTCTGCGTTCGAGAGATTCGTCGATGCGCTGGATGGGGATGTCCGGTTCTTCGTCACGCGTGAAGCGATTGACGCCCACGACGATGGCTTCCCCAGTGTCGACGGCGCGCTGGTATTCATATGCGGCGTTCTGGATCTCCTGCTGCACCCAGCCTCGCTCGATGGCGCGCAGCATGCCTCCGAGGTCGTCGATGCGGTCGAGGTAGGCGCGGGCCTGCTGCTCGATTTCATTGGTAAGGCTCTCCACGTAATAGGAGCCGGCGAAGGGATCGATGGTATTGGCGACTCCCGACTCGGTGGCGATGATTTGTTGTGTCCTGAGTGCGATGCGCGCGGCTTCTTCCGTGGGCAGGGCGAGAGCTTCGTCGTAGCCATTTGTATGCAGAGACTGCGTGCCTCCCAGCACAGCGGAGAGTGCCTGGATGGCGGTGCGGACGATGTTGTTCTCCGGCTGCTGCGCAGTGAGCGTTGAGCCTGCGGTCTGAGTGTGGAAGCGCAACATCCATGAGCGGGGACTCTTCGCGCCGAAGTGATCGCGCATGATGCTTGCCCACACGCGACGCGCGCAGCGGAATTTGGCGACCTCCTCGAAGAAATTGTTGTGCGCATTGAAGAAGAAAGACAATCGCGGCGCGAAGCGGTCGATGTCGAGGCCCGCGTCGACGGCGGCCTGCACGTAGGCGATGCCGTTACCGAGGGTGAAGGCGACCTCCTGCGCGGCGGTCGAGCCTGCCTCGCGCATGTGGTAGCCGGAGATAGAGATGGGATTCCACTCAGGCGTGTGCTCATTGGCCCACGCGAACATGTCGGTAATGATGCGCATGGCGTCGCGAATGGGATAGATGTAGGTTCCGCGTGCAATGTACTCCTTGAGGATGTCGTTCTGCACGGTGCCGGAGAGCTTCTTTACGTCGGCTCCGGTGCGGCGGGCGACGGCGACGTAGAGCGCAAGCAAAATGCTCGCAGTCGCGTTGATGGTCATCGAGGTAGAAATTTTATCGAGCGAGATGCCGTCGAAGAGGCGCTCCATATCTTCGATGGAGTCGATGGCAACTCCCACTTTACCGACTTCGCCGAGAGCCATGGGGTCGTCGGAGTCATAGCCGATCTGCGTGGGCAGGTCGAAAGCGACGGACAGTCCCGCCGTCCCGTTGGCGATGAGGAATTTGTAACGGCGATTGGACTCTTCCGCATCTCCCATGCCGGCGTACTGGCGCATGGTCCAGAGACGTCCGCGATACATTGTCGGCTGGATGCCGCGCGTGAACGGGTACTCGCCGGGGAAGCCGAGGTCGCGCTCGGGATCAAAATTTGCGAGGTCGGCAACGGTGTAGACGGATTTCTCGGTAGGCTTATCCGGCGCGGGCATGGGAACTGAGTATTGTAACGAGTCGGAGTGAAACGAGACGAACTGCAGGTCCCCCGACTGCACACGCCATGACGTGCTCCGCTCGGGATGACAATGCTAGAGGTGCTACTGTGCTTTTCGCTTCTTCTCCTTCTGGCGCGCGCGATAAAACGAGCTGAAGGTGAAGTAGAAAAATACGACCGTGACGGCGAGATAGAGCATGAAGCGCGTGTGCTCGCCCCCGGTCCACCAGGCGTGACGCAGCTTGTAGGCGCTTTGCGCGAAGAATAGTCCGAAGAGGGCAAAGAAAAGGCCGGTGACTTCAAGCCAGAGAACTCCGCTGGCGTGGGCAAAGGGTCCCCAGATACC
Organism: Acidobacteriota bacterium; assembly: GCA_013289875.1. GTDB lineage: Bacteria > Acidobacteriota > Terriglobia > Terriglobales > Acidobacteriaceae > Silvibacterium. The sequence goes on along the minus strand of JABCZC010000024.1, from coordinate 7,048 downwards.
CTGTCCGAATTTTCGCACGCCGCGAGCGACGGAGCGGCCTCGCTCAGCGCTTTGCTGGGCTGCTCGCTCCACATAAACAGGAGCTTCTTTCTGCATGGAATGTGCGGTTTGCGAGGCGCGGTCGCGGAGCATGCCGGAGGCAACACGGACACCGACGCCTAATTTTCGGCCAAAACGGTCCGGCTCCATACACAAAAGTGTAGCAGTCGCGTCCTGATTCGGATTGCCTCCGTCGAACATCAGAAGTAATGTAAGACAAACCTGCTAAAAAAGCGCCCTGGCACAAAGTGGGGCGGAAACGGAGCGAATCCTTGAACCAAAAACTACGCAACCTGGTGCAACAGCTGGGCGAAGCAATCCATGAAAGCGTTTCCGAGTCGGAGCACATCGCCGGAGTGGTGAAGGACATTCGCAAGCAGGGGTTCGATGTGTTGTTGATGCTGGAGGCAACGATTGGACTGAATGAGCTGGAGCAGCAACCCGTGGCGGCGCTGGAAGCCTCGAATGCGGAGAAGCAGAGCGGGGATAAGACTTTCACGGCCCAGGATCTCAGCTTTCTAAAGTCGCTTCGTATCGCGATTGAAGAGCACGAGGGGCACAAATAGCGGGGACTTCATGCTCTGGCCGGCCCTATTGTGTTAGTATCCGCTCGTCTCCGCGAGAGGGCAGCGCGAAGTCTCTGCGGCTGTGACTTCGGAGGCGGAGAGGCGATGAAGGTACAACCAGGGCAATGAGAGACACACTCGGCGTATTGCTGGCGGGGGGAGCAGGGGAGCGGCTTTTTCCGCTGACGCGAGATCGGGCAAAGCCGGCGGTTCCTTTCGGCGGCAACTACCGCATTATCGACATAACCCTTTCCAACTGCATCAACTCCGATCTGCGTCACGTGTACATTCTCACGCAGTACAAGGCACTGTCGCTGAACCGCCATATTCGCGAGGGCTGGACGAGCGTTGTCGCGCAGGAACTGGGAGAATTCATCGAGATACTTCCGCCCATGCAGCGGGTGAGCGCGAACTGGTACATGGGCACGGCCGACGCGGTCTACCAGAACATCTACTCAATCGGTTCGGAGCAGCCCAAACGCGTGCTCATTCTCTCCGGCGACCACATCTACAAGATGCACTACGGGAAGATGCTTGATCAGCATGAGGAATCGGGCGCGGATGTGACCCTGGCCACGCTGCCGGTCGATCCATCGGAGGTGGCAAGCTTCGGCGTGGTGGAAGTTGCCCGCAGCGGCGACATTGTCGGGTTTAAGGAGAAGCCCAAGACGACGGAGATCCGGTCGCCGTTCAATCCCAACATGGTCGATGTCTCGATGGGCATCTACCTCTTCAACACGGATGTGCTGCTGCCGGCGCTGATGCAGGACGCAGAGGACCCCTCGTCGAAACACGACTTTGGGCACAATATCCTGCCGAATATTCTGGGCAAATACAAGATGCGTGCCTATAACTTTGTCGATGAGAACAAGCAACAGGCTCTCTATTGGCGTGATGTCGGCACGCTGGACGCGTATTACGACGCCAACATGGATGTGGGGTCTGTGTCGCCGGTCTTCAATCTCTATGACAGCAACTGGCCTATCCGGACCAGGGTGCGGCAGTATCCTCCGGCGAAGTTCGTATTCGGCGAGCCGGGAAGGACGGGCATGGCGATCAACTCCATCGTGTCGGCGGGCTGCATCGTTTCCGGCTCAGTGGTGCGCAACAGCGTGCTGTCGCAGGATGTGCGGGTCAACTCCTATTCCGAACTCGATTCGAGCATTGTGTTTTCGCATGTGAATATCGGGCGGCATTGCCGCATCCGGCGAGCCATCATTGATAGGGACGTGCAGCTCCCGGAGGGCACGGTGATTGGATACGACCAGAGTGAGGACAAGCGGAAATATTTCGTCACTCCCAGCGGACTGACGGTAGTAACGCGCGACCACTCGCTGTATGAGAATACGGTGGCGCCGGACTTCCTTCTGGAGACGTAAGCAGCTGGTAAAGCGGGCGGCTGAGAGGCAGGTAGCCACCGGCTCGTTTTTTACCTGGGGAAAGTTTCTAAGTGTCGGACTTGGACTGCCTTCATGGTCCGGTGGTATGGTCGAACCGGTGCAATCGATGAGGAGTCTCCGCATGTCTATCAAGAATCTGGCAGCCGCGTTACTTCTGGCCATCTCGGCCTCTGTGCTCTCCGCCCAGTCGGCACAAGCGATTAATGGCTTTATCAGCGAGAACCAGTGCGGCGCATCGCACGCCGCGCCCAGCGCTTCCGCCACAAAGTGCGTCAAGGGTTGCGTCGCGCGTGGCGCAGCTCCGGTTCTGGTTAGCGACGGCAAGGTCTACAAGCTCAAAGGCGAAGATGACGCTGTCAAGGGTCTGGCCGGCCAGAACGTGACCATCAAAGGCACCGTCGATGGCGATACCATCACAGTGACTTCGGTGACGGCGCAGAAGTCGTAGCTACCAACGTCCTGATGACTGACCAAGCGGCGAGTCTCCTTACGATTGACATTGACCGTGCCGGCAACTCTGCCGTGGTGCGATGCCACGGCAAGTTGATGTCAGGTGTGAGCGATATTCTCTATATCCGCGTCAGGCAACTGATCCCGGATACCAAACGAATCGTGCTGGATCTGAGCGATCTGACCCGCATGGACAGCACGGGCCTGGGCACGCTGGTTCGTCTGTACGTTTCTGCCCGGTCCGCTGGCTGCACCTTGCAACTCGTCAACCTTGGCGCACAGGTTCGGCAGCTTCTTGGGACTACCAATCTCCTCGAGGTGTTCACCGTCGTCGGCGAACACGGAATCAAGATAGGCTGATCGCTATTTTGGGGAGACGCCGCTCCGAGCTCTGTTTTCGAAACCCAATCATCATCCCTCCGGCTTCATCTGCCTGACGCGTCTCTTGACGAGCAGGACTGAATACTCCTCTCGGTTTTCCTGTATTCTGGCCACTTCACTGCATTGAAGAAACAGCCCGACTCGCCCACGGAACCGGCGGCGTGTTACTTGCGTATGAATGGCCATGAGTTGTGCTGGGGCAATGACGTGGGAGCTGGACGGGTTCCGGGTGATCCGGACGCGGCCGAGGACTGGAGCAATCACTCCGGGACTGCGTCCTGTGTCTCAGACGCATCCGGGTTCGGTGCAGGGGCCGGGCCCGGGTGCGATCAACCGGCTGGGCTCGGGGCCGGGGCAGCGGGGTGCTGCATCGGGATGGGCGTCGCACACTGGCGCGCAGGGCAAAGCAGAGGCACGGGGAGCAGAGAGAGTATTGGAAGCCGACTGGCAGATCGTCGTACAGCGGTGCCTGGATGGCGATTCCGTGGCCTGGGCCGAACTGGTGAAAGCGCACCATCGCCGCATCTACGCCCTTTGCTACCGCTTTACCGGCTCGCCGCATGACGCTGAGGACCTCACCCAGGACGTTTTCATCAAGGTTTACGGAAATCTGACAACCTTTGATCTGAACCGTGGCAGCTTCCAGACATGGCTGACGACACTCGCGCGTAATCTGCTGGTCGATCATTTTCGTAGAACAAAACAACAGCGCGTGACAGACTCGATGGACGCAGGGTGGGACGAATCGGAGGAGCTTCCGCTGGCCGATCGGCTGGCGGCGACGGGGCCGACGCAACATGACCGCGCAGCGCAAAAAGAGATCGCCCGGATGGTGCAGGAAGCACTGACAAAGATTTCACCGGAGTTGAGAGAAGCAGTAATTCTTCGTGACTTACAAGACATGGACTACAAAGAGATAGCTCAGGTTCTGCACATACCCGAAGGTACCGTGAAATCGCGTATCAGCCGGGGTCGGGCGGAACTGGCAAGGCTGCTCGAACGTAACAAGGGACAGGTGGTTTAGATGTCAGAGCGCAATCCATTTGAACAGCAGCCGAAGGGCCCCGAAGGCGCGCATCGCGCCGGACGGGAACTCCGCTGCGAGGAGTGGGAAGCCCTGTTGGCGGATGCTCTGGACGGCGTGATGCCGCCCGCCGATGGCGCGGCTTTTGAGGCGCACAGCCATGACTGCGCAGCGTGCTCGGGGCTGCTGGCGCAATCCCGGCAGGGGCGGGAGTGGATGAGCTTCCTGCAGATCGAGCCGGAGATGCCGGGCGACCTGATGGAGCGCATTCTGAGCCGGACAAGTGGCGCGGTAGCGGATCGTCCGCTGGCCGTGTATGGAGCTCCGATCGCGGCTGGACCCAATGTGCTGGCCATTCCACGGCGAAAATTTGTGTGGGATACGCGCCTGATGATGACGGCGGCTATGGCCTTTTTCTCGATCGCGCTGACGTTGAATCTAGCCGGAGTGCGGTTGACCGGCCTGCGCCTGGCGGATCTGACTCCGGCGAACCTCGAAACTAATCTTACGCGGCAGTTCTATGGCGCAAAGAGCCAGGTGGTGCGCTACTACGACAACCTGCGCTTTGTGTACGAAGTGGAATCCAAGATGCGTGAACTGCGCCGCGACGAAGAAACGCAGCGGCCCGCCACCACGCAGCCGAAACAGGAGACGCCCGCGCCGCAAAATACTCCGCCGGCCAGCTCGTCGCCAGGTAACGGGCATAAGAACGGCGGGAAGCTCGAATCCGCACCGAGCGTTGCCCAGCCGGATGTGATTTTTGGAAAAAAAGTGCTGGCCAGCGAAGAGTGGTCTGGCAAAACGAGGTTCGGCAAAACGGTAGCGTCCTGCCCGGGCGCCAGCGAGGTCCGGAACAAAGAAAAAGAAGAGGAAGAGGTAGATACTTTGGTCGCTTTCCTACGAGACCAGGCAGAAAGGAGCTTGGCATGAATTGCGTCAACCATCCGGATATTGCTGTAGCTGCATACTGCCAGAATTGCGGAAAGGCCCTGTGCGCCCAGTGCGTACGGCCGGTTTCCGGTGTGATTTATTGTGAGCAATGCCTGGCGGCGAAACTCGGGATCGGTGGAGGTTATGCCGCGCCGGGCGGAGGGGCCTACACGGCCTCTGGAACGACGGCCAGCGGAGTGAATTACGCGGTGAGCGGCGTGATTCCGCCCAGTGGTCCGAATCCTGGCGTCGCGATGGGCCTTGGATTTATCCCAGGCGTGGGCGCGATGTACAACGGCCAGTACGTAAAGGCGTTGGTGCATGTGTTGGTCTTCGTGGTTCTCATCGGGATCACGGAAAATCATGGAATCTTCGGGTTGTTTATCGCGGCCTGGATCGCGTACCAGGTCTTCGACGCGTATGAAACGGCCAAGGCTCGCCGCGATGGGCTGCCGCTGCCCGATCCGTTCGGGCTGAATGAGCTCGGGTCGAAGCTCGGCATTCCGAACTCCAATGTGACGCCGTCAGCGACGCAGACATACCCCGTTCCCCCCGTGCCTCCTGCGGCAGGTTACGCCCCTCCCGTCGACTACACCACCCAATATCCGCCTTACACGGCTGTCCCGCCAATTCCTCCGGTTGGCGCTGTGCCTCCGGAAGTCGATCCCTATGCGCCCATGCCGCGTCGTGAGCCGATCGGCGCGATTGTGCTCATCGGATTGGGGCTGCTGTTCCTCTTCAACACGTTGGGCATCTTCGGCTTTGACTGGTTCCATCACACGTGGCCGTTCCTCATCATCGGCCTCGGCGCGTGGCTGCTGTATCGGCGTACACGCGGAGTTCCTCCCCCGCCTCCCCCTCCGGCGCCTCCGGCGCCTCCGGCGCCACCCTCGGGAGGTGCACTATGAACCCGTACCTATTTATCCATCGCATCAAGGGACCAGCGATGCTCCTGGTCTTCGGCATCACGGCGCTGCTCAACGAATGGGACATCATCTCCTTCGGCAGGAGCTGGCCGCTTTATCTGATCGTGCTGGGCGTGCTCCAGCTTGCGGAGCGCGCGGCATGGTCGCAGTGGCAGCAGGAACAGATGGCGCAGGGACAATACGCACAGGGGCAGTATGCAGCCCAGGGCGTAGGACCGGTAGCAACCACACCGCCCGGCTCATCGTCCATTGTAGTATCGCCGCCAAATCTTCCCGCCGATCCAAACCGCCGTTACGATTCCGGCGAGGGGAGGTAGCAACATGGCGGCCAATCCTCCACCCTATCCACCTCCGTATTCTGACCGGGATGCACGACGGCAGGCACGCGACTTTGCGCGAGCGCAGCGCGACCAGATGCGCGCCCAGCGCCGATACTGGAGACACTGGTACGGCTACAGGCGCTCATCGATTGTGGGCCCGTGCATTCTGCTGATGATCGGCATCATCGCCCTGCTACTCGAAACGGGGCATCTGAGCGTATCCGGGTTTTGGAACTGGTATGCGCGCTGGTGGCCCATCCTGCTGATTGGCGTAGGCGTGGTTTCGCTCGGCGAGTATTTCTGGGACCGGAATAATCCGTATGCGGGCCGGCGTTCGGTCGGCGGCATCGTGTTTCTGATTCTGCTGCTCGCCAGCGTGGGATGGGGCTCGAACGAAGGCCGCTGGTGGGGGCCGTTCAGTCACCAGTTCAACGACGATGGGGATGACTTCTTCTCAATGATGGGTGAGGAGCACGACAACGACGTCCAGATAGATCAGGAGATTCCCTCGAACGCGAACGTGAATATCCAGAATCCTCGCGGCGACGTCACGGTGACGACATCGACCGATGGGGAGATGCACCTGCGGGCGCACCAGATCGTGCATTCGTCGGACAAGGACGCGCAGAAGATGTTCGATGATGTGAAGCCGAAGATCGTTACGTCCACCTCAGGCGCGGTGATCACGGTGCCCAGCCGCAACGGAGCGCGCGTCGATCTTACCCTGCAGCTTCCCGAGAAGTCACTGGCGGTTATCAATGCAGGTCACGGCGATGTAACGGTCGAAGGCCTTAAAGGCAACGTGGATGTGACCTCGGGTCATGGAGATGTGAAGATCGACAGCATTGGCGGCGATGTGCACGCGCGCATGAACCATGGGGATTTTTCTGCGCACCAGGTGGACGGGCATGCCTTCATGGATGGCCATGTGGACGACGTGACGCTGTCGGAGATCAAAGGGCCGGTGGCGCTCGATGGTGAATTCTTCGGCGACACACACCTTGAGCAGGTA